>DATJXV010000080.1:0-4217 GCA_035499955.1 Casimicrobiaceae bacterium
GCTGCACGCCGAGCTCGCGCGCGTCGACCCGGCCACGGCAGCGAGGCTCCCGCCGACCGACGCCCAGCGCATCCAGCGCGCGCTCGAGGTCTACCGCGTCAGCGGCACGCCGATCTCGGCCTTGCAGGGACGGCGCGAGGCGTCGGCGCTGGACCGGAGGGTGGCCGTTGCGCTGGTGCCCCCCGAACGCGCCGCGCTGCACGAGGCGATCGCGCGGCGTTTCGACGCGATGCTCGCGAGCGGACTCGTCGACGAGCTTCGCGATCTGCGGCGGCGTTACGCGCTGACCCCCGATATGCCGTCGATGCGCTGCGTGGGCTACCGTCAGGCGTGGGAGTTCCTCGATGGACGCATCGACGCCGCGACGCTGCGCGCAAAGGGCATCGCCGCCACGCGCCAGCTCGCCAAGCGCCAGTTGACCTGGCTGCGCAGCACGCCCGCAACCGCATTCGATCCGCGCGACCCCGGCGTCGTTGCCTTCGTCGCCCGCGAATCCGCTACACTTCGCGCGCCATGAGCGTGACATCGCAGCGCATCCTTCGCGCGACGGCGTGCGTCGCGTTGCTCATGTGCGGCACCGTGCATGCCGGCCTGTACCCCGCCTATCCCACGGGCACCGGGCTCGGCGTATGGGAGGTCGACCGCTTCCCGCCGTCCGGGTTCGTCAACGCGGGAACCCAATCGGGGCGCGCCAATGTCCTCGCTCTCACCCTTTCTTCGAGCGACAGCGCGGCCAACCGGCCGCCCGCGTATTCGTCGACGTTCTACAACACGCAGGGGCGCGGCATCCAGGAGGACCTGGCGGCATACTCCGTCATCTACGGTAGCGTGTATCTGCCGGCGGCCTGGGCCAGCACCAACCCGGGTGACGCTGCGCTGAACCGCCGCACCGAAATGTGGGGGGTACTCTCGCCGGCGACGGGCGGCGATACCTGTGCATCGTCCGCCTGCAACCTGTTTCCGATCATCGGGTTCACCAACGCGAGCGCGGGCAGTCCGCTCACCGCGGGCGGCATGCCGCGTCTTCGCGTGTTCGACTCGAACATCGGGTTCGTCGATGTTGGTGCGCCCGCGGCGTACGACGCGTGGACCGATGTCTGCATCGCGTTCTCCGGCTCGCAGCTCAGCTTCTACGTCAACGCGGCGCTGGTGTACACGCAGTCGAACCTCGTGCAGGACGACACGTCGTTCGGACCGCCGGTCAAGTGGTCGCGCACCATCATGCAGGCCTACAACTTCGGAACGGGCTACACGTCGAACTGGAGCGGACTGGGCGCCGGGCGGCTTGCGGCCGCGAGCGGCGCGACCGGCAGCGGCCAGTCCGCGCAGGTCGGCATGCCGTTCGCAACGCCGCTCAAGGTCGTCGCGACCGACGCCGGCGGGGCGCCGCTGCCGTGCGTGCCGGTCACGTTCGCTGCGCCGGCTTTCGGCGCGTCGGCGACGCTGTCGGCAAGCATGGTCCTCACCAACACGCGGGGCGAGGCCACGGTGGCGGCGACGGCGAACGCCGTCGCCGGATCGTACGCCGTGACCGCGACCGCGCCCGGCGTTGCGCCCGTGAAGTTCGCTCTGACCAACACGGGCTTTCCGCCCGCGCTCACGAAGTCTTTCTCCCCGCTGACCGTCAAGTCCCAGGAGTTCTCGACGCTGACGATCACGATCGGCAACGCGACGGGCGCCTCTTATGCATTGACGGCGCCCTTCGTCGACGCGATGCCGTCCGGCCTGCTGATTCCGACGGCGCCCACCGGTACCTGCGGCGGTGTCACGGCGACGCAGTCCGCCATCACGATGGCAGCGGGGACGGCGGTTCCGGCCGGGGGCTGCACGATCGTGGTCAATGTGAGCGCGCCGGCACCGGGAACCTACACCAACACCACGTCGACACTGGCGACCAGCGCTGGCGATGCATTGCCGGCCACGGCGGTTCTCACCGTGACTCTCGCCTTGCCGGGACTCATCAAGGAATTCCTGCCGCCTTCGATACCCGCCGGCGATACGGGGACGCTGTCGATCAGGATCCTCAGCGACAACTCCGGCCCGCCCGGAACGCTCGTTCTCACGCAGCCGTTCGTGGACACCATGCCCGCCGGCGTGACGATCGAGGGCGGCAACAAGGGGACGTGCCCTGGCGTGAGCGTGTCTGGCAACGCGCTCGCTTTGCCCGCCGGCACCTCGATCGGCCTGGGCGGATGCACGATCGTCGTCGACGTCACGGCGCTTGCCGGAGGCACCTACGCCAACACGACGAGCGCGCTCGTTACCAACGCGGGTACCACCGCGCCGGTGAGCGCGACGCTCGTCGTCACCGGCAACGCCGTTCTGACCGCGATGGGCGGCGGCGACCAGCAGGCGACGATCAACACGGCCTACGGCGAGCCGCTGCGCGCCGCGCTCGCCGGGGCGAGCGGAAACCCGATCGCGGGCGTCGCCGTGACCTTCACCCTGCCCCTGGGCGGCGCGTCGGGGACGTTCGCGGGCGGCGGCACGTCGGTGACGGTCGTCACCGGGGCTGCCGGCGTGGCGACATCACCCATCGTGACCGCCAACGGCATCGTCGGATCCTTCACCGCGACTGCCGCCGCGGCGGGCCTGACCACGTCTGCCCACTTCTCGATGACCAACGTCGCGAGCGCCGCTGCGACGACGTCGGTGCCGGCGCTCGGTCCGCTCGGGCTCGTCGCGCTCGTCGTCGGCGTCGTCCTGCTCGCACGGCGTCGCCGCGGCACTGTGCGATAATAGCCATACCCCGTGCGCCATTCACCCCGCGTTCGGGGCTTGCGATGGCGCGCACGCTCTACGACAAGTTGTGGGACAGCCATGTCGTCCGCGAAGAGCCGGACGGCACGGCGCTGCTTTACATCGACCGCCATCTCGTGCACGAGGTGACGAGCCCGCAGGCGTACGAAGGGCTCAAGATGCACGGCCGCAAGACGTGGCGGCCGCAATCGGTGGTCGCCACCGCGGACCACAACACGCCGACCAGGAACTGGCACGAGGGCATCCAGGACCCGACCTCGCGCACGCAGGTCGAAACGCTCGACGCGAACATCGCAGAGCACGGCGCGAAGGCGTACTTCCCGTTCCGCGACCGCCGCCAGGGCATCGTGCACGTCATCGGCCCGGAGCAGGGCGCAACACTCCCCGGCATGACGGTCGTGTGCGGCGACTCGCACACGAGCACGCACGGCGCGTTCGCCGCGCTCGCGTTCGGCATCGGGACCTCCGAAGTCGAGCACGTGCTCGCGACGCAATGCCTCGTGATAAAGAAGGCGAAGTCGATGCTGATCCGCGTGGACGGCCGGCTGCCGCAGGGTGTTACGGCGAAGGACCTCGTGCTCACCATCATCGGCAGGATCGGCACGGCCGGCGGCACGGGCCACGCCATCGAGTTCGCGGGCGAGGCCGTGCGCGCGCTGTCGATGGAATCGCGCATGACGATGTGCAACATGTCGATCGAGGCAGGAGCCCGCGCCGGCATGGTCGCCGTGGACGACAAGACGGTCGGATACATCAAGGGCCGGCCGCTGGCGCCGTCCGGCGAGCTGTGGGATCGCGCCGTGGCGCACTGGCGCACGCTCGTGAGCGACGAAGGCGCGCGCTTCGACACGACGATAGCGCTCAACGCCGCCGAGATGCGGCCGCAGGTGACCTGGGGCACGTCGCCGGAGATGGTCGTCGCCATCGACGAGCGCGTGCCGGATCCGGAGAAGGAGCGCGATTCGACGAAGCGCGAAGGGATCGAGCGCGCGCTCGACTACATGGGGCTGCGCCCGAACACGCCGATGTCGCACATCCACGTCGACAAGGTCTTCATCGGCTCGTGCACCAACTCGCGCATCGAGGACCTGCGGCTGGCGGCGGCCATCGCCCGCGGGCGCCGGGTCGCGAGCAACGTCAAGCTCGCGATGGTCGTGCCCGGTTCCGGACTCGTGAAGGCGCAGGCGGAGGCGGAAGGGCTGGACCGCATCTTCCGCGACGCGGGCTTCGAGTGGCGCGAGCCGGGCTGCTCGATGTGCCTCGCCATGAACGACGACCGCCTCGAGGCGGGCGAGCGCTGCGCGTCGACTTCCAACCGCAATTTCGAGGGCCGCCAGGGCCGCGGCGGGCGCACGCATCTGATGAGCCCGGCGATGGCGGCGGCGGCGGCGATTACAGGTAAACTGGCGGATGTAAGGGGGCTGAAATGAGCGTTCCGGCGGCTTCAGGTAAAAGGG
>DATJXV010000081.1:0-13044 GCA_035499955.1 Casimicrobiaceae bacterium
CCTCGCGCGGCTGCCCGTGCAGACCTGCTGGCCGGGCGACGTGTCGCCGCTCATCACGTGGGGCCTCACCGTCACGCGCGGCCCGAACAAGAAGCGGCAGAACTTGGGCATCTACCGCCAGCAGGTGATCGCGCCGAACAAGCTCATCATGCGCTGGCTGGCGCACCGCGGCGGCGCGCTCGACTTTCTCGACCATACGCTCGCGCATCCGGGCGCGCCGTTTCCCGTCGCGGTCGCGCTCGGCGCCGATCCCGCGACGATCCTCGGCGCCGTGACGCCGGTGCCCGATACGCTGTCCGAGTACCAGTTCGCGGGTCTGTTGCGCGGCGGCCGTACCGAAGTGGTGAAGTGCCTGTCGCACGACCTGCAGGTACCCGCCACGGCCGAGATCGTGCTCGAAGGCTTCCTGATGCCGGACGCGTCCGATGCGAGCGGGTACGAGACGGCCGCCGAAGGTCCGTTCGGCGATCACACGGGGTACTACAACGACGTCGAGCGCTTCCCCGTGCTCACCATCGAGCGCATGACGCTGCGCCGCGACCCGATCTACCACTCGACCTACACCGGCAAGCCGCCGGACGAGCCCGCCGTGCTCGGCGTGGCGCTCAACGAGGTCTTCGTGCCGTTGCTGCAGAAGCAGTTTCCGGAGATCGCCGACTTCTACCTGCCTCCGGAGGGCTGCTCGTATCGCCTGGCGCTGGTCGCGATGCGCAAGCAATACGCGGGGCACGCGAAGCGCGTCATGTTCGGCGTGTGGAGCTTCCTGCGCCAGTTCATGTACACCAAGATGATCGTCGTGACGGACGAGGACGTCGACATCCGCGACTGGAAGGACGTCGTGTGGGCGCTGACGACAAGGGTGGACCCCGCGCGCGACACGCTGATCGTGCCCTCGACGCCGATCGACTACCTCGACTTCGCCTCGCCGGTCGCGGGCCTCGGCAGCAAGATGGGCATCGACGCCACCAACAAATGGCCTGGCGAGACGAGCCGCGCCTGGGGGCGGCCGATCGCGATGGACGAGGACGTGAAGAAGCGCGTGGACGCGCTGTACCGGGAATTGAAACTCTAACGCATCCGCCACGCCCGCCACACGCGGATCACGGTGGCGATGGTCGACAGCGTGCGCAGCGCGCCGCGCATGCGCCCCGGGCCGAACAGCGGGAGCGCGATGCCGATAAGCGTGGTGGCGATCGAACGCGATGCCGCGCTGCGCTCGGCGGGCGCCGGCGGCGCGACGATGCGCCGCGCCGAGTGCCACGCCAGCAGCGCCTGCATCCGCTGCAGGTCCGATTGCGCGATGAGCCGCGCCTTGCGCTCGGCGAGGTCGGCGTCGCGCGTCATGACGAGGGCGGCAGGTTCATCGTGCGCGCCATTGCCGCCCGGTCCTTCTCGAGCTCGGACACCGTGGCCGAGAACGGCGTAGGCGAGGTGCGCGCCACCTCGGCGCGCCGCCACAGGAGTCCGCCGCCCACGACCGCGAAGAACGCGACCACGCCCAGGATCGCGGCGAAGCGGTACGTATCCCAGAAGTACACGATCACGGCGCCCGCCGCGAAGAGGACCGCGAACAGGAGGCAGCCGATCCCGGCCAGCAGCAACCCGATCTGCTGCCCGACGCGCGCCCGCTCTTCGGTGTACTCGAGGGTGGCGAGCTCGAGGCGCGTGCGCAGGAGGCCCAGCAGCGCGTCGGCGAGGCGCGCAAGCGCGCCTCGCAGCGTGTCGCCGGCCGGCGGGACGTCGGCCATGGTCCGGTGCGGCGGGCTAACGGCGATTCATGAGGAGGCCGATCGCGAGGCCGACGCCGGCCGCGATCCCGATCGCCTGCCACGGGTGGTCGTGCACGTAGTCGTCGGTGTAGCGGGCGGCCGCCTTCGCGCGATCGACCGCCTCGCCCTCGAGCTCCTGCAGCTTGAGCTTTGCTGAGAGCAGGCGCGCCTCGACCTGCGAGCGCAGGTCCTTCGCGCGATCGCCGGTCTCCTTGCTCGCCTTGTCGAGCAGCGACTCGGCTTCGGAGAGCACGGAGGAGAATTCATCGACGAGCTTGTCGCGTGCGCTATCGGTACTCATGACGGTATCCTCGAAGGCAGATGATCAGTGTGCGAGCGATCCGCGCTGCGGACAACGCGGGGAGGCCATTATAGCCAGCGCGCCGCGCCTGCGGCGCTTTCCGGCGGCCCGCGGCGCCCGGGTCGTCGCAGCGGGCTGCCGCTCGTCCAACCGGTATTGACGCCACCTGCCGCCGGCCCCATCTTTCGCGGCACGGGCGCCGACGCGCGCCGATTCGAGGAGACTTGGCCATGGCCGATTTCCCCGCTCCGCAATCCACTTCCGGTGCGGCCAGCGCCCCGGTGTCCGCCGGCGTGCTCGCCTACGCGCTGTTCGGCATAGGCGCCGTTCTGGAACTCGCCCGGTCGGGTCTCGCGGCCCCCGCGCCGCTGATGACGATCTTCGGCATCGTCGCCGTTGTCGTCTGCTACGTGAAGCGCAGCGACGCCGCGGGCACCTGGGTGGCGTCCCACTTCACTTGGCTCATCCGCACGTTCTGGTGGTCGTTCGTCCTCGGGATCATCGGGTGGATCCTGTTCGTCACGCTGATCGGCATCCCGATCGCCATCGCGATCTGGGTCGTGGTCGCGATCTGGGTCATCTACCGCGTCATCCGCGGCTACCTCGCCTTCAAGGATAGCCAGGCCATCCCCGGCGTCTGATCTTAAGGGCGAGTGCTTCGAGCCGCGCCTCCAGCAGCGCGAGCTTGGCGAGCGCCCGACGCCGCTCGGGCGTGTCCGCGGTTGCGGCGACGAGCTTGCGCAGGCTCGCGGCCTCCTTGCGCTCCTCGATCTCCGCCGGCACGCAGCCCGCGTTCCTGAGGATGCGGTAAGCCATCCGGAGGTCTTCCGGAACGAGCTCGTCCTCGGTCAGGTCGAGGGGCCTGCCCGCGCCCGGCAGGTTGTCGAAGACGCCCGCGCGCTGCGCTTGCTGGATCTTGGCCTCGATGATCGCGTCCCAGCCGTCCATGTCCGAAAAGGGGTCAGACCCCATTTCAAGGTGTTACAGAAAATGGGGACAGGCCTTGTAATGGGGTCTGACCCTATTTTCAATGCCGCAGCACGGGATCGTAGCTCCCCGCCTGCTGGTAGACCCACTGCACGAGGTAGTCGAGCGCGGGCGCGCCGCGCGCCGCATCCGGGTGATTGATGATCGCCGCAATGATGAATCGCCGCCCCTCGGCGTTGATCACGTAGCCCGCGAGCGCGCGCACGCCTTCGAGCGAGCCCGTCTTCAGAAGCGCCTGGCCGGCCACGCTGCCGTCGCGGAAGCGCTTCTGCACCGTGCCGTCCATTGCCGCGACGGCGAGCGAGCTCGCGAATTCCTCGCGCACTTTGCTCGCGTCGGCCGACGCCAGGAGCTGCGCGATGCCGGCGGCGGTTGCGCGCTCCTGCCGGGACAGACCCGAACCGTTCTCGAGCACGAGCCCCGGGATGTTGATCTTCTTCTCTTTCAGCCACTTGTGCACGACGTCGGCGGCGAGCGCCGGCGTGGCCGGCGGCGGGTGGCGCGTGGTGGCGAGCGTGAGGAAGATCTGGCGCGCCATCACGTTGTTCGAAAGCTTGTTCACGTCGCGCACGATGTCGTACAGCGGCGCCGATTCCATCACCGCGAACGGCTGCGCGTTGCGCGGCGCGCGACCTTCCGCGACGTCGCCCGCGAACTGCCCGCCCTTTTCGCGGAAGTACGCCGTGAACATGCCGAGCACATAGTGCGGATGGTCGAGCAGCGCCACGTACCAGTCGCGCTCGCCGCAGGACTGCGAATAGCGGCCGGGAAACGCCGCGCTGGCGCTGCTGCCCGAGTTCACGTACTGCGCGGCGAGCGTGGCGTGCCAGTCGCCGCAGTCGCCCTCGACGAGCTGCGGCGCGCCGCTGAGCGCGATCTCCGGCAGCGGCGGATCGGCCCGGATCGCCACGGCGTTGCGAACCGGCTCCGGCGCGAAGGCGAAGCGCACCGCGTTGAAGTTCACGAGGAGCGCGTCCGGCCCGACGTTGTAGGGCCGCAGCGGCTCCTGGTCGAACGCGGCGGGGTCGTGCTCGGGCAGCTTGAAATACGACCGGTCGAGCACGAGGTCGCCGCTGATCGCGGCGAGGCCCTGCGTGCGCAGGTCGCCCATGAACCCCTGCCACTGCTCGATCGTGATCTTGGGGTCGCCATAGCCCTTCAGCACGAGGTTCCCGCTGAGCGTCCCTTTCTTGTCGAGCTTGCCTGCGAGATAAGCCTCGGTCTTCCAGCGGTAGTCGGGGCCGAGGAGGTCGAGCGCCGCGTACGTCGTGACGGTCTTCATCACCGACGCCGGGTTCATCGGGCGGTTGGGATCGTGCGAGAACAGCGCCTGCGGCTGTCCGGCCTCGCGCACGACCACGGCCACGCTCGAAAGCGGGATGCCGGCATTGAGGAAGGCGCGGGCGATCGCGCTCGGCATCGCCGCTTGCGCGATGTTCGTCAGTGCAAGGAGGGCAAGGGCGGCAGCGACGCTTGTCATTGCAGTCGATCGAGAATGCCCGCCACGCGCTCGCCGAGCATCATCATCTCATCGTCGGTCACGATGTACGGCGGCATGACGTAAAGGGTGCGGCCGATGGGGCGCAGGAGCAACCCCTCCTCGAGCGCGGCGGCGAAGGCGCGGCGCGCGAAGTCGGGCCGTACGGTGTCCACTTCCCACGCCAGGATCATGCCGCGTTGACGGAAGTTTTGCACGCGCCAGTGGCCCTCGACGGGCGCGAGGCATGCCCTCCAACGGCGCGCCCTGTCGCGGTTGCGCTCGATCACCTTGTCGTCCGCGAAGATGTCGAGGACTGCCAGCGCGGCCGCGCACGCGAGCGGGTTGCCCGTGTACGAGTGCGAGTGCAGGAAGCCGCGGGCGACCTCGTCGGCATAGAACTCGGCGTAGACCGTGTCGCTGGTGAGCACGCACGACAGCGGCAGGTAGCCCCCCGTGATGCCCTTGGACAGGCACAGGAAGTCCGGCGCCGGCGCGCCTGCCTGCTCCCACGCGAACATCGTTCCCGTGCGGCCGAAGCCGGTCATGATCTCGTCGGCGATGAGATGCACGCCGTAACGCGCGGTGATCGCCCGGGCGAGCGCGAGGTAGCGCGGGTCGTACATCGTCATGCCCGACGCGCCCTGAACCAGCGGCTCGACGATGAGCGCCGCAGTTGTGGCGTGGTGGCGCGCGAGATGCGCGTCGAGCGCCGCGGCGGCGTCGTCGACGCCGATGCCGAAGCGCGCGTCGGGGCAGGGGGCGAGCGTATTCGCGCGAAGCAGCGGCGCATACACGTCACGGAACAGCGCGACGTCGGTGACCGACAGCGCGCCGAGCGTCTCGCCGTGATAGCTGCCGGCGAGGCTCACGAACCCGCGCTTGTCGGGGTAGCCGCGGTTGCGCCAGAAATGGAAGCTCATCTTCAGCGCGATCTCGGTCGCCGACGCGCCATCCGAGCCGTAGAACGCGTGCCCGAGCCCCGGCGGCGCGTGCGCCGCGAGCCGCTCCGACAGCTCGATCACCGGACGATGCGTGAAGCCCGCGAGCAGCACGTGCGGCAGGCGCTCGAGCTGCTCGCGTACGGCGGCGTTGATCCTCGGATTGGCGTGCCCGAACAGGTTGACCCACCACGAGCTCACCGCATCCAGATAGCGGCGCCCCTCGAAATCGACCAGCCATGCGCCCTCACCGCGTTCGATGGGCACGAGCGGCAGCGTCTCGTGCACCTTCATCTGCGTGCACGGGTGCCACACCGCCGCGCGGCTTCGCGCGAGCCAGTCCGAATTGGCGTCAGAGTCGGCCAAGATACAAGTAGAAGCTGCGCTGGCCGCCGCTCGCGAGGCCATACGCGATGTAGAAGGGGCCGAGCCACGTGTCGGCGGCGAGGAACACGCTGCTCGCGGTGACCATGCCCGGGAAGCCGATTTCGCCGCTCGTCTGCCACGTGTTGCCGGCCTCGAGCGAGCCGCCGACGTAGATCGCGCGTCCCACGATCGGCAGGGTGGCGATCTGGTGATACCCGACCACGCGGCCGAAGCCCATGTAATTGCCGGAGATCTGGTTGGTGCGCAACCCCGACAGCTGCAGGAAGCCGCCCAGGTTGAAATCCTCGAGGATGTTGTCGCCCTTGGCGTTGAAGATGCCGCCGGCGCGTGCCTGGAAGTTGAGGAACGTATCCTGGGTGATCGGCAACGCCGCGTCGACGACGGCGCCCGCGCGCGAGCTGTTGTCGTTGTTGATCGTGATGTTGAAGAACGAGGTCTCCCGGCTGCCGTAGAAGACTTCCGCGTTGGCGCGCAGGCCGTTGCGAGGGAAGTAGGGATGGTCGAGTGTGTCCAAGCGCAGGAGCAGGCGCACCCCTGTCTCACTGGTCTTGATGGTCGGGAAGTTCTCGTCCGCGATCGTCGGGTCGCCGCGGTAGTGGACCCACTTGAAGCCCGTGCGCAGCTCGCCCGACGTGCCGAACGACCACCCCACGTCGGCGCCTGCGGTCTCGGTCAGCACGTCGTACTCGGCGACCCGGTTCTCGCCGTTGAAGATGAACTCGGGCGCGCGCTGCACGAGGCCGTAGCCCGACACGAACAGGTTCTGTCCCACGAGCACCGGCTGGTAGAGCTCCGTCGCGTAGCGTCGCGTGCTGCCGAGGATCACCTCGTTGGTCCACTCCGCGCCCAGACTGTTGAGCCAGACGCGGCGGTGGCCGAGCATGAGGTTGAAGAACGTCTCGCCCTGGAAGTCGGTGGACAGCGAGGTCCCGAAGCGGAGGAAGTTCGGGCCCCACGACTTCTCCATGACGTTGATCACCGCGCCGGTCTGCTTGCCGACGGTGGTGATCTGGTAGTCGATCTGCTCGAACTCGCCGCGCCCGTAAAGCCGCGCGAGGTCGGCCTCCAGCGTGGACAGGCTGAAAGGCTGGTCCGGCTTCGTCTTCATCTGGTCTTCGAGCACTTCGGGGTTCGAGTAGTGCGTGCCCTCGATCGTGACGAAATCCAGCTTCTCCGGAAGCTTCTCGGGCTTGACGGCGAGCGTGCGCTCGAACGCGGCGTAGCGCTCGGGCGATTCGGCCAGCGCGGCGAGCTGCGGGCGCACCGCCTCCGCGGCCTTCTCGCCCAGCTCGACGAACTTCGGCGCCGCCGCGAAGTCGATGAAGGTGAGCGCGCCCAGGTCCGGCGAGATCAGGATGTCGGTCGGCTTGAGCAGCGCGAGCTGGGCGCGCACATTCTGCTCGGTCAGGATGTTGAGCATCTGCGACGCGTAGCCGACCACCGACTGCAGCTGGTCACGCGACATGAGCGGCGTGCCGATGTTCACGGCGATCACGATGTCGGCGCCCATGGCGCGCACGATGTCCACGGGCAGGTTGTTGACGAGGCCGCCGTCGCCCAGGATGCGGCCGTCGACCTCCACCGGGGCGAACATCCCGGGCACCGACATGCTCGCCCGCATCGCCTCGTAAAGCCGCCCCGAGGAGAACACGACCTGCTGCCCGCTCACCATGTTCGTCGCCACGGCGCGGTAGGGAATGGGCAGCTTGTCGAAGTCGTCGATGTGATCGACGTTGCGCGTGAGCTCGTGCAGGTACAGCTCGAGGTTGGCGCCCGACAGGGCGCCCTTGAACCACAGGAACTCGCCGTCCTTGTAGCCTATCTCGAAGGAGAGTGGGAACTGCGAAAGCTCCTCCTTGCGGCGGAAGCCGACGTCGCGCCGCTCCGGGCTGTCGGACAGCATCGTCGGCCAGCTCACGGCGCCGAGCTGCCTTTGCATCGCCTCGGGCGACATGCCGCTCGCGTACAGGCCCCCGACGATCGCGCCCATCGACGTCGCGGCGATGTAGTCGATCGGAACGTGCATGTCGTGCAGCACCTTGAGCACGCCGACGTGCGTCAGCCCGCGCGCGCCGCCGCCGGACAGGACGAGGCCGATCTTGGGGCGCGCCTTGGCTGCGAGCGCCTCGGGAGTCGCGGGCGCCGACTGCGCGCACGCGGGCAGTGCTAACCCTAGAGCGAGGAGCAGCGCCGCCAGGGCGGGAAGAAAGCGGGCATGCCCGCTGTTGGCCAGGGGATGGACGGCAGCGGCCGACGACTCATGAGGCGGGGACAGCGGGCCGGGCTCGGGCTGGCGCAAGGGCTTTTCGCTACGGTGCGCGTTTCGACGGGCGATTATAGCGGCGCGAATTGCCACGCGCCGGGCTTGCCCCGACAATGGCGCGCCATGGAGCCGAAACTCATGCGGCTCGTTGCCCTGGCGTGGGTGTTCGCGTGTGGCGCGGTGGCAGCGCAGGAGCGCTACGAGATCGACGGCACGCACACCACGCCGATGTACGAGGTTACGCACGCGGGCATGTCGCTGCAGCGCGGCTTCTTCACGAGCGTCCAGGGCAGGGTGGTGCTCGACCGCGAAGCGAAGAAGGGCAGCATCGACGTCGTGATCAGCACGGGGTCGGTCACGACGTCCTCCAGGGTCCTCAACGACGTGCTGAAACGCGGCGATTACTTCAACTCCGAGAAGTACCCCGCCATGCGCTACGTGTCGAGCGACGTCGTGTTCGAGGGCGGCATCCCCGTCGCCGCCAACGGCGAGCTCACCCTGCTGGCCGTCACCAAGCCAGTGCCGATCAAGATCGCCAATTTCCATTGCGGCACGCATCCTTTGTTCCGCCGCGCGGCCTGCTCGGCCGAGGTCACCGCGACGCTGCGCCGCTCCGACTTCGGCATGACCGGCGGCCTGCCGTCGGACGTCGGCGACGACGTGCGGATCGTCATCCCGGTCGAGGCGATCGCGGAATAGCCTTGGCCGCGCGAAAGCTCCTCCTGCGCTGCAGCGCGCTCGCGCTCGCCGCGGCGCTGTACGCCCTGCCGTCGCTCGCCGAGCCCGCGGTCTATCGCATCGACCCGGCACGAACGCGCGCCGAGTTCACGGTCGAGCACCTGGGCGTCTTCCATGCGCAAGGGCGATTTCCGAACGTGTCCGGCCGCCTGCTGTTCGACGCCGCGGCGCACGCGGGCTCCGTTGACCTCGAGATCCCCGTGAGCTCGGTGGCAACCGGATGGGACGCGCGCGACGACTTCATCCGCGGCGCGCGGATGTTCGACGCCTCACAGTACCCGCGCATGCGCTTTCGCTCCACGCGCTTTACGTTCGAGGGCGAGCGGCTCGTGCGCGTCGACGGCGACCTCACGCTGCGCGACGTGACGCGGCCGGTATCGCTCACAGTGCGCAGGCTCGACTGCGGGCGCGGCACGGACGACAAGCAGGAGGGCTGCGCCGCGGAAGCGGCCGGCTTGATCCGCCGGCGCGAATTCGCGATGGACGCGTGGTGGCCGATCATCGGCGACGAGGTCGAGCTTCGATTTCACCTCACCGCCGTGCGCGAGCAGGTTCCCTAGACGTCGAGCTCCCAGGTCTCCCCGACCAGCGGGACGCCGAACATCGCGTGCTTCTCGCGCTCGACGAGCGTGAATCCGGCCGCCTCGTAGATGCTCCGGGCCGCCGTCAGGTTCTGCTGCGTCCACAGCGTGATCGTGCGATAGCCGCACTCGCGCGCGAAGCGGATGCACTCGCCGACGAGCTGCTTGCCGAGGCCCAGGCCCCGCGCCTTCGGATCGACGATGAGAAGGCGCAGCTTGGCCACGGCGGCCGACTTGCGCACGAGGAATACGCAGCCCACGCGCTCGCCGTCGCGCTCGGCGATCCAGCAGCGCTCGCGGCTCGCGTCGAACTTGTCGATGAATTCCGCGGCGATATGCGTGACCAGGCCTTCGAACCGCTCGTCCCAGCCGTATTCCCGGAAGTAGAGCTCGCCGTGCGCCTGCACGACCCACCCCATGTCGCCGGGTCGGTGCGTGCGAAGCACGAACGGCCCTTCCGCGACGCCGTCCAGGATGCGCTCGATCGCGCTCATCGCGCCGGCGAGCCGGGCTTGCTCCGATTCCGCAATGGGGGCGAGCATTGCGGCGACTTCCCTCTGCGAGCGGCGATCGAGCGGCACGAAGGCGCGGCGCCCTTCCGCGGTGAGGGCGAGCGGCCGCTGCCGGGCATCCGTGGCGCCCGTCCCGCGCGTGATGAAGCCGCGCTTCTCGAACGCCTGCAGGATGCGGCTCAAGTAGCCTGCGTCGAGCCCAAGGTCGCGCGCGAGATCGCGCGCCGTGAGACCGCTCGCGTGCGCGAGTTCGTAGAGCACGCGCACCTCGGTGAGCGAGTAGGAACTGTGCAGAAGGCCTTCCTGCAGCACGCCGATTCTCCGCGTGTAGTAGCGGTTGAAGCGCCGCACGGCCGCTACACGTCCCGGATCGACTCCGCCCATAGATGCTATCGTCAACCTGATAGTTGACGATGTCAAGTATATGCCGGTCAGCCGAGGCGCGCCTGCATCCGGCGTACGGCGGCAACGAGCTCGCGGGTGATGCCGGGCTCGCGCACCGAGTGGCCGGCGTCGGGCACGACGACGTACTCCGCCTCCGGCCAGGCCTGGGCAAGGGAGTCGGCGGTGACGGGCGGGCAGACGATGTCGTAGCGGCCCTGAACGATCGCGCAAGGCAGGTGGCGGATGCGCGGCACGCCGCCGAGGAGCTCGCCCTCGCGCAGAAACGCCTCGTGCACGAAGTAGTGGGCCTCGATGCGCGCGATGGCGAGCGCCGCGGCGTCGCTGTCGAGCCGCGCCGCGGCCTCCGGCTGAGGCAGGAGTGTCGAGCACGCGCCCTCATAGCGGTCCCATGCCTGCGCCGCGGGCATGTGGATCGCGGGATCGGGATCGGTCAGGCGCCGGTAGTAGCTCGCGAGCAGATCGCCGCGCTCCTCCTGCGGCAGGAAGGCGGCGAACGCGCGCCAGGCTTCGGGAAAGATGGCGCGGATGCCGTGCATGAACCAGTCGATCTCGCGGCGGGACGCGAGGAAGATGCCGCGCAGCACGAGGCCCAGCACGCGTGAAGGATGCGCCTGCGCGTAGGCGAGCGCGAGCGTGGACCCCCAGGAGCCGCCGAACACGAGCCAGCGATCGATGGAGAGCGACTCGCGCAGGCGCTCGAGGTCGCGGATCAGGTGCTGTGTCGTGTTGTCGGTGAGCGAGGCGATGGGGCTCGAGCGCCCGCAGCCGCGCTGGTCGCAAAGCACGATGTTGAAGAAGGCGGGATCGTAGTAACGCCGGTGATGCGGCAGGCAGCCGCCGCCCGGTCCGCCGTGCAGGAACACGACCGGAACGCCGCTCGCGTTGCCGCACGCTTCCCAGTGCATCGTGTGCAGGCGGTCGAGCGGCAGCCGGCCGCTCGCGTACGGCTCGATCTCCGGGTAGAGCGCGGCGTCCGGGGCGCCGCGCCTCGTCGCGTCGGTCGAGATGGGGGGCGTCACTTGGCGAGCGGGTCGCGGAAGCGGTCGTCGACGTCGATGCGGTAGCCGTTGGCGATACGGTTGGTCGCGTTGGCGAGGGCGACGACGGCCAGAAGCTCGTGGAACATCGCGTCCGTCATGCCCTTGCCGCGCGCGGCTGCGGTGTGCGAGTGGATGCAGTACTCGCAATTGTTGGTCACCGACACGGCGACGTAGATCATCTCTTTGACCAGCGGGTCGAGCGCGCCTTCGCCCATGACGTCCTTGACCTGCGACCACACGCGCGCGAGCTGCACAGGGTCGTGGGCGAGGACCTTCCAGAAGTTGTTGACCGACGGCACGCGGCGCGTGGCCATGATGTCGTCGTACACCGCACGGACCGCGGGCGATGCGGCGTCGTATTCGATGGGAGGCATCAGTGACATGCTGAATCCTCGACGTTACCCCGCGGCCCACGGCGTCTTGAGCCGCGTGAGCTCGAGGCGGTAGACGGCGCGCTCGATCGATTGCGCCCCGTGCGCGGCGAGCGCGGGTGTCAGGTCGTCGGCCGCGCCTTCGACATCGGGGACGCTGATGCCTTCGATCAGCACGATCCATAGGGGCACGGCGTCGGGCGCGCCGCGCGCCCTGCGCTCGGCCGTCTCCATCGCGCTTGCCGCCTCGTCGGCGAGGCAGAGGTGGATCCCGGCCACGCCTTTGCGATAAAGCAGCGGCGGAAGCACGCGCCGGCGCAGGGCGTCGATCGTGCCGTCGCGGCGCGCGGGATCGATCGCGAAGCGCAGCGTGAGCATCACGCCGCCGCTGCCCACGCCGTGCGTGAAAGCCACGCGGCACACCGCGCGCGCGACGTTGCGAAACGACGGCAGGATGCGCTGCGTCCACGCGCTCGGCGCGTTCAGGCGGTTGACGTAGTCCTGCCCGGCGAGTATCTCGGGGCTGTCGGCCTCGTGCAGCGTGAAGAATTCGGGCTGCCCGCTGATCGCGACGAAGCGGCGGCCGCGGCGAAAGCCCGGGATGCCCACGCGCTCCGGCAGGTGCTCGCGGGAGTGCCACTCGTGGAAGTCGTCGCGCGCCTGCGGCGCGACGTCGTGCCAGATCGCGACCACGCCAAGTCCCGCAAGGCTCAATGGGCCCCCACGCTCACGAAGAGGCTTCGCTCGCTGCCCCCCGAGGGGGAGCAATTCGCGGCTCGGGGCGGCCCTTCGCCGCTCATGTTCATTTTCTGACGAACGTCACAGCGAGCGAGCCCAAGTCGCCGAATCCGAAGGTGAGCAGCTTGTCGAGCGGCACATCGACCACGCCGCAGTACGACCCCGTGGTCACGATCATCCCTGCGCGCAGCGGCGTGCCGTGCTCGGCGAGATAGTTCGCGAGCCAATACAGCCCTCGCAACGGATGGATGTCGGGGTGCTTGCCGTCGCGAGTCGCGAAGATGCCTTCCGGTGTACGCACGGTGATCGGAAACGCCTGCAGGCGCGCATCCCACGGCGGCGCGAGCGCGGGCCCCACGAAGAGCGCCTGGTTCTGGAGGCTGTCGGCGAGGTGCTCGGGATAGCTCACGGAGGGCAGGTCGGCGTAGCGCGAGCCGAGGATCTCGAGGACGAAGCGCGCCTCCTTGATCGCAGCGCGGACTTCATCCTCGCCGTACGGCCTGTCGCGCGCGGGCAGGTCGCGCGCGAGCACGA
>DATJXV010000082.1:0-36580 GCA_035499955.1 Casimicrobiaceae bacterium
GGGCTCGTGACGCCGCCGGTGGGCATCATCCTGTTCATGACCTCGAGCATCACGGGCATCAGACTCGAGCCGCTCTCGGTGGCGGTGTCTCCGTTCGTGGTGTGGATGACGGTCGTCGTCGTGCTGATGGTGTTCTTTCCTCCGTTGACGCTTTGGCTGCCGAAGCTCATCGGTCTTTGACTCACGTGCGCAGCTTGGGAGGATTCTCATGAGAAAGGCAAGGCGGGAGTCGGGAGTGCGCCGCCGCGAGTTCCTGAAGATGTCGCTTGCCGCGGGCGGCGCCGCGGCGCTTGGGCTGGGCGCCGGCGCGCCCGCCATCGGACAGACGACCAAGACGATCCGCTTCGGCCACATGCTGCCGACGGACCAGATTCACCACAAGGCGATCGTCGTCTTCGCCGACGAGATCGCCAAGCTGTCGGGCGGCAGGATCAAGGTCGAGATCTTCCCGAGCTCGCAGCTCGGCACGATTCCGGAGATGCTGCAATCGGTGCAGGCGGGATCGCTCACGATGTCGATGGCGGTGCCGGCGTGGTATTCGAGCTTCATGAAGCCCGTGGACGCCTTCACGCTGCCGTACATCGTCGCCAACGCCGACAAGCTGCACGCGGCGCTCGACGGCAACATCGGCGGCCAGATCGCGAAGATGGGCGAGGGCGCCGGTTTCAAGGTGCTCGGCTTCTTCCTGCTCGGCGGCCGGCACATCGTCAACAAGGTGCGCCCCGTGAACAAGCCCGCCGACTGCCAGGGCCTGAAGCTTCGCGTCATCAACAACCCGGTCTACCTGCAGACCTTCCGCCTGCTCGGCGCCAACCCGGTGGCGATGGACCCGTCCGAACTCTACCTCGCGACGCAGCAAGGCGTGGTGGACGGCTTCGAGTACCCGCTGCCCGACCTCGTGGCGCAGAAGATGTACGAGGTGATCAAGTACGTGTCGCTCGACCAGCACACGACCGACTTCTTCATCATCTCCACCTCGAAGAAGACGTGGGACGCCATGTCGCCGGACGAGCAGAAGTGGGTCCAGTCCGCCTGGAAGACGGCCACCGACTGGCAATGGAAGGAGCAGCCGGCGGAGATCGAGAAGGCGCTTGCGCGCCTCAAAACGCTCGTCGCGGTGAACGAGATCACGCCGGACAACAAGAAGCTCTTCATCGAAGTCACGCGGCCCGTGTACAAGCAGTTCGAGCCGACCATCGGCAAGGACTTCCTGGACCTCGCGATCAAGGAACTGGGGTAAGTGGCGGTGGCTGACGAACGCGCCGTTCAGGAGGTCCTGCGCGCGGAGCGTGACCTCTACCGGGCGATGGAGGCGCACGACATCGAGGCTCTGCGCCGCATGCTCGCGCCCGACGTGGTCTACGTGCACTCGACGGCAGTGTCGGAGTCGCGCGAGGCGTATCTCGCGGGCGTGGCCGACGGCCTGTACGATTACGAAAGCGTCGCGTCGCGCGACGTCCGCGTGCGCGTGTACGGCAACGTCGCGCTCGTTGACGGCGTCTGCGACATGAGGGTGGGGGAGCGTGGCAAGCCGCGCGACCTGATCCGCCTCATGTTCGCGCTGGCGTGGGTTCGCACGGACGACGGGTGGACCCTCGTGCACCGACATGCCGTGCGCATCCCGCACGGCTGACAACTCGCGTAAGGAATCGATATGGACCGCAAGCTTCGCGTGGGTATCGTAGGCGCCGGCGCGCAAGGGCAGGGCTGGGCGGCGCTCTCGCATCTGCCGGCGCTTGCCGTTCTGCCGCAATTCGAGCTCGCCGCCGTGTGCACGACGAACGCCGACTCGGCGGCGGCGGCCGCGCGAAAGTACCACGCGGCCCGCGGCTACCACGACGTCGCAACGATGGCGAAGGAGGCCGATCTCGACCTGGTCTCGGTGGTGGTGAAGGTGCCGAGCCATCGCGAGTGCGTCATGGCGGCGCTCGATGCCGGCAGGAATGTCTACTGCGAATGGCCGCTCGGGGCGAGCCTCGCCGAGGCGGAGGCGATGGCGGCGCGCGCCAAGGAGAAGAAAGTGCACGCCGTCGTGGGGCTGCAGGCGCGCGCCGATCCCGCGATCCGCTACCTGCGCGATCTCGTCGCCGACGGTTATCTCGGCGAAGTCGTCGCGGTCAGCATGTCGATGTTCACGGGCGGCGTGCTCGAGCGCCCGGCGTCCCGCCTGTGGGACAAGGACAAGACGAAGGGTGTATCCGCGCTCACCGTGCGCGGTATTCATACGATGGACGCGATGTGCTGGTGTTTGGGCGAGTTCGCCGAAGTCGCCGCCAAGGTCACCACGCAGGTCAGGCAGTGGAAAGTGACCGGCACCGGGGAGACGGTCGACGTCGACGCGCCCGACAACGTCGCCGTTACCGGCATCCTCGAAGGCGGCGCCATCGCGTCGGTGCATGTCGCCACGGTGCCGTTCAGCGCGAGCGGCTTCCGCATGGAAATCTACGGCAACAAGGGCACCATTCGCGCGACGACGAGCGGCTCGCCGCAGCGCGACGCCTGCGAGCTCGCGGGAGCGCAGGGCAACGCGAAGCTTGCGCCGCTGCCGGTGCCCGAGCGCTACATGGAAATGCCGGCGCAAACGCCGCTCGGCCCCCCGCGCAACGTCGGCCACCTTTACCTGCGCATGGAGAAGGCGATCCGCGACGGCGTCTCGGTCCAGCCGGACTTCGACGTGGCCGTGGCGCGTCACCGCCTCATCGACGCGATCGAGCAGGCTTCCGACCAGGGCCGCACGATCCGTTTGCGCTAGGCACGGGTCGCCGTCGCGCTGCCTGCGCCGATGCAGGTAGACTACGGCACCATGCCCGAGGGAGCTTTTCGTGTTGGGAAGCGCGGCATGCGGCTTGCCGCTGCGGTCTTTTCGGCCATTTCGGCCGTCTCCGTGCACGCCGCGGACCTGTGGCCGGATGTCCTGTCCGGCACCGTCGGGTACAAACCCCAGGTCGGTATCGCGGGCGCCGTCGCGAGCTGGTACCTGACGCCGACCACGCCGGCGCGCGACGCATCCGGCCTGTCGATCCATCTCGACGGCGAGGTCGCCTACTGGCGCGGCTACGGGCGACCGACGCCGAACGGCTCGCTGTGGGACTTCAGTGCGATCCCGGTCTTCCGCTGGACGTTCTCGCAGCCCGCAGCGCCGCGCCTGTTCGCGGAGGCGGGCGTCGGCATTCATTTCCTCACGCACACCTGGATCAACAACGACCGCCAGTTCGGCATCTCGTTCCAGTTCGGCGAGAACATCGGCGTCGGCACGGCCTTCGGCGATCGCAATCGCTACGAGGTCAAGCTCTACGTGCAGCACGTCTCCAACGCGGGCATTGCGAGAGAGAACTGGGGACTGACCACGCCGATGGTAATGTTCAGCATGGCGCTCGAGTGACCCGTTGTTGAAGACCGCGCCGACATTCTCCGGGCCGCACCGGCCGGCGGGCGTTCGTCTTGTCAACGCCGTCGGCGCCGCGCTTTCGCGCGTGGGCCTGCGCCTGCCGCGCCTCGACCTTCCCTCGCTCCTGCGTGCCAGCAAGGTCGACGGTGCGCGCCTCGACGCGGACGACGACGCCGCGTTCGTCGAGCGGGTGGTGGCGCTGCTGGACGACGCCAACGGCGCCGCGCAGCTCAACGCCGTCGGTCGCTGGATCATGCACGCCCG
This sequence comes from Casimicrobiaceae bacterium, assembly GCA_035499955.1. Taxonomy (GTDB): domain Bacteria; phylum Pseudomonadota; class Gammaproteobacteria; order Burkholderiales; family Casimicrobiaceae; genus VBCG01. The sequence goes on from DATJXV010000082.1 coordinate 3,653, forward strand.
CCTCGCCAACCGCTTGGCCAACCGCCTGCGCGTGCGGCAATGGCTGCTCGACCATCCGCGCACCCAAGACGTGCCGGTCGAGCAGCCGCTGTTCGTCGTCGGGCAGCCGCGCACGGGCACGACGCTGCTCTATCTGCTGCTCGCCCAGGACCCCCAAGCGCGGGCGCCGCGCCTGTGGGAGGTCAACACCCCGGTCCCGCCGCCGCTCCCCGACGCCGGGCGCGACGATCCGCGCTACGTCCGCTGCGAGCGCGAGCTTGCGCGCCTTCACAAGTATCTGCCCGAGCTCGCCGTCGCGCACGACTTCGCCGCGAACGTCCCCGACGAGTGCTATCCGATGCTCGAAACCGCGGGCTTCAGCCCGACGTTCTTCCTCTATCTCGACGTGCCTGCCTACTGGACGCGCCTCAAGGCGGCTTCCGCCGCGGAGGCCGAGGCGGCGTACGCGCTGTTTCGCCGCCAGATCCAGATCCTGCTCGTGCGCGCCGAAGGCCGGCGATGGGTGAGCAAGTCGCCCGCGCACCTGTGGTTCCTCGACGCGCTCGCGCGAACCTTTCCCGATACCGGGATCATCGCCACGCAACGCGAGCCCGTCGAGGCGATTCCGTCGCTGTGCAGCCTCACGGCAATCACGCGCAGCGCGAGCTCGGACTATGTGGACCCGGCGTACATCGGCCGCGTGGTGCTCGACTGGTTCGCGGAATCGCAACGGCGGACGCGCGCCGCGCGCGCCGGCATCGATCCGTCACGCATCGCCGACGTGCCGTACCGGCGTTTGATCGACGCGCCGATCGGCGTCGTGGGCGAGCTCTACGAGCGCTTCCGGCTGCCCTTCACGCACCTGTTCGAGCGGCGCATGCGAGACTGGCTTGGCGCCAACCCGCAACATCGCAAAGGCGTGCACCGCTACACGCTCGAGCAGTTCGGCCTGACGGCTGCCGCGATCGAGGAGGCGGCCGCGGGCTACGGTGCCGCGTAGGCGACGGACAGCATGCTGATCGAGGCCATCTCGATGCCGTCGGTGAGGATGGCGAGCTCGTCCTCCTCTCGCCGCGCGCCGGCGACGTAGAGCAGCGGAAGGTAGTGCTCCGGTGTAGGCACCGACAGCTGCGCGGCTTCGCCGAGCGCTCGATAGTCGACGAGCGGCGCATGGTCGTGCCGCTCGATGAGCGCCCGAACCGCCTCGTTGAAGCGTGTCGCCCACGGGTAGGCGCCGTCCCCACGCCGGATCACGCGCAGGTTGTGCACGACGTTTCCGCTGCCGAGGATCATGACCCCTTCGTCGCGCAGCGCGGAAAGCCGCCGGCCGAGGTCGTAGTGAAAGGACGGCGGCTGCATGCCGTCGATGGCGAGCTGCACGACCGGCACGTCGGCCTTCGGATAGATGTGCGCTAGCACGGACCACGTGCCGTGGTCGAGACCCCACTCCGCGTCCATGCGCACGTCGATCGGAGCGAGGAGCGATTTCACCCGCGCGGCGAGCGTGGGCTCGCCGGGCGCGGGATATTGGTAGGCGTGGAGCGCGGGCGGAAAGCCGCCGAAGTCGTGAATGGTCGGCGGCTGCGCCATCGCCGTCACCGCGGTGCCGCGGACGTACCAGTGCGCGGAGACGGCGAGAATCGCTTTCGGCTTCGGATAGCGCCGGCCGGCCTCCGCCCACGCCTGCGTGTGCGCGTTGCGCTCCAGCGTGTTCATCGGGCTGCCGTGCCCGATGAAGAGTGCCGGCGTCCTCAATGGACCCCCACGCTCGCGGCTTGCGCGGACTCGCTGCCCCCCGAAGGGGCGCAATTCGCGCCTCGGGACGGCCCAGCGGCGCTCATGCTGCGAGCACGATGTCCCAGGCCACCGCGAGCGCGCCCGGCTCCATCGCCGCCGAGCGGTCCATGTAGCGACCGGTGGAGGCGCGGCGGTCGTCGCGGCTCAGGTAGCGGTACAGCCCGTCGCGCTCGTTCATCACCTCGCCTTCGAAGAACATCTGTGTCGTGAGCCGAGTGCTCCTGTCCGCGACGATGAAGTGGATGTGCGGCGTACGGCCGGAGTAGGGCGGCGGCTTGATCGTCTTGATGCGGAAGGCCCCGTCGGCGCCGCTCGCGAGGCGGCCGTAGCCCTGGAAGTCGGGGTCGAGCGGGCCGGAGGCGTCGGAGTCCGCGGGGTGGATGTAGCGGCCGAACGCGTTCGCCTGCCAGAGCTCGAGAGCCGCGTTGCCGATCGGCTTGCCGTGGACGTCGAGAACGCGGCCGCTCACGTACAGCAGTGTGCCTTTGGCGCCTCCGGCGTGGCCGGCGACGTGCGTGAGGTCAGCGTCGCTGTCGGCGGGCTTCTGCGGCGGGTAGAAGGGACCGAGCGCGTTGGGGGGTGTCGGGCGCAGCGCGACATCGCCGGCGCGCACGAGCGCCGGGCTGCCGAGCGCGGCGACCGCTGCGATCCTCAGGAGACGGCGTCTGCCAGGGGATGGGGCGTTCGGATCGCGTGGGGTCGGGTGCATGCGCAGCCTCCGTGTCATCGCTTGCCGCCCAAGAGTGAGCCCAGCACGCCGCGCACGATCTCGCGGCCGACGGTCGAGCCCACCGAGCGCGCGGCGCTCTTCGCCATCGCCTCCACGACGCTGTCCTTGCGCCCGCTGCCCGCCACCAAGCCGCCGAGCGAGCCTTTGACCGAGTCCCAGATACCTCCGGACGGCGCGGCCGTGCCGCCCGGTGCCGGTGCCGTGCTCGTGGTTGCGCGGCCCTTGAGCTTCTCGTAAGCGGATTCGCGGTCCACCATCTTCTCGTAGACGCCGGCGACCGGCGACGCCGCCATCACCGCCTTGCGCTCCTCGGGTGTAATCGGCCCGATGCGGCTCGCCGGCGGGAGAATGTACGCGCGCTCGACCACGCCGGGACGTCCCTTCTCGTCGAGGAAGGACACGAGAGCCTCGCCGACGGCGAGCTCGGTGATCGCGCTTTCCGTGCTGAACCCGGGATTCGCGCGCATGGTCTCGGCGGCGGCCTTCACGGCCTTCTGGTCGCGCGGCGTGAACGCGCGCAGCGCGTGCTGCACGCGGTTGCCGAGCTGGCCCAGAACCGTGTCCGGCACGTCGAGCGGGTTCTGTGTGACGAAGAAGACGCCCACGCCCTTCGAGCGGACGAGGCGCACGACCTGCTCGATCTTGTCGAGGAGCGGCTTCGGCGCGTCGGTGAAGAGCAGATGCGCCTCGTCGAAGAAGAAGACGAGCTTCGGCTTGTCGGGGTCTCCGACCTCCGGCATGCGCTCGTACAGCTCGGACAGCAGCCACAGGAGGAGTGTCGAGTAAAGCGCGGGCGACTGCATCAGGCGATCGGCAGCAAGGATATTGAGCGCGCCCTTGCCGTCGACCGTCTGCAGGAGGTCGTCGATGTTCATCATGGGCTCGCCCAGGAACTTGTCGGCGCCCTGCTGCTCGAGGGAGAGGAGGCCGCGCTGGATCGCGCCGATCGACGCCGCCGAGACGTTTCCGTAATGGGTCTGGAATTCCTGCGCGTTGTCCCCAACATGCTGCAACAGCGCGCGCAGGTCCTTGAGGTCGAGCAGCAGCAGGCCGTTGTCGTCGGCGATCTTGAACGCGAGCGTGAGCACGCCCTGCTGCGTGTCGTTGAGATTCAGGATGCGCGCCAGCAGCAGCGGACCCAGATCCGACACCGTGGCCCGCACCGGATGCCCCTGCTCGCCGAAGAGGTCCCAGAAGGTGACCGGAAAGCCGTGGAAGGCGGGCTTTTCGGCGCCGATCAGCTTCAAGCGCTCGTCGAGCTTGGACGAAGGCTGCCCGGGCTGGCTCATGCCGGCCAGGTCACCCTTGACGTCTGCCATGAAGATCGGCACGCCGAGCGCGGACAGGCGCTCCGACATGACCTGCAGGGTGACTGTCTTGCCGGTGCCGGTGGCGCCGGTGACGAGGCCATGGCGATTGGTGAGGCCCGGCAGGAGATAGCAGGTGAGGTCGCCGTGGACGGCGATCGGCATCGGGTCGGGCATGGCGGGGTCTTTCTTCGGATCGGCGCACGGCCAAAGTGTAGCCCCCCGCCCGTGTCGCGAGCGGCCGTTGGGGCCGGGCGGGGCCAAACCTACAAAATGGCGTGATTTCTTGCTATAATAGCGAGCTTAGAACATCGGTTTTCTAGAAGAAATGGGCTGGGCACAGCCCATTTTTTTTTCGATTGCGCGGGTTTATGAGACTGGGCGAGATACTGGAAGCGACGTTGCCCCCCATGGGCTTCGAGCTGGTCGACTGGGAATTGCAGCCCAGGGCGAGGCTTGTGCGCGTGTTCATCGACAAGCCCGACGGTGTGGATGTCGAGGATTGCGCGCGCGTTTCCAACCACCTCACCCATCTTTTCACCGTCGAGAACATCGCCTACGAGCGGCTCGAGGTGAGCTCGCCCGGGCTCGACCGTCCGCTCAAGAAGCCCGCCGACTATGCGCGCTTCGAGGGGCACGAGGCTCAGCTCAGCCTGCGCGAGAAGGCCGACGGCGCGCGGCGATGGAAGGGCACGCTGCGCGGCGTACGGGGCGACCGGGTTCTCCTGGAAACCGGCGCAGGCGTACGCGAGATCCCGCTCGAGGCGATCGACAAGGCGCGCCTCGTGCCGAAGATAGAGTGGAGAAAAGGCAAATGAACCGCGAACTGCTGCTCCTCGTGGACGCCCTCGCGCGCGAGAAGAACGTGCCGAAGGAGATCGTCTTCGTCGCGCTCGAGTCGGCGCTCGCGTCGGCGACCAAGAAGCGCTTCCCCAACCAGGAGATCGACGCCCGCGTGGCGATCGACCGCGAGACCGGCGACTACGAATCGTTCCGGCGCTGGACCGTCGTGCCCGACGAGGAACACGAGGAGCCGGCGCACCAGATCGCGATCACCGACGCCGCGGAGCGCGACCCCAATCTGAAATTGGGCGACGTCGTCGAGGAACCGCTGGAGCCGATCGAGTTCGGCCGTATCGGCGCGCAGGCCGCGAAGCAGGTGATCCTGCAGAAGATCCGCGACGCCGAGCGCGAGCAGATCCTCAACGACTTCCTCGAGCGCGAGGACAACCTGCTCACGGGCACGGTGAAGCGCATCGAGCGCGGCAACGTGATCGTCGAGTCGGGGCGCATCGAAGGCGTCATTCCCCGCGACCAGCTCATCCAGAAGGAGATGCTGCGCGTGGGCGATCGCGTTCGCGCCTACGTCATGAAGATCGACCGTGCGGCCAAGGGGCCGCAGTTGATCCTCTCGCGCATCGCGCCGGACTTCCTGGTGCGTCTGTTCGAGCTCGAAGTGCCCGAGATCGAAGAGGGCCTCATCGAGATCAAGGCTGCGGCGCGCGATCCCGGCATCCGCGCCAAGATCGCGGTCAAGTCGAACGACCCGCGCCTCGATCCGCAGGGCACCTGCATCGGCATGCGCGGCTCGCGCGTCACCGCGGTGACCAACGAGCTCGCCGGCGAGCGGGTGGACATCATCCTGTACTCCGACGACCCGGCGAAGTTCGTGATCAACGCGCTCGCCCCGGCCGAGGTGCAGAGCATCCTGGTGGACGAGGAGAAACACGCGATGGACGTCGTCGTCGACGAGGAGAACCTCGCCATCGCGATCGGCCGCAGCGGCCAGAACGTGCGCCTCGCCTCCGAGCTCACCGGCTGGCAGCTGAACCTCATGAGCGTCGAGGAGTCGCAGCAGAAGCAGGAGAGCGAGACCGGCCGCCTGCGCCAGCTCTTCATGGACCGCCTCGACGTCGACGAGGAAGTCGCCGACATCCTGATTGCCGAGGGCTTCACCTCGCTCGAGGAAGTCGCCTACGTTCCGATCAACGAGATGCTCGAGATCGAGTCCTTCGACGAGGACACGGTCAACGAGCTGCGCAGCCGCGCGCGCAACGCGCTCCTGACCGAGGCGATCGTGCGCGAGGAATCCGTCGAGAACGTCGAGGAAGCGCTGCTCAGCCTCGAAGGCATGGACACGGAGGTCGCGAGCAAGCTCGCCGCCAACGGCGTCACCACGCGCGACGCGCTGGCCGACCTCGCGACCGACGAGCTGACCGAGATGACCGGCATGAGCGACGAGCGCGCGGTCGACCTCATCATGAAGGCGCGCGCGCACTGGTTCGAGCCCGAGGCCGCGGCCGCGGCCGCGGGCGCGACCGGGAAGTAAGGCCGGGAGACGACACGCATGCCGCAATCCACCATCGAACAATTCGCCACCGAGCTCAAGATGCCGGCCGGTGCGCTGCTGGAGCAGCTCGCCGCCGCCGGCGTGGACGTGAAGAAGGCCGGCGACAAGCTCACGGAGCAGGACAAGACGCGGCTTCTCGACTACCTGCGCAAGCAGCACGGCGCGGCGACGGAGTCCAAGAAGCGCATCACGCTGACGCGCAAGCAGACGTCGGAGATCAAGGCCGCCGACTCGACCGGCAAGTCGCGCACGATTCAGGTCGAGGTACGCAAGAAGCGCGTGCTGGTCCGCCGCGAGGAGGAAGCCGCGCCGGCCGCCCCCGCCGTCGAAGAGGCCGCGCCGGTCGTCGCCGCGCCCGAGGTGGTCGCGCCTGCGCCTCCACCCGCGGCCGCGCCCGCACCCGTCGCCTCGCCGTCGCTCCTGTCGCCGCAGGAGATCGCCGCCCGCGAGGAAGAATCGCGCAAGGCGCAGGCGCTCCTGAAGCGCCAGCAGGACGAGCTGAAGGAGAAGCAGGAGCGCGAGGCTGCGCGCAAGAGCAAAAAGGAAAAGGAAGCCGAGGAAGCCGCGGCCAAGGCCGCCGCGGAAGCCGCCGCTGCGGCCAAGGCGGCGGAAGCGAAGGCGGCGGACGCGAAGACCGCGGACGTCAAGAAGGAAGGCACGCTGCACCGTCCTGCCGCCAAGCCGGGCGAGAAGCGCGAGCGGCCGGCCAAGAAGGCGCCGGGGCAGGTGTTCCAGGAAGAGGCGGCGCGCCGCCGCGCGCTCAAGCTGCGCGGCGACACGGGCGCGGCCGCGGCGGCGCCGGGCTGGCGCGGCCCGAAGGTCGGCTCGCGCCATCGCGACGACGAGGGCGCCGAGGCGGCCGGGGCCTCGGGTCCGGTGGTGCGCGAAGTCACGGTGCCGGAGACGATCACCGTGGCCGAACTCGCGCACAAGATGTCGGTCAAGGCCACCGAGGTCATCAAGGCGATGATGAAGCTCGGCTCGATGGTCACGATCAACCAGAACCTCGACCAGGAGACCGCGATGATCGTGGTCGAGGAAATGGGGCACAAGGCCGTCGCCGCCAAGCTCGACGACCCGGATACGCTGCTCGCCGAATCGGCGGGCGAGTCGGCGGCGGAGATCCTGCCGCGCCCGCCGGTCGTCACCGTCATGGGCCACGTCGACCATGGCAAGACGTCGCTGCTCGACACCATCCGCCGCACGCGCGTGGCGAGCGGCGAGGCGGGCGGTATCACGCAGCACATCGGCGCCTATCACGTGGAGACGACGAAGGGCGTCATCACGTTCCTCGACACGCCGGGCCACGAGGCGTTCACGGCGATGCGCGCGCGCGGCGCGAGGATCACCGACATGGTGGTGCTCGTCGTCGCGGCGGACGACGGCGTGATGCCGCAGACAAAGGAGGCGATCGCGCACGCGAAGGCGGCGAACGTGCCGCTCGTGGTCGCCATCAACAAGATCGACAAGCCGGAGGCGAATCCCGAGCGCGTCAAGCAGGAGCTGGTCGCCGAGAGCGTGCTGCCGGAGGAGTACGGCGGCGACGTGCAGTTCATTCCCGTATCGGCCCGCACGGGCGAAGGCATCGAGCGCCTGCTCGACGGCTTGCTGCTGCAGGCCGAAGTGCTCGAGCTCAGGGCGCCGAAGGACGCGCCGGCCAAGGGCATCGTGATCGAGGCGCGCCTCGACAAGGGCCGCGGCCCGGTCGCCACCGTGCTCGTGCAGTCGGGCACGCTCAAGCGCGGCGACATCGTGCTCGCCGGCGCCGTGTTCGGCCGCGTGCGCGCGATGACCGACGAGAACGGGAAGAACGTCAACGAAGCCGGTCCCGCGATCCCGGTCGAGATCCAGGGTCTGTCCGACGTGCCGCTCGCCGGCGAGGACGTGATGGTGCTGGGCGACGAGCGCAAGGCGCGCGAGATCGCGCTGTTCCGCCAGGGCAAGTTCCGCGACGTGAAGCTCGCCAAGCAGCAGGCAGCCAAGCTCGAGAACATGTTCGGCGAGGTGGGCGAGAACGAGGTCAAGACGCTCGCGCTGATCGTCAAGGCGGACGTGCAGGGCAGCTACGAAGGCCTGTCGCAGGCGCTGTCCAAGCTGTCGACCGACGAGGTGAAGGTCAACATCGTCCACGCGGCGGTAGGCGGCATCACCGAGTCGGACGTCAACCTGGCGCTCGCGTCGAAGGCGGTGATCATCGGCTTCAACACGCGGGCCGATGCGCAGGCGCGCAAGCTCGCCGAAGGCAGCGGCGTGCAGATCCGCTACTACAACGTCATCTACGACGCGGTCGACGAGGTGAAGGCGGCGCTTTCCGGCATGCTCGCGCCCGAGCAGAAGGAGAACAACCTGGGCCTGGTCGAGGTGCGCGAGGTGTACCGCATCTCGAAGGTCGGCACGGTCGCCGGCTGCTACGTGCTGGAGGGCCTCGTGCGCCGCGGCGCGCGCGTGCGCCTCCTGCGCGACAACGTCGTGATCCACGAAGGCGAGCTCGACTCGCTCAAGCGCTTCAAGGACGACGTGCGCGAGGTCAAGGCGGGCTTCGAATGCGGTCTTTCGCTCAAGAACTACAACGACATCCAGAAGGGCGACCAGATCGAGGTGTTCGAGATCGTCGAGGTGTCGCGGACGCTGTAGGGCACGCCGATGCCGAAGAAGCATTCGCAACGCGCGCAGCGCGTCGGCGACCAGATCCAGAAGGAGCTGGCCGATCTCCTGCGCAACGAGGTGAAGGACCCGCGCGTGGGGCAGGTGACGGTGACCAGCGTCGACGTTTCGCCGGACCTGTCGCACGCCAAGGTCCATTTCACGCACCTCGCCGGGCGCGAGCACGGCGACGAAGCCGTGAAGGCGTTGCAGCGCACGTCGGGGTTCCTGCGCAGTCAGCTCTCGCATCGCCTCGACCTGTACTCGGTGCCCGAGCTGCACTTCGCCTACGATGACTCGATCGAGGCCGGCATGAAGCTGTCGCAGCTCATCGACGAGGCGGTCGCGGCGGACAAGAAATTTCCCACCGACTGACAAGCCGTCCCGTCGACGGCGTGCTGCTCCTCGACAAGCCGTCGGGCCTCACGTCCAACGCGGCGCTGCAGCGCGCGAAGCACCTCTATCGCGCGGAGAAGGCGGGCCACACCGGCACGCTCGACCCGCTTGCGTCCGGGCTCCTTCCGCTGTGCTTCGGCGAGGCGACCAAGTTCGCGCAGCGGCTGCTCGACGCGCCCAAGGGCTACGTCGCCACGATTCGCTTCGGCGCGACCACGACGACCGGCGACGCCGAAGGCGAGACCGTGCGGACGCGACCGGTCGCGATCGACCGCGCCGCGCTCGATTCCGCATTGAAGTGCTTCGTCGGCCCGCAAACGCAGGTGCCGCCGATGCACGCAGCACTCAAGTTTCAGGGCCGCGCCTACTACGATTACGCCCGCAAGGGCGAGGCAATCCCGCGTACCGCGCGCGCGATCGTCGTCCACGCCATCGAGTTGCTGGAGTGGGGCTCGCCGGACGCGGTCGTGTCGATCGCCTGCAGCAAGGGCACGTACGTGCGCGTCCTGGCCGAGGACCTCGGCGAGGCGCTCGGGTGCGGCGCACATCTGGCGGCCCTTCGGCGCACGGCGACCGGCGGCTTTTGCATTCAGGATGCCGTCACTCTCGACGGTCTCGAGGCGATGGGGGACGCGCGGCGCCTCGCGAGCCTGTTGCCGACCGCCGCGCTCGTCGCCGATCTTCCCAGGATCGACCTGAGCGAGGCGCTGTGCCGCCGCTTCCGGCAAGGGCAGGCGCTGTCCGCCGGTGGGGTTTGCGACGGCAGCTTCGCGGTCTTCGCCGGCGCTGCCTTCGTGGGCCTGGCGGAGGTCAAAGAAGGGGTCGCGCACCCGCGTCGGCTGATGTCCGAACACGCCGCGCCAGCTTGATAGAAATCGCGTTTTCGGCTTATAATTTAAGACTTTGCAAAGGCGCAATCAGAGGAAGAGACAGCCATGGCCATCACGGCTACCGACAAGGCGAAGGTGATCGCCGACAACCAGCGCGGCAGGGGCGACACCGGTTCTCCGGAAGTCCAGATCGCGCTTCTCACCGCCCGCATCAACGGTCTGACCGACCACTTCAAGAGCAACGTCAAGGACCACCACTCGCGCCGCGGCTTGCTGCGCATGGTGTCGCGCCGGCGCAAGCTCCTCGACTATCTCAAGTCGCGCAACGCCGACACCTACCGTACGCTGATCGACAAGCTCGGTCTGCGCAAGTAACCCAACAAAAGATCGCCCCGCGCGAAAAGCTGCGGGGCGATTTTCCATTGAGAAGTTTCTCCCATGTCTAATGCGATCCGGAAATCCATCCAATACGGCCATCACACGCTGACCCTCGAAACGGGCGAGATCGCCCGCCAGGCCGGGGGCGCCGTGATGGCGAGCCTGGGCGACTCGGTGGTCCTCGTGACCTGTGTAGCCGCCAAGACCCCGAAAGCGGGTCAGGACTTCTTCCCGCTCACCGTCGACTACCAGGAAAAGACCTACGCCGCCGGCAAGATCCCCGGCGGCTTCTTCAAGCGCGAAGGCCGGCCCTCGGAAAAGGAGACGCTCACCTGCCGCCTCATCGACCGCCCGCTGCGCCCGCTCTTCCCCGACGGCTTCTACAACGACGTGCAGATCATCGCCACCGTGATGTCGGTCGATCCTGAGATCGACCCGGATATCCCGGCGATGATCGGCGCATCCGCCGCGGTCGCGCTTTCCGGCATCCCGTTCGCGGGCCCGATCGGCGCTGCGCGCGTGGGCTACCTCAACGGCCAGTACGTCCTCAACCCGACCAAGACCGAGCTCGCCACCTCGCAGCTCGACCTCGTCGTGTCGGGCACCGAGGCCGCGGTGCTGATGGTCGAGTCCGAAGCGCACGAGCTGGCCGAGGAAGTGATGCTCGGCGCGGTCGTTTTCGGGCACCAGCAGCAGCAGGCCGTGATCGACTTGATCCACTCGCTCGTCGAGGACGGCGGCAAGCCGGTGTGGGACTGGCAGCCGCCCGCCAAGGACGAGGCGATGATCGCCAAGGTCACCGCGGCCGCGGACGCCGACCTTCGCGCCGCCTACCAGATGCGCCAGAAGCAGGCGCGCCAGCAGCGGCTCAAGGAAATCTACAAGAAGGCGACGGACGAGTGCGCGGCGGATGGCTCGCCCGATGTCGCTCGCGCCGTCGGCAACATGCTGTTCGACCTCGAGGCCAAGATCGTCCGCCAGCAGATCCTCGCCGGGGAGCCGCGCATCGACGGCCGCGACACGCGCACCGTGCGCCCGATCAGCATCCGCACCGGCGTGCTCCCGCGCACCCACGGCAGCGCTCTGTTCACGCGCGGCGAGACGCAGGCGCTCGTGGTCGGCACGCTCGGCACTGCGCGCGACGAGCAGATCATCGATGCGCTGATGGGCGAATACCGCGACCGCTTCATGTTCCACTACAACATGCCGCCCTATGCCACCGGCGAGACCGGGCGCGTCGGCTCGCCCAAGCGCCGCGAGATCGGCCACGGCCGCCTCGCCAAGCGCGCGATCATCGCGGTGCTGCCGACGGCGGAGGAGTTCGCCTACTCGATGCGCGTCGTCTCGGAGATCACCGAGTCGAACGGCAGCTCGTCGATGGCCTCGGTGTGCGGCGCGAGCCTCGCGCTCATGGACGCCGGCGTGCCGACCAAGGCGCATGTCGCCGGCATCGCGATGGGCCTCATCAAGGAGGGCAACCGCTTCGCCGTGCTCACCGACATCCTGGGCGACGAAGATCACCTCGGCGACATGGACTTCAAGGTCGCCGGAACCGACCGCGGCATCACCGCGCTGCAGATGGACATCAAGATCCAGGGCATCACCAAGGAGATCATGGCGGTCGCGCTGTCCCAGGCGCGCGAGGGCCGCATGCACATCCTGGGCCTCATGCAGCAGGCGATCCCGCATGCGCGCGCCGAGATCTCCCAGCATGCGCCGCGCATGTACACGTTCAAGATCAACCCCGAGAAGATCCGCGACGTGATCGGCAAGGGCGGCGCGGTGATCCGCGCGCTGACCGAAGAGACGGGCTGCACCATCGACATCAAGGACGACGGCACCGTCACCATCGCGTCGGTGAACGCCGATGCGTGCAACGCCGCCCGCAAGCGCATCGAGGACATCACGGCGGAGGTCGAAGTCGGCCGCATCTACGAAGGGCCCGTGCTGCGCCTGCTCGACTTCGGCGCCATCGTGCAGCTCCTGCCGGGCAAGGATGGCCTGCTGCACATCTCGCAGATCGCGAAGGAGCGCGTGAACAACGTCTCCGACTACGTGAAGGAAGGCCAGATCGTGCGCGTGAAGGTGATCGAGGCCGACGAAAAGGGACGCGTGAGGCTGTCCATGAAGGCGGCCGCCGAGGAGGACGCGCAAGGCAAGGCGTCCGCGCCGGCGCCGCAGCCCGCCGAACCGGTGACCGCCGACGCGCCGCCGATGGGCATGGCCGAGTAGCACTTCCGTCGGACCGGCAATCGCAAGCAGGGCGCCCGCGCGGCGCCCTGTTCATTTTTAGGGGTCCGCTGCCGGCTCCCCGCAAGCCGCCTTGCCGTCCGTCGCCGAAGGCGCGCTTATTGCTTTGGTGCATCCTGCCTCACGGCAATGCCGCCCGGCAGCTTGCCGACAACGCGACAATACCTAAGCGATTCAAGATGTTGCTTCAGACGCTCACCTGGCAGGAGAGGGCCGGCTGGTCGGCACCGTGGCCCGCAGGCATGGACTCGCCCACGACGCTGGCCGTGATGTTTGGCAGCAATGCGTCGATCGCGTGCCGCGCCGCGATCGACGATGTCCGCGGCCGGCTCCCGCAATCGGTCCTCGTCGGCTGCTCGACCGCCGGCGAGATTCACGACGGCCAGGTCCAGGACGAAAGCCTTTCCGTGGCCATCGCTTACTTCGCGGGCGTGACGCTGCGCAGGGTCGTGCTGCCGATCGCGCACGGAGGCGATTCACGCGACCTCGGGCGAACGCTCGGCGAGACGCTCGCCGGTCCCGCGCTGCGCGCCGTCTTCGTGCTGTCCGATGGCCTCAACGTCAACGGCAGCCGCCTCACCGCCGGGCTCAACGAAACGCTCCCCGACGACGTCGTGGTCACCGGCGGGCTCGCCGGCGACGGCGAGCGCTTCAGCGCGACCTGGGTGTTGGGCGATCAGGGACTCGTCGACCGCTGCGTGACCGCGGTCGGCCTCTACGGCGAGCGCCTTCGCGTCGGCCACGGCTGCCACGCAGGCTGGTCGAGCTTCGGGCCCGAACGCTCGATCACGCGCTCGGAAGGCAACGTTCTCTACGAGCTCGACGGCAGGCCCGCGCTCGCGCTGTACAAGGGCTACCTCGGCGACCGCGCCGCGGGCCTGCCCGCCACCGCGCTGCTGTTCCCGCTCGCGATCCGCCGCCACGGCGAGGAGGGCCAGCCGCTCGTGCGCACCATCCTGGGCGTGGACGAGGCCGCGCAATCGCTCACGTTCGCCGGCGACGTGCCGCAGGGCCATCGCGCGCGCCTCATGCGCACCAACACCGAAAGCCTCATCCAGAGCGCCGGGCTCGCCGGGGCCCGCGCCGCGCAGGAGTTCCCCGACGCGGGCTCGCCGCTGTCGATCGCGGTGTCGTGCGTCGGACGCCGTCTCGTGCTCGGCGAGCGCACCGAGGAGGAGATCGAAAGCGTGCTCGACGCGCTGCCGCGCAAGGCCGGGCAGGTCGGCTTCTACTCGTACGGCGAGCTGTCGCCGCGGCAGCGCGGCGGCGTGTGCGACCTGCACAACCAGACGATGACGGTCACGCTGCTCGACGAGGCATGAAGACCCATCCGCTCCTCGTGCGCCAGCTGCACCGTCTCGGCATCGACGCCCGGCAGGCGCCGACGTCCGCGCAGTGGTCGGACCTGCTCGAGCGCGTGAGCCGTGCCTACCAGGAGTCCGAGCAGGACCGCTACCTTCTCGAGCGCTCGCAGGACCTCGCGTCGGCGGAGATGGCCGAGCTCTACGGCGCTCTCGAGCGGGAGAAGACCCAGCTCGAAACCCGCGTCGACGAGCGCACGAAGCGCCTGCGCGAAAGCGAGGCGCATCTCGCCGAGGCGCAACGCATCGCGACCTTGGGCAGCTGGAGCTACGTTCCGCAGTCGAGGAGCCTCAACTGGTCGGAGGAATGCTTTCGGCTGCTCGGACTCGATTCGGCGGAGGGCACGCCGCAGCCGTCGCGGCTCGTGAACCTCATCCACCCGAGCGACCGCGAGCGGGTGCGCGAGCTCATGCGCAACGCCTTCCAGCGCGGCGCCAACGGCGACATCGAGTTCCGCATCGTGCAGGAGGGCGGCGGCACGCTGTGGCTGCACGCGCTGCTCGAGACGTTCACCGGACCCGAGGGTGAGGTGATCCTGCTGCGCGGGACGCTGCGCGACATCACGCGGCAGAAGCAGGCCGAGCACGAGCGCGACTTCGCGATCTCGCGTCTGAACACGGCGCTGTTCGGCTCCAACCTGATCCTGGTCGACGTCGATCCGGGCGGCGTGGTCTACCTGTCCGAGCGGTGGAACGAGCTCCTCGGCGGCGAGCCCAAGGAGACCTACACGACGTTCGAGGCGCTGATGGCGCTCACGCACGAGGACGAGCGCGAGCAGATCCTGCGCGAGTACGTCGACGTGGTCACCGGGCGCAAGCCCGAGTACAACCTCGAGCATCGCGTGCGCGCGACCGACGGCTCTTGGCGGTGGATCCGAAGCCGCGGGCGCGTGGTCGAGCGCGACGGGCATGGCCGCGCGCATCGGCTGGCCGGCATCAACGAGGACATCACCGCGCGAAAGGAGGCCGAGGAGCGCCTGCGGCAGAGCGAGTCGCGCTTCCGAAGCCTCCTCGCGCTGTCGTCGGACTGGTACTGGGAGCAGGACGCCGAGCTCAAGTTCACCGAAGTCGCCGGCATGGACCCGCAGCGCGATCGCCTCGGCGTCGCGCAGTTCCTCGGCCAGGCGGGATTCGACCCGGGCCAGATCCTGAGCGAGGGCGACCTTGCCCGCTACCGCGCACTCACCGCGGCGCGCCAGCCGTTCCGCGATCTCACGCAGACCGTGCGCGACGTCGACGGCGACTGGCGCTTCCTGAGCTTCTCGGGCGAGCCCGTGTTCGACCGCGACGGGCGCTTCGCGGGCTACCGCGGCATCGCCCGCGACGTCACGCAGTCGCGCAAGGCGGAGGAGCGCATCCGGCGCCTCGCGCACTTCGACGAGCTGACGGGGCTTCCCAACCGCACGATGTTCATGCACACGCTGCAGCGCGCCTTCTCGCTCGCCCAGCGCCGCGGCAAGCAGTTCGCGCTCTTCTTCATCGACCTCGACCGCTTCAAGAACATCAACGACAGCCTGGGGCACGAGGCGGGCGATCGTCTGCTGCAGGATGTGGCGCGGCGCCTGCGCCACCACCTGCGCGAGAGCGATACGGTCGCGCGCCTGGGCGGTGACGAGTTCGTCGTGCTGGTCGAGGACTGCGCCGACCCGCGCGAGCTCAACGCGATCGCGCAGAACATCCTGAACGCGGTGGGCCGGCCGTACACGCTGTCGGGGCAGGAATACCACGTCACGGGCAGCATCGGCATCTCGACGTATCCCGCCGACGGCCAAGACCCGGCAGCGCTCCTGAAGAACGCCGACATCGCGATGTACCTCGCCAAGGACCGCGGCAAGAACAACTTCCAGTTCTATTCGCCGCAGCAGAACGCGCACTCGTTCGAGCGCCTCGCGCTGGAATCGGCGCTGCGCCACGCGCTGGGACGCGAGGAGTTCGTGCTGCACTACCAGCCGAAGGTCGACATCGCGACCGGGCGCATCGTCGGCGTCGAGGCGCTCCTGCGCTGGAACCATCCGGACCTCGCCATGGTGGCCCCCAACCAGTTCATCCCGCTTGCCGAGGAGACCGGACTCATCGTGCCGATCGGCCGCTGGGTGCTGCGCACGGCGTGCGCCCAATCGGCGCAGTGGCGCCGCGAGGGCCTCGCCGACATGCGCATCGCGGTCAACCTCTCGGCGCGGCAGTTCTCAGACGATGGGCTCATCGCCGACATCGGCGATGCGCTCGCCGAGGCCGCGTTGCCCGCCGACGGCCTCGAGCTGGAGATCACCGAGAGCATGGTGATGCAGAACCCCGAGCGGGCCGTCACTACGCTTTCGAGGCTGCGCGAGCTCGGCATCTCGGTGGCAATCGACGACTTCGGCACCGGCTACTCCTCGCTGGGCTACCTCAAGCGCTTCCCGATCGACAACGTCAAGGTCGACCGCTCTTTCATCAAGGACCTGCCGCACGACACCGACGACGCCGCCATCACGCGCGCGGTGATCGCGATGGCGCAGAGCCTGCGCATCCGCGTCGTGGCGGAAGGTGTCGAGACGCGCGAGCAGCTCGAGTTCCTGCGCGATCACCAGTGCGACGAATGCCAGGGTTATTTCCTGAGCCGGCCGCTGCCGGCGCCCGAGTTCGCGCTGCTCGCCCGGACGTGGGGGCGCGACCGCCCGGGCTTGCGCGTCGTGGCGCGGGCGCTGAAGTCGACCGCGGCGTAATGGGGCGTAATGGGGTCTGACCCTATTTCCGCTCGAGGATGGCCTCGCCGGTCACCGTGACGGTGACGTCGGTGTCGCCGCCTTCGACATTGACGGGCGGCGCGGACATCGCGCTCGCCGCCTGCATGCGCAGCATCGGCTGCGGGCGGATCGGTGGCTCGCCCGTGCCGATCGAGACGTGCCCCGCGCGCCAGGCGTCGAAGCCGAAGCCCTTCGCCGCATTCTGCGCGCGCGCCTGCCACCCCTTGATCGCCTGCTGCGTGAGCGCGTCCTCCGCCTTCTGCCGGGCGGCGGGGCTCACCGAGAAACCCATGCTCGACAGGAGCATTCCGTCGTCGGCCTGCAGTCGCGTGAGCAGCGACGCCATCGTCGCGAAGTCGGAGCTTTCGAGGGTCAGCGACTGGGTGACGTGCCACCGGTTGGGTTGGCCGTTCTTGTCGGTCATCTGGTACGACGAATAGCCGGAGGTTTGCGCCTCCACGCCCTGCGTCGCCTTGGCGCGAGCAAGCGCCTTCGCCATCTTCGCGTTGACCTCCGCGGCGGCGCGCGCGGGATCGGGATTGTCGGCCTCGACGCGCAGCGACGCCTGCATGCGGTCGTTCGGCACGCTCGCCGTCGCCGAGGCGGACAGGGTGACCACGGGCGTGGGCGGCGGAGCCTCGGCGGCACCGGCGAGTCCGCAAGAGAACGTCAGGAGGACAGCCAACAGCCACTTCATGCGGGCTTCCTTGCAGTGTGCGCGTGATCGGGCAGCGCCTCGATCGCGGCGCGGTTGGTCCAGGAAAAACAGCGCGCGGCGGCCTCGCGCCAAGGCAGCCACATATGGCGCAGGTGCTCGCGCGGCGCGAGCAACACGGGGACTCGGCCCGGCACCTCGAGCCCGAACACGTGCTCGGTGTTGTGCGTGGTGCCCGGAGGATAGCGGCCCGACCATCGGCTGTAGATCTCGAACACGTTCTGCATGCTCCAGTCGACGACGCCTCCATAGGCGTCGGCCTCGATCCCGGTCTCCTCGCGAAGCTCGCGCTGCGCGGTGGCGGCGAGCGACTCGCCCGGTTCCTGGCTGCCGGTGACGGATTGCCAGTGCTCGGGGTAGTCGGCGCGCTCGATGAGGAGCACGTCGAGCTCGGGCGTGTACACGACGACGAGCGCGGAGATCGGTATCTTGTAACGCACCTCGGACCGAGAAAGGGTTACGCGGTGAAGATCCAGAACGCGACGTGACGCTCCTTCCAGAACTCCGCGGCCTCGGCGAAGATGTCCTCGAGCGTGGACCAATCGGTTGGATGCTCGCGCCGGTACGCCGCGCTGCCCGTGAGCACGATGGCGCGTCCGGTCTTGCCGAGCCAGTCGCGGTCCTCGAGGACGTCGGCCAGCGCATCCCAGTTGTGGCCGAAGTGATCGGGAAGGCTCAAGCCGCGATCGAGCTCGGCGAACAGGCCCGCCCGGTCCTTCGCGCGCGACAGGTCGGCCGCGGACAATTTCAGATGCGCTTGCGCGGCCGCCGTCTTGAGCGGCTCGGTCGCGCCGGACCAAGCGTGCACGCCGGCGTCTTCGATGCTGGTGAGGTCGGGGGCTTTCATTCGCGGATCCTCGCGAAGGTCTTGTAGTGGTCGCCGGTGTACCAGCACGCGTCCGGCGTCGCTTTCGGGCCGCCGCAGACGATGCGGCGCGCACCGCGGTTGCCGGCACCCGGCGTGGGCACCGTGAACTCATGATAATAGCCGCGCGGCTGCGAGGGCAGTTGCCCCTCGCGGTTGGCGAACACCACGCCGTCGCGCTCGTAACGGAACGGGCCGCCGGCGCGAATCTGCGCGAGCACCTCGCGCGCCTCCCGCGGCAAGTCCCGCACGCCGATCTCGCGATCGGTGAACGCGTGCGCGGGCGCAGCGACGGCGAACGCCAGCGCGGCGGACAGGACGAGTGAGCGCATCGGCCGCATGCGCCGGAAGTGTACTGCAACTGCCTTGCGGAGCCTTCGCTCAGTGCGGCTTCACGTGGTCCGAGGGCCGGACCTTGATGTGCAGGTCGCGTAGCTGCTGCTCGGTGACGAACGTAGGCGCGTCCACGAGGAGGTCCTGGCCGCGCTGCGTCTTGGGGAATGCGATCACGTCGCGGATCGATTCGGCGCCCGCCATCATCGCGACGATGCGGTCGAGCCCGAACGCAATGCCGCCGTGCGGCGGCGCGCCGTAGGAGAGCGCGTCGAGCAGGAAGCCGAACTTGCGCCGCTGGTCCTCGGGGCTGATGCGCAGCGCCTCGAACACCTTCTGCTGGACTTCCGCGCGATGGATGCGTACCGATCCGCCGCCGATCTCCCAGCCGTTGAGCACGACGTCGTAGGCCTTGGCGAGCGCACTGCCCGGATCGGTGACGAACAGCTCCTCGTGCCCGTCCTTCGGCGCGGTGAACGGATGGTGGCGCGCGCCGAAGGTGTCGTGACCGTCGTCGCGCTCGAACATCGGGAAGTCGACCACCCACAGTGGCTTCCAGCCTGCTTGCGCGAAGCCCCGATCGTGGCCGACCTTGGCCCGCAAGGCGCCCATCGCGTCGTTGACGACCTTCTCCCTGTCGGCCCCGAAGAAGACGACGTCGCCGCTCTGCGCGCCCGTGCGCGCGAGGATCTCCCGCAGCACGGGCTCGGGAAGGAACTTGACGATCGGCGATTGCAGCCCTTCCTCGTTCGGCTTGGCCGCGTCGTTGACCTTGATCCACGCGAGGCCCTTGGCGCCGTAGACGGCGACGAACGGGCCGTAGTCGTCGATCTCCTTGCGCGACATGGAGCCGCCGCCCGGGACGCGCAGCGCGGCGACGCGGCCGTTGGGCAGTTCGGCGGCGCTACGGAACACCTTGAAGTCGACGCTCTTCGCGAGGTCGGTCAACTCCGTCAACTTGAGCGGCACGCGCAAGTCGGGCTTGTCCGAGCCGTAGTCGCGCATCGCGTCCGCGTACGTCATCACCGGGAACGGATTCGGCAGCGCAAGGCCCATCGCGTCGCGGAACATCGCGCGCACGAGACCCTCCATCAGCTCGCGGATCTCGAGCTCGGAGAGAAACGACGTCTCGATGTCGATCTGCGTGAACTCGGGCTGGCGGTCGGCGCGCAGGTCCTCGTCGCGGAAGCACTTCACGATCTGGTAGTAGCGGTCGAAGCCCGCGACCATCAGCATCTGCTTGAACAGCTGCGGCGACTGCGGCAGCGCGTAGAACTGGCCGTGGTGGATGCGCGACGGCACGAGGAACTCGCGCGCACCCTCCGGTGTGGACTTGTACAGCGTGGGCGTCTCGATGTCGATGAAGCCGTGCCCGTCCAGGTAGCGGCGCGCCGCCATCGCCGCGCGATAGCGCAGCTTCAGGTTGTCCTGCATCTGCGGACGGCGCAGGTCGACCACGCGATGCTCGAGCCGGACCGTCTCGGAGAGGTTGTCGTCGTCGAGCTGGAAGGGCGGTGTCGCCGAGGCGTTGAGCACGGCCATCTCGTGCGCGAGCACCTCGATCTCGCCCGACACGAGGTTGGCGTTCACGGTCCCTTCGGGGCGGGCACGCACGCGCCCCGTGACCTCGATGCAGAACTCGTTGCGCAGCGTCTCGGCGGTGGCGAACGTCGCGGCGCGGTCCGGATCGCACACGATCTGGACGAGCCCTTCGCGGTCGCGCAAGTCGATGAAGATGACGCCGCCGTGATCGCGGCGGCGATGGACCCAGCCCGTTACGGTGACGGTCTTGTCGAGGTAGCGGCGGTCGATGAGCCCACAGTAGTCGGTGCGTTTCACGAGTTATTCTTTAATGGTCGCGGAAGGGGCGAAGCCGCCTTCCGCATCTTCGTCGGAAGTTTTTCGGACCAGGGCCGGTGCCGGCGGAGCGGGCACCGCGCGACCCCGTGGCGACACGACGCCCATCGAGATGACGTACTTCAGCGCCTCGTCCACCGTCATGTCGAGATCGCGCACCTTCGACTTCGGCACGATCACGAAATAGCCCGAAGTCGGGTTCGGTGTGGTGGGCACGTACACGCTGACGTGCTCCTCGGTCAGATGCTCGGCCACGGACGGCGCGGGCGTGCCGGTCAGGAACGCGATCGACCAGGCGTCCTGGTGGGGGAACTGCACGAGCAGCGCCTTGCGGAACGCGTTGCCGGAGTCGGACAGCAGCGTGTCGCTCACCTGCTTCACCGAGGAGTAGATCGACTTGACCACCGGGATGCGGCCGAGCAGCGACTCCCACACCCGAATGAGGCGCGCGCCGAAGAAGTTGGCGGCGATGACGCCGGTGAGGAACAGGATGCCGAAGCTCAGGAGGACGCCTAGGCCCGGGATGTGCATGCCGAGCAGGCGGTCGGGCTGCGCGCTCTCCGGGAACAGGAGCAGCGTCTGGTCGAGTGTCGTCACCAGGAAGTGCAGCACCCAGATCGTGATGCCCAGCGGCACCCAGACCAGGAGACCGGCGACGAGGTAGCGTCTCATCCGGCGCTCGACGATTCTAGGTCGACGACGTGCCGGCCGGCGTGCTCGCCGGCGCGGCGGGCTTGGACGAGCCTGCGTCGCTCGCGGGCGCGGCCGACTCCGACGGCTTGGCGTCGCTCTTCTCGGCCTTCGTCGGAGCGCCTTCGCCGGCAGGCGCGTCCGTCTTCGCGTCGGGCCTCGTCCCGCTGGCTTTACCGCGGAAATCGGTCTGGTACCAGCCGCTGCCCTTCAGCTGGAAGCCCGCTGCGGAGACGAGCTTGGTCAGCGTCTCCTTGCCGCACACCGGGCAGGTGCGAAGGGGCGCGTCGCTGAAGCGCTGCAGCGCCTCGAGCTTGTGATCGCAATCGGTACAGCGATACTCGTAGATGGGCATGTGACGTCGTTCGCGCCGGGTGGGCAGCCAAAGCGCTTGATTCGAAAAGAATAATTGCCACCGCATTATACAGCCTGCGCGGTGCGCACGGAGAACCTCCGTGCGACGAAACTGCCGCTTGCCTAGATGGGTGCCATACCGCCGAAAGCAAAGTGCCGTATGCTCATGCCACGACGGTTCGCGGCAAGGGACGGGAATGGCGGACTATTGGATATGGTGGATCCTGGCAGCCGTGCTCGTGGGCGCGGAGCTCATGACCGGGACGTTCTACCTCCTGGCCGTCGGAATCGCATTCGCGGTGGGAGGGCTCGCCGCGCTCTTGGGTACACTCCTGCCCCTGCAGCTCGTCGTGGCGGGCGTTATCGCGGTGATCGGCACCATGATCGCGCATCGCTGGCGCACGAAGCGCGTGCCGCCGCCTTCACAGCCGCTCGACGTCGGCCAGTCCGTGCGCGTCCTGGACTGGAAGGACGACGGCAGCGCGCGCGTGAGCTACCGCGGCACGCAGTGGGATGCCGAACTTGCCAAGCCGGGTGTGGCGCGCGCGGAGACCATGTACATCGTCGGAGCGCGGGGATCCACGCTGCTGATCGCCGACCGCCGCGCCTGATTTGCCCGACAACGGAGACCTCGCCATGCTGACCGGCTCGGCCGTCGTGACGTTCGCCCTTTTCATCGTCGCGCTCATCGTCGTGGTCAAGGCGATCCGCGTGGTGCCGCAGCAGCACGCCTGGATAGTGGAGCGCCTCGGGCGCTTCTACGCCGTGCTCGAGCCCGGGCTCAACTTCGTCATCCCCTTCGTCGATCGCGTCGCGTACCGCCACGACCTGCGCGAGATCCCGCTCGACGTGCCGAGCCAGATCTGCATCACGCGCGACAACACGCAGCTGCAGGTCGACGGCATCCTGTACTTCCAGGTGACCGATCCCAAGCTTGCGTCCTACGGCTCGTCGAACTACGTGCTCGCCATCACGCAGCTCGCGCAGACGACGCTGCGCAGCGTGATCGGCCGCATGGAGCTCGACAAGACGTTCGAGGAGCGCGACCAGATCAACGCGCTCGTCGTCGCGGCGCTCGACGAGGCGGCGCGAAGCTGGGGCGTGAAAGTGCTTCGCTACGAGATCAAGGACCTCACGCCGCCGGCGGAGATCCTGCGCTCGATGCAGGCGCAGATCACCGCGGAGCGCGAGAAGCGCGCGGTGATCGCGACCTCCGAAGGCGCGCGCCAGCAGGCGATCAACGTGGCGATCGGCGCGCGCGAAGCGGCGATCGCGAAATCGGAAGGCGAGAAGCAGGCCGAGATCAACGTCGCGCAAGGGGAGGCGCAAGCTACCCTCATCAACGCCGAAGCCAACGCCAAGGCGATCCGCATGGTCGCCGAGGCCATCGAAGCGCCGGGCGGCCTCGCGGCGGTGAACCTGCGCGTCGCCGGCGAGTACATCAGTGCGTTTGCCGGTCTCGCGCGAACCAACAACACGCTCATCATGCCGGCCAACGTGGCGGACATCGCAAGCCTGATCGCAACGGCGATGAAGGTCGTCCAAGCCGGAAAATGAGGCTCGATCCGCCTGTCAAGGGACACGCCGTGTTGACAAAGCAACGTGGCCCCAAAAGGACATTGAGATGACCTTCGCTCGTGCATGCCCGGCGCTCGCTGCGATCGCGGCAACTTGCGTCCTGCTCGCCATGGCGCCAGCCGCCTCCGCGCAGAGAGGACCGAGCTGCGGCGTATGATCGCATCGTTACGGGATGCCGAATCGGCTGCGCGTCTCGAATCCTCGGACGGAAGATCATGGAGCTCAAGGGAAGCACGTTCATGGTGACCGGCGGCGCGTCGGGCCTGGGAGAAGGCACCGCGCGCATGGTCGTGGCCGGCGGCGGCAACGTCGTCATCGCGGACCTGAAGGAGGCGGAAGGGCAAGCGCTTGCCTCCGAGCTCGGCAAGGCGGCGCGCTTCGTGCGCACGGACGTCGCGGACGAAGGCAGCGGCAAGGCGGCCGTGGCGGCCGCGGTCGCCGCCTTCGGAGGACTGCAGGGCCTCGTCGGATGCGCGGGCATCCTGCAGCCCGCGCGCGTGGTCGGCAAGGAGGGCCCGCATTCGCTCGCCTCGTTCGTGCGCACGATCGGCGTCAACCTCGTCGGCATGTTCAACATGCTTCGCCTCGCGGCGGAAGCGATGTCGTCCAACACGCCGAACGCGGAGGGCGAGCGCGGCGTGATCGTGAACACCGCGTCGATCGCGGCGTTCGACGGGCAGATCGGCCAGGCCGCGTACGCCGCGTCGAAGGGCGGTGTCGTCGCGATGACGCTGCCGATCGCGCGCGAGCTCGCGCGCACCGGGATTCGCGTCGTCTCGATCGCGCCCGGCCTGTTCCACACGCCGATGATGGCGAGTCTTCCCGCGGACGCGCAGGAATCGCTCGGCAAGACGGTGCCGTTTCCGCCGCGGCTCGGCCGGGCGGCGGAGTTCGCATCGCTCGTGGCCGAGATCGTGCGCAATCCGATGCTCAACGGCGAGGTGATCCGCCTCGACGGGGCTTTGCGGATGGCCCCGAAATAGGGTCAGACCCCATTACAAAAAGGGGCCAGGCCATGTAATGGGGTCTGACCCCATTTCATTCGCGCCGAACCAGCAAGATCGCCACGACGATCATCGCCACGAAGAACACGAACGTCCAGGACGGGATCGCGAGGCCAAGGAGGAGCCAGCCCTGCTCGGCGCATTCGCCGCTGCCCTTGAGCACCTTCGAGACGACGTCCGTGAGCGGCATCGTGTCGAGCATGTAGTCGAGCCCCATGCCGCACGACGGCACGCTGCCCTTCGGCTGGCCCTGAATCCACACGTGCCACGCGGCGAGCGCGCCGCCGATGCCGGCCGTGATCGTCGTGAGCGCGGCATAGAAGGTCGCCCCGCGCCGCCCCGGATTCTGAATCGCCGCGATCAGGAAGATGATGCCGGTGGCGATCACGGCCACGCGCTGGAAGATGCAAAGCGGGCACGGGTCGAGCTGAAGCCCGTATTGCAGGTAGAGCGCCCATGCCATCAACCCGGCGCACACGAGGAATCCCAGGAGATACGCGGCGCGGCGCGGCG
Source organism: Casimicrobiaceae bacterium (assembly GCA_035499955.1). Taxonomy (GTDB): domain Bacteria; phylum Pseudomonadota; class Gammaproteobacteria; order Burkholderiales; family Casimicrobiaceae; genus VBCG01. The sequence continues at coordinate 28,309 of DATJXV010000082.1, forward strand.
GCAGGATCAAGAGCGCCGCGGAGGCGACCACGATGGTCCAGGCCGCGGTGCGGTACATCGTTTGTCCGAGCGCAGGCTGCGCGCCCAGCGCGGCGAGGAGGAGGTCCTGCGCGACGAGGAGCAGGGCGACGGCGATCGCGGCAAGCGGCCAGGCGACGGTTGCGTAACGGGGCATGAGGGATCGTGAACGAGGAAGTGTTTTAGACTTGCGACCGGGCGAGCGCCTGGTCGAGGTCCCACAGGATATCGTCGAGCGTCTCGAGGCCGACCGACAGGCGGATCATCTCAGGCGACACGCCCGCGGCGCGCTGCTCGTCTTCCGACAGTTGCCGGTGCGTTGTCGAAGCCGGATGGATCACCAGCGTCTTGGCGTCGCCCACGTTGGCAAGATGCGACAGGAACTGCACGCTCTCGATGAACTTGATGCCCGCGGCCGCGCCGCCTCGCACGCCGAACGCGAGGATGCCGCCGGCGCCTTGCGGCAGGTAGCGCTCCGCGAGATCGTGGTATCGACTGCCGGCGAGCCCGGGATATTCCACCCACTCGACGGCCGGGTGCTCGGCGAGGTGCCGTGCCACCGCGAGCGCTGACTCGCAGTGCCGCGGCATGCGCAGGTGCAGGGTCTCGATGCCCTGCAGGAGCAGGAACGCCGAGTGCGGCGACAGCGTCGGCCCGAGCGTGCGCATCATCTCCATGCGCGCCTTCATGATGAAGCCGAAGTCGCCGAACGTCTCGAAGAAGATGACGCCGTGATAGCCGCGCGACGGCTCGGTCATGCTCGGGAAGCGGCCGTTGTTCCAGGGGAACTTGCCCGATTCGACGAGGACGCCGCCCATGGTCGTGCCGTGGCCGCCGAGGTACTTCGTCACCGAATGGATCACGATGTCGGCGCCGTGCTCGAACGGCCGGCACAGGTACGGCGAGGCGAGGGTATTGTCGACCACGAGCGGGACGCCCGCCGCGTGCGCGATCGTGGCGATGGCCGCGAGGTCGGCGACGTTGAGCTGCGGGTTGCCGATCGTCTCGACGTACACCGCCTTCGTGTTCTCGCGGATCGCGCCTTCGAAGTTGCCAGGAGCGTCGCTGTCGACGAAGCTGGTCTCGATGCCGAACTGCGCGAAGGTCACTGCGAGCTGCGTGTACGTGCCGCCGTACAGCGTGCGCGATGCGACGATGTGGTCGCCGCGCTGGCAGAGGGTGAGCAGGGCGACCGTCTGCGCCGCCATGCCGGTGGCGGTGGCAAGCGCCGCGCGCCCCCCCTCGAGCGCAGCCACGCGCTCCTCGAGCGCGGCTACCGTCGGGTTCGAGATGCGCGAGTAGACGTTGCCGAACGTCGAAAGGTTGAACAGGCTCGCCGCGTGGTCGGCGCTGTCGAAGACGAACGAGGTCGTCTGGTAGATCGGCAGCGCGCGCGCGCCCGTAGCCGCATCGGGAATCTGCCCCGCGTGCAGGCACAGCGTGTCGAAGCCGAATTTGCGGTCTGCCATGTCGCGGGATCAGGCGTGGGTCACGGGGCGCCGGGCCGAGATGACGCCGGTGTTCACGCCCGCCCAGTTGAGGCCGCCCAGGATGCGCGCGTGCTCGATCTTCACACAGCGGTCCATCACGACGTCGAGCCCGGCGTCGAGCGCGATGCGCGCGGCCTCCTCGTTGCGTATGCCGAGCTGCATCCATAGCACTTTCGCGCCGGTCGCCACCGCCTCGCGCGCGATGGGCACGATGTCGCCGGGCTTGCGGAAGCAGTCGACGACGTCGACGGGTTGGCCGATCGCGGCAAGGTTCGGATAGCAGCGCTGCCCGAGCACTTCCTCGTAGGCGGGATTGACCGGGATGACGCGGTAGCCCTTGTCCTGCATGTACTTCGCGGCGAAGTGGCTGGGCCGGTACCAGTGCGCGGACAGGCCGACCACCGCGATGGCGCGGGTCTGCGCGAGGATCCTGCGCAGGCCGGTGATGTCGTCGACGATAGGCACTCTATTTTGGCGTTAGCGCCACATGGGCGGCGCGTTGTAGGGATAGTCGTTGGAAATGCGGCGACCGGACGAGATGCGGTTCGACAGCCACGACAACGTGGGATAGTCGCCGGGGCCGAAGGTTCGGCAGTCGCCCATGAAATTGGCGTCGGTGCAGAACATCCAGTAGCCGCGCTCCACGCGCATCGACGAGGCGCGGTCGTTGAATCCCGTGTTGCCGAGATTAGTCAGGACGTCGGCGTTGACGGTGTACGACCGTCCCGAGAAGTTCTGACCCTCGTAGAGCACGACGCGATTGTTGCCGCCCCATCCGCCGCCGCCGCTCCCGCTGCCACCGCCACCGCCCGTGGGCATGGGCCGCGCCGAGCTCACGCGTCCGGTGACGCTGCCCAGGTTCGGCCACTGTCCCGGTCCGAGCACCTCGCACGAGCTTTGGAAATCGGCGTCCGCGCACAGCTGCCACGTGCCCGAATTGATGATCGCCGACGCCGCGCGGTCGTTGAACCCGGTTCCTTCGAAATTGCGCATCGGACCATTCAGCGTGTACGTGCGGCCCGTCATGCCGGGTGAATCGAACAGCACGACGGACCCGCCGCTCGGGCCACCTCCTCCTCCGCCCCCTCCGCCGTTCCAGCCGACCTCGCGCAGCGACGACACCGCGTTGTTGAGGCCCATCGCGCCCAGGTTCGAATAGTTGCCCGGTCCGAGCGTCACGCATTGCCCGCGGAAGAAGCTGTCGGAGCAGAGCTGCCACGAACCGCCGCGTACCGTGGCCGACGTTGCGCGATCGTTGAACCCGACGCGCCCCAAGTCGCTCACCGACTCGCTGGCGCGAAACTGGGGTCCGCTGAAATTCTGGTTCTGGTAGAGCACGATCTCCTGCGCCGCGCTGCCGCCCGCGACGGCGGCCAGCAGCCACGCCAGTGCGTGTCCAACGCTCATGTCACCTCCTTCATGCGTCGGGATGCCATCCGAGAACGGCCAGAAGGACGAAAAAACCGACAACGTACGCGAGCGTCACATGCCAACCGCCGCGAAGCCAAGCGATGACCGATTTCGCCTCCGGGTACTGGTTCGACAGCGCGACGCCCGCCGAGGATCCGAACCAGATCATCGAGCCGCCGAAGCCGACGGCGTAGGCGAGGAAGCCCCAATCGTAGCCGCCCTGCTTGAGCGCGAGCGCGGTGAGCGGGATGTTGTCGAACACCGCGGAGACGAAGCCCAGGCCGAGCGCCGTGTGCCACGACGCCCCGGGCAACGTCTCCACCGGCATCATCGACGCGGCGGTCACGAGCGAGAGCAGGAAAATCGTGCCCTTCAGCGTGTCGGGCAGCACTTCCCAGTCGGGGCGCCGCGCGGGAACCGTGATGACGAGCGCCACCCACACCGCGGCGCCGATGAAAGGAAACGCGTCGCCCAGCTGCGGCACCAGAACGTTGACGGCGACGTTGGCGATGATCGCCCCGCCGAGCATGAGGGCCACGATCCCCACGCGGATCCAGTCCACGCTCGTGTGCTCGTGCGCGTGCTCGATCATCGGCGAGTACGCGTGCTGCTGCTTCGCGGCGGGAATGCCGCAGATCACGAGCGCCACGCTCGCCGCGACGTACGCCTCGACTACGTCCGCGGGCGACACGCCGGCGATCCACATCATCGTGGTCGTGGTGTCGCCGATCACGCTGCCCGAGCCGCCGGCGTTGGACGCCGCGACGATCGCGGCGAGATAGCCGATGTGGACCTTGGCGCGAAAGAGCTGGTGCGCCATCGCGCCGCCGATCAGCGCGGCGGCGATGTTGTCGAGGAACGAGGAGATCACGAACACCATCGCGAGCAGCACGAAGCCGCCCTTCCAATCGCTCGGCAGGAAGCGCGGCAGCACGACCGGGACGCGGCTTTTCTCGAAATGCCGCGAGAGCAGCGCAAACCCCATGAGCAGCAGGAACAGGTTGGCGAGGATGACCCATTCGTGATGCAGGTGGGAAACGAGGCCCAGCAGGCCGGCGCCTTCCTTGAAGCCGGTGAAGGCGATCTTGTACGCCGCGATGACCAGGAGACCGGCGACCGCCACCGGGAGCGTATGGCGGTGGAAGAGGGCTACACCCAGCAGCGTGAGGCCGAAGAGGATGAAATCGATCGGAACGGGGCCTACCGACGGCAGGCCGGGGGCCGCCGCAGCCGCGGCGGACGCGGCGAGGGCGCTCGCGGCCAAGGCAGCGGCGTGAAGAGCCTTCGAGACGGCGCGGCGGACGCGTAGCATGGGGCCCTGGGTGTGTCCGCGGGGCTGCCGATGTGGAATGCCCCCTGCGGTTGGATGGTGACGCGGATTGTAACTGCGCCCGGCGAGCGTTCATAAGTCGATATGCGCAAAGGGAAAAGTGGCTCGCCCTCGGTTCGCGGCGGAACGTCCGCCGCGGTCGGCTCCGGGCGATGCAGGCGATGGGCCGTTTAGCCGGGCGCGATCCTTGCTTGTACTGGACGACTTTGAGGCCGTGACCCGGCCCAACCCCACCCCAGCAACCGGCTCATGGCCCTTTCGCGCTCGCTGAACCGCATCGACCTGCCGGCCCATACGGTTGGCGATCCCCTCGAGCGGGAGTCGCTGCTCGCCCTGTCGCAGCGCAAGCTCAACGCCCTGGGCGTGCCGGTCGCCTACATCGACCGCAACCAGCGCTACCGCTTCTGCAACAAAGCGTTCCTCGACTGGCTGGGCAAACGCGACGTCGAGGTGATCGGTCACGAGGTGATCGAGGTCCTCGGGCGCGACGTCTTCCAGCTCTACCGCGCCTACATCGACGCCGCGCTCTCGGGCGAGCGCACGACCTACGAGCGCCAGCTCATTACGCCCGCCCGCCCGGCGATCTGGATCCGCGTCGACTATTATCCCGACCGCAGCTCGCAGGGCCACGTGCGCGGCTTCATCGTCACGTACAGCGACGTCGATCACCTGAAGAAGCTCGAGCTCGAAGCCGGCCAGCGCGAGCACCGGCTGCGCCTCGTCACCGACAGCGTCGGCCTGCCGATCCTGTACTTCGACCGGCAGCTTAGGATCCGCTTCGCCAACAAGCCGTTCGGCAGCTGGATCGGCGTGCCGGCCGACGACGTGCTCGGCCATGCGCTGAAGGACGTGCTGCCGGCCGACGCGTTCACCGAGATGCTGGGCTACATCGACCGTGCGTTCGCCGGCGCGACGGTCACCTACGAGCGGCGCGAGCGCCAGCTCGACGGCGACGCGCGCTGGACGCGCATCACGCTGTTCCCGGACCGCGAGCTGGGAGGCCGCGTTGGCGGCGCTTTCGCGGTGATGACCGACATCGAGGACGACATTCGCATCCGCGACGCGCTGAAGGCGCAGGAATCGCAGATGCGTCTTTTCGCCGACAACATCCCGGGCCCCATCGCGTACCTCGACCGCAACCTGCGTTACACGTTCGTGAACCAGGCCTTCGCGAACTCCGTGTGCAAGCCGCAGGACGAGATCTACGGCAAGACGCCGTTCGAGGTGATGGTGTCCGACGTCGCGTCGTTCCTGCGCCCGATCTTGAAGCGCGCGCAGGCGGGCGAGCACGTCGAGTACGAGCGCATCGGCGCCACCACGCAGGGCGCGCGGCGCTGGCTGCACGGGCGCATCGCGCCCGATCTGGACGTCTCGGGGTCGGTGCGCGGCCTCTACTGCACGGAGTACGACATCCACGACCTGAAGCTCACCGAGCAGGCGCTCGCCGCGCGCGAGGAGCAGCTTCGCCTGTTCAACGACAACATCCCGGAGCCCATCGTCTACCTTTCGGAAGATCGCCGCTACCAGTTCGTGAACGAGGCATTCCTGCGCCTGGCGGGGCTCGATCGCGACGGCGTCGTGGGCAAGACTCCCGGGGAAGTGCTCGGGCCGGACCTGGCCGGCATGATGGAGCCCGGGCGCAATCGCGTGTTCGCGGGCGAGGCGATCACGTACGAGCGTGCGGTCATCGACGCCTCGGGGCGCGAGCGCTGGATCCGCGCGCGCTGCGTGCCGGACCTGAATTTCGACGGGACCGTGAAGGGCGAGTACGTCGTCGGCCACGACATCACCGACCTGAAGCAGGCGCAGGACGCGCTCGCCGCGCGCGAAGGCCAGCTGCGCGCGATCATGGACGGCGTGCCGGCACCGGTGGCGTATATCGACCGCGACGAGCGCTGCCACTACGTCAACCGCACGTTCCTGCAGTTCTTCGGGCTCACGCCGGAGCAGGTGTCGGTGATGCGGCTGCGCGACGTCGTCGGCCACGGCATCTATCAAAGCGCGCAGGCGATGCTCACGCGCGCCATGGAGGGCGAGTCCACCGCGTTCGACCGGCTCGTCCCGGGCGCCAACGGCGTGCGCCGCTGGATGACCATCCGTGTGGTGCCGGATGCCTCGCCCTCGGGCGAGGTGCACGGCGCGTTCGTGCTGATGAACGACATCCACGGCCTGAAGCAGGCGCAGGAGGCGTTGCGCGACTCCGAGGCGGCGCTGCGCCTCATCATGGACAACGTGCCGGCACGCGTGTCGTACATCGACCGCGACTACCGCTACCGTTTCTTCAACCGCCACAACGAGGAGTGGCTGGGCGAGAGCCGCAAGGAGCTGACCGGCAAGACGTTCGCCGAGGTCGTGGGCAACGAGCGCGCGAACCAGCTGGGGCCGCTGCTGGACCGCGTGCTGAAGGGCGAGACGGTGTCCACCGAGAAACAGCTCGTGCAGCCGGACGGTCAGGAGCGCTGGGAGTCGGTGCACTACGCGCCGCACCGCGACGCCGAAGGCAACGTCGTGGGCATCTACGCCGTGCACGCCGACATCCACGACCAGAAGCGCAACGAGGACGATCTGAAGCGCGCGAACTGGATGCTGTCGAGTCACATCAGCAACACGCCGCTCGCGGTGCTCGAGTGGGACCGCGACGTCCGCCTCGTGCGCTGGTCGCCGCAGGCGGAGAACATCTTCGGCTGGCGCAGCGACGAGATCCTGGGCATCCCGCTCGCCGACAGCCCGCTCGTGCACGAGGACGACCGCGAGAGCTTCGCGGGGCTCGTCACGCGCCTCATGGGCGGCGAGGAGCCGCGCGCGACGGGCCTGACGCGCAACCATCGCCGCGACGGCAACACCATCTGGTGCGAGTGGTACCACTCGGCGCTCCTGGACGACCACGGCCAGATCGTGTCGATCCTGTCCTTCGTGCAGGACGTGAGCTCGCGCATCCAGGCGGAGGAGCGGCTGCAGTATCTCGCCACGCGCGACGCGCTCACCGGTCTGCCGAACCGGCTGCTGCTGCACGAGCGCCTGTCGCAGGCGATCGCGCAGGCGAAGCGCAGCGGCCATCGCGTGGGCGTGCTGTTCATCGACCTCGACCGCTTCAAGAACGTCAACGACACGCTGGGGCATCGCATCGGCGACGAGCTCCTGAAGCGCGTCACGGCGGCGCTCTCGGGCGCGCTGCGCGAGACGGACCTCCTCGCGCGCCTGGGTGGGGACGAGTTCATGGTCATCGTCGAGGACTTCGACGACCCCTCGGTCCTGGGCCGCATCGCGCAGAAGCTCCTCGACGCCATCGCGCAGCCCTTCGAGATCGAGGAGCACGACATCTTCGTCACGTCGTCGATCGGCATCGCCGTGTACCCGGACGATTCCGACGATCCCGAAGAGCTCCTGAAGTACGCGGACGTGGCGATGTACCGCAGCAAGGACCTCGGCCGCAACACGTACCAGTTCCTCGACGCCAACCTGGCCGAGGACCGCCTGCGCCAGCACACGCTGGAGACGGCGTTGCGCGCGGCACTCGCCGACAACGCGCTCAAGCTCCACTTCCAGCCTGTCGTGCAGATCAGCGATCGCGCCATCGTCGGCGCGGAAGCGCTCCTGCGCTGGACCGATCCGGAGCACGGCAACGTCCCGCCACAGGTGTTCATTCCGCTTGCCGAGGAATCCGGCCTCATCCACGCGCTGGGCGAGTGGGTGCTGCGCTCGGCCGCGCACCAGTGCGTGGCGTGGCGCAAGGCGGGGCTCAACCTCAACGTGTCGGTGAACCTGTCCGCGCGCCAGTTCTACCGCGAGGACCTCGCGCAGCGCATCTCCGAGATCGTGAAGGCGGAGGAGTGCGATCCGTCGTGGATCGAGCTCGAGGTGACGGAGACGAGCCTGCTGCACGACCTCGACGCCATCCGCAAGGTGCTGCACCAGCTTCGCGACGAGGGCTTCACGGTGGCCATCGACGACTTCGGCACCGGCTACTCGTCACTGACGCACTTGAAGCACTTCCCGATCGACACGCTCAAGATCGACATCTCAT
>DATJXV010000083.1:0-3530 GCA_035499955.1 Casimicrobiaceae bacterium
CGCGGCGAGTGTGACCCGCTGCGGCGGCACGACGTACCTCGAGGTCGTCAGCACGACGAAGGCCTCGATCGCCCAGTCGCTCGCCACCGCGCGCGCGCTTGGCGTGGACTGCGTGCTCGGCGGCACCGACCTCGACGCGGCCAAGGAAACCCTCGGCGACCTTTCGGGCTATTTCCCGTTTCCCGGGCGCCCATTCGGCCACCCGACGCGGCTCATGGGGACGCCGGGCATGGTCGCGCAGGATTGCGCCCGCGCCCTCGCGACGGGCTGCGGCGGCGTGGACCTCCTGGCCTATCGCGCCACCGAGGCCGATCCGCTCGACCTCGTGCGCGCCGCGCATGATCCGCGCGGGCGTCGGCGACTCGCTCTGCCGCCCGACGGCACAGAGCGACTGGCTGCTGTCGCATCACGTATGCGGGGCGGCGTATCGCGAGGCGCCGTTCACGCTGCTCGGGGGCGACGAGCCGTCGTGGCTCGACGCGCCGGAAGCGCTGATGGCGGGCGATCCGAACGCCATGCGAGCCCTCGCGCGTACGCTCGTGCTGTCGGGGCTCGGCATGACGCTCTGCGGCGGCAGCCATCCGGCGAGCCAGGGCGAGCATCTCGTGAGGCATTACCTCGACATGTTCGCGCCGCCGTCGCGCGGCGACTATCTGCACGGCGAGCAGGTCGCGGTCGCCACCCTTGCCGTAGCGCAGCTGCTGGAGCGCTTGCTCGCGGGCGAGGCACCGAACGTTTGCGCCACGGTCGAGACCGAGGCGACGCTCGTGGCACGGTTCGGCGAAGACGTGGGCCGCTCGTGCTGGCGCGAATTCGCGCCGAAGGCGCTGACCCCGGCGCTGGCCGAGGCGCGCAACGCCCGCCTGCGCGAGGGCTTGGCCTGACGTGCGCGAAGGTATCGGGCGCGTGGCGCTGCCCGCGCGGCGCGCATCGGCGATGTGCTCCGTCGCGCCGGGGCCCCCTTCCGTCCCGAGCACGTCGGCGTCACGCCGGACTTCTTCGCGCGGGTTCTGCGCGAGGCGCGCTTCCTGCGCGACCGCTACACGTTCCTCGACCTTGCGGCTGAAATGGGGTCAGACCCCATTACAAAATTGTAATGGGGTCAGACCCCATTTCGGCGGCCCTACTCCTCCTGCTCGTAGTCGCCGTCCTCGTCGTCCTCGTCGAAGTCGTCGTCGTCCTCGAAGTCCTCGTCGTCGTCGGGCTCGCCGATCGGGACCGGTTCGTCGTCGGGCCCGCGAAAACGGCCCCCGACGCTCATGACAACGGCGGGATGCGCAGCACCTGCCCCGGGTAGATCTTGTCCGGGTGCTGCAGCATCGGACGGTTGGCCTCGAAGATCGCCATGTACTTGTTCGGATCGCCGTACTGCGCCTTCGAGATCTTCGACCGGTTGTCGCCCGATACGACGGTGTAGTACGTGGCCTCCGGCGCGCTCTGGTCGACGGTCATGCGGTTGTCGACCGCCGACACACCGGTCACATTGCCGGCGCACAGCGCGATCTTCTCCTTCGTCGCCTGGTCCGGCGCGACGCCGTACACCGTCGCGGTCGAGGAGGCGCCGTCGAACGTGACGGTCAGGCCGGTCGCCGACAGGTTCTGCGACTTGATGTAGTCGAGGATCGCGTCGCCGGCAGCGGCGTTGGCCGCGGCGGCCTTCTCGGCGTTGCCGGGATCGGCACCGGCCGCGCTCATCGCGGTCTGTGCCTGGCCCTTGCCGAAGAGCTTCTCGCCCGCTTCCTTGACGAAACTGATGAGGGACATCGTTTGGCTCCTTCCAGGGGTGAACTGCGCGCGGCGCGCGGCGGGAGGGTGAGCTTACACCCGCGACGGTGGCAGCTTTGTTAACGGCGCGGGCGCAAAGCGCCGTTTTGCGCTACGCTTCCCGCCTGTCATCGTCGCGAAAGGCCCGAAGTGAAGATACTCGTGTGCTTGGCGTTGGCGCTGCTCCTTGCCGGGTGCGTCCCGATCGGGATCCGCACGTCCAACATGTACGCGGAGGCCGTGCTGGCCGCGCCCTAGCCTTCGGCCGGGATGTAGCGCACCGACAGCACACCCTGGATCGCGGCGAGCGCGGCGACGAGCGAGGCGTCCACCGGGCTGTCGACGTCGACGAGCGTGTAGGCCATTTCGCCGCGCGACTTGTTCACCATGTTGTGGATGTTGAGGCCGGCGTGCGCCATCGTGGTGGAGATCTGGCCCAGCATGTTGGGCACGTTGGCGTTGGCGATCGCCACGCGAAACGGCGACTCGCGCATCATCTCCACGCTGGGGAAGTTCACCGCGTTCGCGATCGTGCCGTGCTCCAGGTACTCGCGCACCTCGTCGACGACCATCACCGCGCAGTTCTCCTCGGCTTCCGCGGTGGAGGCGCCAAGGTGCGGCAATGCGACCACCCCCGGGCGGTTGATGAGGCGCGGACTCGGGAAGTCGGTCACGTAGGACTTGAGCCGCTGGCTCGCGAGCGCGGTGAGCACGGCCTCGTCGTCGACGATGCCGTCGCGCGAGAAGTTGAGGAGCACGGCGCCAGGCTTCATGGCGGCGAGCCGCTTGGCGTCGAGCAGGTTGCGCGTGACGGGAAGCAGCGGCACGTGCAGCGTGACGAAGTCGGCCTGCTTCAGGAGCTCCTCCAGGCTGTGCGCGCGGCGAACGCCCGAGTGCAGCCGCCACGCCGCGTCGACGGTGATCTCCGGATCGAACCCCGTCACCTTCATGCCGAGCTTGATCGCGGTGTCCGCGACGAGGCCGCCGATCGCGCCGAGGCCGATCACGCCCAGCATGCGATGCGGCAGCTCCACACCGGCGAACTGCTTCTTGCCGTCCTCCACCCTCGCCTCGAGGTCGGGCGCGCTCGCATCCAGGCCGGCGACGTAGCCGAGCGCCGGCGACACGTTGCGCGCCGCCATGAGCATCGCGGCGAGCACCAGCTCGTTGACCGCGTTCGCGTTCGCGCCGGGCGCGTTGAACACGGGCACGCCGCGCTGCGACATCGCCGCGACGGGAATGTTGTTCGTGCCCGCGCCCGCGCGGCCGATCGCCTTGACGCTGTCGGCGATCGTCATGGCGTGCATGTCGTGCGAGCGCACGAGGATCGCGTCCGGCCGCTCGCAGCTCTTGCCGACGGCATAGCGCGCCGTGGGAAAGCGGTGCAGGCCGTGGCTGCTGATCGCATTGAGCGCGAGGATCTGATAGCGGTACATCAGCCGTGGCTTTTCTCGAATTCCTTCATCCAGGCCACGAGCGCTTGGACCCCTTCGATCGGCATCGCGTTGTAGATCGACGCGCGCATCCCGCCGACCGAGCGGTGCCCCTTGAGCTGAAGCATGCCCCGCTCCTTGGCGCCCTTGAGGAACGGCTCGTCCAGCGCCGGGTCGGGCAGCTTGAAGGGCACGTTCATGCGCGAGCGGTCCTCCCTGCGCACGGGGTTCGTGTAGAACGTGGTCTGGTCGAGGTAGTCGTACAGCAGCGCGGCCTTGGCGATGTTCTTCCTCTCGATCACCGGCAACCCGCCCTGGGCCGCGAGCCACTCA
>DATJXV010000084.1:0-33306 GCA_035499955.1 Casimicrobiaceae bacterium
TGATAGTACGGAGCTCCCGTGCGAAAGTAGGTCATTGTCAGGCACCCGCAAAGCAAAACGCCCGGCCAAAGCGCCGGGCGTTTTGCATCTGGGCGCCCACAATTGGCCCGCTGGCAGCTGCCCGCATCACTCGGATGAAACAGCCACCTGTTCAGGCAGGCAGCGGCCTCGCCACCACATAGCAAAAATCGCTCTCCAGCACTTTCTGCTCGACCAGCGTCTGCTCGTACAGGAAGATCATCCGCAGGAGCGACGCCTGGACCTCGTCCGTCACGTCGAAGTTGGCCATGACGTGATTGAGCACCAGGTGCAGCAGCGTCCCGCCATACTTGCGAATCTCGAGGATCTCGAAATGCTTCGAGAGCAGGGGAATGATCTGCGACGAGTCCACCGCCTCCGTCGGATCCATCCTGATCATCTCGTCCACCGTCGGGCGCGCGATCGTCGACAGCTCCTCGCCCGAGAACGCGCTGCGGCGCAGCCGCCTCGGCAGCGCCTGCAGGACCCGGTTCGCGAGATCGAGCTGCAGCTCGCTCCACTGGAACCTCGTCGGTCCCACGAATTCGTTGAGCATGAACACGCCCCCGGGCTTGAGCGCGCGGCGCACCTGCCCATAGACGTGGTCGAGGTCCTCGAAGTGATGCAGCGACATCTTCGCGACGGCGAAGTCGTAAGCGCCCGCCGGCAGCTCGAGCCTGTTGATGTCGGCCACCGCGTAGCGAAGGTACTGCGAGAGGTCGTACTTTGCGGCGAGCTCGTTGGCGAGGCGGATCGATTCCGGGCTCGCGTCGTAGGCATCGATCGAGGACGCCGCCTTGAGCCAGATCAGCCCGCGCTCGAGGTTGCCGCCGCCGCAGCCGAGGCTCAGCGCGCGCTCGACCGGCGTGCGGGTCAAGTGCTTGGCGAGAAAGTACTCCAGGTAGTCGTGCGACTTGTCGCCGGAGACTTGCGGGCGGATGTGCTCGACCTCGATGAACTCCCAATCGAGCCAGCCCTTGAGCTCCCTGCTCTCGACCGCCGCGACGGTGCGATCCCAGTGTCCACCGTCGGCCGGCGTGCCCGGGGGCGTGGCCGCCACGGCCGCCGCCTGCGCGTCCACATTGCGCCGCGCGCGCTGCGCGATCCGATGCACGAGCGTGTTGGACAGGTGCTTCTTCACGAAGCGAAAGGCGCCGGGCCTGCGCTTGAGCAGGCCGACGGTGTGGACGATGAAACGATCGGCGATCCGATGCACGGCGATTTTGACCGGGTCACGCGGGCACGCCATTGTAAAGGGTGCGCCTGCTAAACTCGTGAGGCACGGCAGAACCGCCCGCAATGGATACCGAATCCTTCTCGCTCCCCGTTCTCCGCCGCCTGGAAGCCGAGAGCATCCACATACTGCGCGAGGTCGCCGCGGAGTTCGAGCGCCCGGTGATGATGTACTCGGTCGGGAAGGACTCGTCGGTGCTCCTGCGCCTCGCGCAGAGGGCGTTCCACCCGGGACGCATCCCGTTCCCGCTGCTGCACATCGACACGGCGTTCAAGTTCGCCGAGATGTACGCCTTTCGCGATCGCGTATGCGCCGAAGCCGGCGTGGAGCTTCGCGTCCTGCGCAACGAGGTCGCGGTCGCCGGCGGCGCCAATCCGTGGGACCTCGGCACGGTGCGATGCTGCGGTCTTCTCAAGACGCAGGGCCTGCTCGACGCGCTCGCCGCGGGAAACTACGATGCGGTCATCGGCGGGGCGCGGCGCGAAGAGGAGCGTTCGCGCGCCAAGGAGCGAATCTTCTCGTTTCGCGATCGCCACGGCCAATGGGATCCCAAGAGCCAGCGCCCCGAGCTCTGGAACCTCTACAACGGCCGAATCCATCCCGGCGAGAGTATCCGCGCCTTCCCGCTTTCGAACTGGACCGAGCTCGACGTGTGGCGCTACATCGAGCAGGAGGGCATCGAGGTGGTCCCGCTGTATTTCGCGGCGGAGCGCGATGTCGTCACCCGCGGCGGGCAGCTCATTCCGGCCGGCGAGAAGACGCGGCTGATGCCGGGCGAGCGCGTCGAGCGGATGACCGTGCGTTTCCGAACGCTCGGCTGCTATCCCTGCACGGGTGCGGTGGCTTCGCAGGCGCGCACCGTTGCCGAGATCGTCGCCGAGCTTGCGCAGTCGCGTCACTCCGAGCGCGTGACGAGGATCATCGACCACGACCGCGACGGCTCGATGGAGCAGAAGAAGCGCGAGGGCTACTTCTGATGGCCGAGCCCGACCTGCTGCGCTTCACCACGGCCGGCAGCGTGGACGACGGCAAGTCGACGCTGATCGGCCGCCTGCTGCACGACGCCGGCGCCATCCAGCTGGACCAGCTCGATGCGCTGCGAAAGGCGCGCGGCGACGGCGGCGCCTTCGACCTGTCGCTGGTGACCGACGGCCTGCGTGCCGAGCGCGAGCAGGGCATCACCATCGACGTGGCCTACCGCTACTTCGCCACACCCAAGCGTCGTTTCATCATCGCCGACACGCCCGGACACATACAGTACACGCGCAACATGGCGACCGGCGCGTCGACCGCGGATCTCGCCGTGATCCTGATCGACGCGCGCCTCGGGATCCAGACCCAGTCGAAGCGTCACGCGTTCATCGTGTCGCTGCTCGGCGTGCCGCGCGTCGTGGTCACCGTGAACAAGATGGACCTCGTCGGCTACGATCGGTCCGTGTTCGAGCGGATTCGCGAGGAGTACAGCGCCTTTGCGGCGCGGCTGCGATTCACCGATCTCGCCTTCATTCCCGTGAGCGCGCTCGAGGGCGACAACGTCGTCAGCCACAGCGGGCGGATGCCCTGGTTCGACGGCCAGCCGCTCCTGCCGCACCTCGAGTCGGTGTACGTCGCGGGCGACGCCAACCTCGTCGACTTCCGCTTCCCCGTGCAACGCGTGGTGCGGGCCGACGACGACTTCCGCGGCTACGCGGGCCAGGTCGTCTCGGGCGTCGCGCGCGCGGGAGACGAGGTCGTCGTCCTGCCGTCGGGACAGCGTACGCGCATCGCGCGCATCGCCCAGCGGGGGCCGGATCTGCCCGCCGCCTTTCCGCCGCAATCGGTGACCCTTTGCCTCGCCGACGACGTCGACGTGAGCCGCGGCGATCTCATCGCCCATCCGAACAACGTGCCGAGCGTGGAGCGCACGATCGAGGCGATGGCCGTGTGGATGAGCGACGAGCCGCTGAGGGCCGGGCGCGTCTACTTCGTCAAGCACACCACACGGGTGGTGAAGGCCACGTGCAGCGAGATCGTGTACCGCGTGAACCCGGATACGCTGCGCCGCGAGACCGCGGACACACTTGCCCTGAACGAGATCGGCCGCGTCCGCTTCACGCTGTTCCAGCCGCTGTTCGTCGACGAGTATCGCAAGAACCGGGGCACCGGCGCGTTCATCCTCATCGACCCGGCGAGCAACGCGACCGCGGGTGCGGGGATGATCATCGAGCGCAAGGCCACGCGCGGCGAGTACGACGTTGCGGCCGACGGGCAAGTGAGCCGCAACGTGTCGCGGCAGGTGGGCAAGGTGGCCGCGGAGGATCGCGCCCGCGTGCTCGGCCAGCTCCCGCTCACGGTATGGCTCACCGGCCTGTCGGGCTCCGGCAAGTCGACGATCGCCCATGCGCTCGAGCGAAGGCTGATGGACGCCGGCCGCGCATGCTACGTGCTCGACGGCGACAACCTGCGCCACGGCTTGAACCGCGACCTCGGTTTCTCGCCGGAGGCGCGACGGGAGAACGTGCGGCGCGTGGCCGAGATGGCACGGCTCATGAACGACGCCGGCCTCATCGTGATCACGGCGCTCATCTCGCCCTACCGCGAGGACCGCGCCATGGCGCGGCGGATCGTCGGTGACGCGCGCTTCCTCGAAACCTACCTGTCGGCGGACATCGCCGCGTGCGAGCGGCGCGACCCGCGCGGCCTGTACGCGAAAGCGCGCCGCGGCGAGATCGCCGATTTCACCGGCGTAAGCGCGCCCTACGAAGTTCCATCCGATCCGGGCATCGTGCTCGATACCGACGGCGACACCGCCAAAGCCTGCGTCGACGC
Organism: Casimicrobiaceae bacterium; assembly: GCA_035499955.1. Classification (GTDB taxonomy): domain Bacteria; phylum Pseudomonadota; class Gammaproteobacteria; order Burkholderiales; family Casimicrobiaceae; genus VBCG01. The sequence goes on from DATJXV010000084.1 coordinate 4,061, forward strand.
GCTGTTCGCGGCCATCGAGCGGAAAGTCAAGGCGTGATCGGCGGCTGGCCGTAGGTCGCGAACTTCTCGATCACGACCTGCATCTCGCGCTCGTCGAGCAGCACCGGCTCCCCGACCTGCAGCGCACGCCAGTACATCTCGCAGAGCGTCTCCACTTCGATCGCGAGCGCGAGCGCCTTCGCGAGCGATTCGCCCAGCGCGATCATGCCGTGGTTGGCGAGCAGGCACGCGCGCCGGCCGGCAAGCGCCGCGAGGGCGTGGTCGGAGAGCTCCTGCGTGCCGAACGTCGCGTAGGGCGCGCATCGGATGTCGGAGCCGCCGGCCACGGCCACCATGTAGTGGAACGGCGGAATGCCGCGGTGGAGGCAGGCGAGCGAGGTCGCGAACGGCGCGTGCGTGTGCACCACCGCGTTGGCGTCTCCACGACCGCGGTAGATGTCGCGATGGAAACGCCACTCCGACGAGGGGACGCGCCGCCCGCGCGCCTGCCCGTCGAGCGACACGGCGACGATGTCGTCGGGCGCGGTCTCGCCATAGGCGAGCCCGCTCGGCGTGACCAGGAAGCCGTCGAACCCGCCGTCGCGCCAGCGTGCGCTCACGTTGCCCGACTTGCCCCGATTGATCCCGGAGGCGTTCATGGCGACCGCCGTCGAGATCACCGCTTCGCGCAGCGAGGCCTCGGGCGAGAGCGGCTTGCGCATCAGGCTCTTTCCGGGAACATCGCGGCGAGCCACTCCTTCGAGGCGCGGGTGACGCCGCGCTCGGTCACGAGCCCGCTCACGAGGCGCGCCGGGGTGACGTCGAACGCGTAGTTCACGGCCTTGGTGTTGTGCGGGGCAATCGCGACGCGCACGGTCTGCCCGTAGTCGTCGCGGCCGGCCACGCGCAGCACCTCGTCGGGATCGCGCGCCTCGATGGGAATGGCGTCGCCGGACAGCAGCGACCAGTCGATGGTCGGCGACGGCAGCGCGACGTAGAAGGGGACGTTGTTGTCGCGCGCCGCGAGCGCCTTGTCGTAGGTGCCGATCTTGTTGCAGACGTCGCCGTTGCGCGCCACGCGGTCGGCGCCGACGATGACGAGGTCGACATCGCCGCGCTGCAAGAGGAAGCCGCTCGCGCTGTCCGCGACCAGCGTGTGTGGAATGCCCCGCTGGTCGAGCTCCCACGACGTGAGGTTGGCGCCTTGCAGGCGCGGCCGCGTCTCGCTCACCCAGACGTGCAGGGGCAGGCCTTCCGCATGCGCCATGAAAAGCGGCGCGGTGGCCGTGCCCCAGCCGCAGGTCGCGAGCGCGCCGGCATTGCAGTGGGTCATCACGCGCACCGGCCCGGGACGGCGCTGCGCGATGCCGCGCAGCAGCGCAATGCCGTGTCCGCCGATCGCGTGGTTGATCGTGACGTCCTCGGCGGCGATGACGTCGGCCTCGAGCCACGCCGCGTCCGCGCGCGCGGACGGTGCAAGCGGCGCGACCTTCGCCCGCACGCGATCGAGCGCCCAGCGCAGGTTGATCGCGGTTGGACGCGTCGCGTCGAGCGCGGCGTGCGCCTTGGCAAGCGCCTCGTCGGAGGCATCGCGGTCGAGCGCGAGGGCGAGCCCGTACGCGCCGACCGCGCCGATGAGCGGCGCGCCGCGGATCCACATCTTGCGGATGGCGAGCGCGGCCGCTTGGGCGTCGGCGATCTTGACGCGGACGAGCGCGTGCGGGAGCGCGCGCTGGTCGATGACGTCGACGTAGCGGGCCTTCGGCGGATGCACCAGCGCGCGATAAGGCGCCGGGTCCGCGTGCGCGGCAAGTCCGTCACGCTGCATGGCGCTCATTCTAATGAAATTGCGGCGCCTGCTAGAATCTCGCCGCGCCCATGCCCCGCAGTCGCGTCGCCGCTGCCCGCCGGCCGAGATGAATCGATCCGAGTTCGACCGCTTCGCGGACGAGTATTGCTCGCTCCACCGGGAGAATATCGCCGCGTCGGGCGAGGCGCCCGAGTATTTCGCGGATTACAAGATGAAGGATCTGGCGCGCCTGGTCCGTCGCTCCGGCGCCGCGGCGGCCCCAATCCGCGTGCTCGACTTCGGGGCTGGCGTCGGCACCTCGGTCCCGTTCTTCCGGCGCCGTCTTCCCGACGCTTCGCTCACGTGCGTCGACGTGTCCCTGCGCAGCCTTCGGATCGGGATCGGCCGCTTCCCGCGCGACGCGGCCTTCGTGGCCTTCGACGGAGCGCGCCTGCCCTTCGCGAACGGGAGCTTCGACTGCGCTTTTGCCGCCTGCGTCTTTCACCACATCGCGGCGAGCGAGCATGTGCCGCTGCTGGCCGAGATCCGCCGCGTGCTGCGGCCCGGAGGCCGCGTCATGGTGTACGAGCACAACCCGCTCAATCCGCTGACACGCAGCGCGGTAGACCGTTGCCCGTTCGACGAGCACGCGGTGCTGATCGGGGCGCCCGCGCTTCGCTCCAGCGTGGAGCGCGCGGGCTTCACCGATGCACGCGTCCGGTACCGGGTGTTCTTCCCGAGGGCGCTCGCGTTGCTGCGGCCGATGGAAGGCTCGCTCGGATGGCTTCCCTTCGGCGCTCAGTACTACGTGCGCGCCGAGGCGTGACGGCTATTTGAGCACCTGCACGAGGTTGTTGAAGTCGTCGGTCCACACGCGCCAGTCGCGGCGCGCGTTGATGGCGGTCCCCGCCTCCTTGAGCTTGGGATCGTCGAGGCGGTTGGGGCCCTTGGCCACGAGCACCCAGCTCGACGAGTTCGCGAGCGGAAGCGCGCCGTCGTCGCTGATCCAGAGCGTGCGCAGGCCGAGCTCGTTGGCGATGCCCTCCACCACCGGCACGAGGTCGAGGTAGCGGTTGGTGACGTGGAACGCGATCACGCCGTCCGGCTTCATGTGCCGCAGGTAGACCTGCATCGCCTCCTTCGTGATGAGGTGGACGGGAATCGCGTCGCTCGAGAAGGCGTCGATGGCGAGCACGTCGAAATGCTCCGGCGGCTCGCGCTCCAGGCTCAAGCGCGCGTCGCCGAGCGCGATCTCGATCGTCGCGTCGCTGTCGGCAAGATAGGAGAAGTCGCGTCGGCTGATGGCGATCACGCCCGGGTTGATGTCGTAGAAGCGATAGACGTCGCCCTTGGCGCCGTAGGTGGCGATCGTGCCCGTGCCGAGGCCGATGACGCCGACCTTGAGCGGATCCTTGCGCGGGTGCAGCGACTCGATGAGGCGGCCGATGCCGGAATTCTGCGAGTAGTAGGTCGTCGCCTCGCGCTTGAGATCCGGGCGCAGGTACTGCTTGCCGTGCATGATGTTGCCGTGGACGAGCGAGCGATGCTTGCCGTTGCCCTCGTCTTCGCCCGATTCCTGCACGCGCAGCACGCCGTAGAAGTTTCTGCTGGCGACGATCACGGTGTCGTAGAACTCGAGGATGCCCCACACGCCGCAGCCGACGGTCGACACCAAGGCGGCAATGGCGAGCGCCGGATAGACCAGGGGCTCGCGCCGCGACTGCCAGAGCAGGAGGAAGGCGCAGAGCACGAGCACGCCCGGAAGCTCGAAATCCGCCGGCAGCACCATCGGCGCCAGGACGCCCACCACCGCCGAGCCGATCGCGCCCCCCAGCGACACCATGAGGTAGAAGCGGGTCAGGTAGGCGGGTGCGGGCTTGAGCCGCACGAGCTCGCCGTGGCAGAACATGCATGCCAGGAAGAGCCCGATGCAGAACACGCTCATCTGGATCGCGAGCTCGTGCGTGACGTTGGAGTCGGCGAGCGACCACGCCATGACTCCGAGCGCCGCGGACAGCATCGCGAGGAAGAGGTCGCGCTTGTACCACCCCTTGCCGTCGAAGCACAGGATGAAGGTGAGCAGATAGATCGTGAGCGGAACGATCCACAAGAGCGGCACCGAGGCGACGTTCTGGGTGATGTGGTTGCTCACCGCGAGCAGAAGCAGCGATCCCGTGCCGGCGAGCGTGCACCACAGGACCTGCCGCGCGAGCGTCGGCGGGCGCTCCGTCGTCACGGTGGCCGCCTCGCCCGCAAGCGCGTCGCGCCATGCGCCCTTGAGGCTTGCGAACGCCGCCGCCGCCGCGAGCAGCGCGAACAGCGCATACGCCGCGGACCAGCTCCATGCCTGCACGCGAGTGGCGATCCACGGCTCGAGCAGCAGCGGGTAGCCGAGCAGGGCGAGCAGCGAGGCGAGATTGGAGAGCGCGAACAGCCGGTACGGGTTGCCCCTGGGAAAGCGCCGCGCAAACCATGCCTGCACCAGCGGGCTCGTCGTGGACAGCAGGAAGTAAGGCAGACCTATCGTGACCGCCAGCAGGCCCAGGATCTGGACGATCGGGTTCTCGCTGCCCGATGGCTTCCAGTAGGCGCCGGGCACGATCGGCAGCGCGACGAGGCTCGCCGCCAGCAGCGCAACGTGCAGGCCCACTTGCGTGCGCGGGCGCAGGCGGCGCACCACGAAATCGGCGTACGCGTAGCCCAGGAGCAGCGCGGTCTGGAAGAAGACGAGGCACGTGGCCCACACCGAGGCCGAGCCGCCGAACCACGGCAGGATCTGCTTTGCGACGATGGGCTGGACCAGGAAGAGCAGGAACGCGGAAGCGAAGATCGTCAGGGCGAAAAGCGGCATCGGAAGTCTGGATCCGCGCGGGCGGGCGTTCGGGGGACGCGCGCATTGTATAGGGACAAAGCCGCGGCAACGTGTTGCGCGGGGCGCCTGATACCATGGAACGATGACTGCGTTCGCGAGACCGCTTCTCGACGAGGACAATGCGGCGTTCGTCCAGAGCGGCGTCTCTGTCGTAGCCGCTTCGCGCGGGGCGGACCTCGTGCCTTCGATCGCGCGCGTGTCCGGGTCCAGGGTCTCCGCAGATCGGCGCGCCGTCAGCGTCTACCTGTCGCACAGCCAGGCACTCGAGCTCGTCGACGACGTACGCGCCAAGAGGCCCGCCTCACTTGGGCGGCGTGCGATCGAATTGTCGGCAAGAGGGGCGCGGCCCGTTGCTAAATGATCCTCAGCCAACCCTAAGAATTTCTTAACCGGCGGTCGCCGGCGCCTGCGCGTGTGCCGCGGACCAGCGCCGGGCGAAAGCCTGCCAGGCGAGGACCGTGAAGACGACGACGAGCGGGGCGAGGTGCAGCGTGGCGCGGTTGACGGTCGTCTGGTCCGAGATATAGAAGCTCGCGGTCGTGAAGCCGAACACGACGAACAGGAAGATGAGGCCGCCCGCCACGATCGTCGTGAGCGGAGCGAGCGCAGGCGACAGAAGCGAGCGCCAGGCGAGCAGCGCAGCGGCGATCGCGCCGTACCACAGGACGTGCCAGTTGCCGAGCAGGAAGTAGCTCTCGGCGAGGTCGGTCCAGGCGGGCGCGTAGTTGAGCGCGAGATCGTAGTTGAAGATGCGGAACTTGAACCGCGCCAGGGCGACCAGGACGAGCAGCGCGAGCGCGAAGCCCGCGAACGCGATGCGAACCCCGTGCCGCGGCCAGCGCGCCACGATGAATCCGGGCACGAGTGTCGCCGCCCAGAACCATCCGGGGTTCTTGACCTGCGTGCACGCCACCGCGAGCAGGAGCGCGCACGCGACGTCGGACAGGGCGCGCCGGTCGATCCAGCGCAAGAGCGCGAGCGCGGCGGTCGTGTAATACGCCGCCATCGGCAGGTCGGCGTAGCCCGCGAGCGCGACGTGGACATTGGCGAGCGGCAGCGACGCCACCAGGAACGCCCCCACCATCGAGGCGAGCGCGCCGGCGCGCAGCGAGCGCAGGCCGCCGTAGACGGTGAGCGTCAATGCGACGCCGATGCACCACCACGGGCCGTTCATGAGGGTGTCGTCCCAGCGGCCGAGCACGAGGCAGCTCCACACCTGCAGGAGCGGCATCGTCGGCGGGTACTCGGGCGAGGCGTCGAAGTACGCCGCTCCCTGCGCCGCGAGCCACGCGTCCTGCCGCACGAAGGGCGCGATGCGGCCGAGTTCGTACCACACGCGCGCCTTGGTGGCCCACTGCGTCCACGCGTCCCACGGGTACAGCGGGCGCGACAGCATCTCGATGCCGAGCATCGCGAAGCGCAGGGCGATCCATGCGAGCATGACGTAGAAGAGCACGCGCGATGCGCCGTCGAGATCGAGACCCAGGTCGCGCGTCCGTGGCTCGGATCGGTTGCGCTTCCAAACGATCGCGGTGAGCGCGGCCGCGACCGCGGCCAGCGGCAGCGCGACGATCCATACGCTGAAAGCAACGCCGGCGAGCGAAACCACGCGCATCCACACCGTGAGCAGGAAGGCGCCGGCGAGATAGCCGGCACCGATGGTCCACGCTGCCGCGCCTGGGCGGTCGGCCAGTCTGCGGCGAAGCACCAGCAGGAGCGCGACACCTAGCCACCAGGGGAGGAGCGCCGCGACGAGGAGGGCGAGAGCGTCCATCTACAGAACCTTCAGAAGCGCGGCGCCCGGCTCGACGAGCACGGCTTCCGCGGAGATTGGGTCGCCGCCCTCGATGCGGAGCTTCTTCTCTTCGGCGTTGTACTGGAGGCCGCGGCGGTGATAGACGAGCAGGTAGTCGCCGGGCTTGAGCGACGACGCCTTCGGCAGCGTGTCGCGGAACGGATCGAACAGCACGTTGTGCGGATAGAGGTGATACGCGCCGCGGCCGCGGAAGTAAGCGGCGTCGGCGACGACGAACACGCGCACGGGCGTTGCGGGCAGTTTGGCTCGCGCCTTTTCGACGAAGGCGAAGAGCGGACCGTCTTCGGCGGCGAGGTGACGCTCGCGCCAATCCTTGCCGCCGTAGCGTGCGCGGGTGTCGGCGAGCTGGTGCGCGAGGTTCGCGGCCCATTGCGCGTCGAGCAGGGCCCACGCGACGACGAAGAGCGCGGCGATGGCCGCCGGCAGCGCCGCGAGCCGATGTTTGCGCCACGCGAGCGCGCCCCAGCCCGCGGCCGCGATGACCAGCGCGATCACGAGCAGGGTAGGCAGCGGCAGCTCCTGCACTTCGGCCCCGCCGGTAACGGTGTTGATCGACGACCCGGACCACGGCTCGTACGCGAACCATTCGCGAAAGCGGTCGGCGATCTGGCCCTTGGCGCCGCCCGGCTTCACCTCCACGCCGACGATGTGCGGAGGCTCCGCGATCGGCCCGCGCACGGCGAGCGCGATGCCGGTGATGCGCCCCACCCAGTCCGCGTTCTTCGCGAGCACGATCGGCGCGAGGCGGCCCGCGACCACGCTCACCGGCACCGAGTTGATCTTGCTCGGCGCATAGTCGGTCCGCCACAGGAAGCGCACGTCGGCGTCCTCGGCGAAGCCGAAGCCCGTCCACGCCACGATCGGGTAATCGGCAGAACGGAAGTCGGTGTTCGCCCGAATCACCGCCGTGCCCGAAGCGTCGACGGCCGTGATCGCGATCGCGTCGCCGTCGAGCGTGCCGGCGCCCGCGACGGCGGCGAGCGCGCGCGCGCCGTAGGATTGCGTCGTCGCCGACGGGAACCACGCGCCGGGCACGCTCGCGACGAGGTAGACCGCCACGCACGCGACGAACGCCGCCGCGAACCACGCGAGCGCGCTCATCGCGAAGGGTCGCGGGGAGGTTGGTGCCGGTGGTTGCGTCTCGGCGGCGGGCGCCGCCGGCGCTAGCGCGCGTTGTGGCTCGTCAGGATGTGCCAAAGCGTGAGCACCAGGATGCGCAGATCGAACCACAGCGACCAGTTGTCGATGTAGTACAGGTCGTATTGTATCCGCTGCGTGAGGTCGCTGTCCCCGCGCAGGTCGTTCACCTGCGCCCAGCCGCTGATGCCCGCCTTCACGAGGTGCTTCTGCATGTAGCCCGGGATTTGCTGGCGGAAGCGCTCGACGAACTCCGGCCGCTCCGGCCGCGGGCCGACGAGCGACATCTCGCCCTTCAGCACGTTGATGAACTGCGGCAGCTCGTCGAGGCTCGTGCGCCGGAGCAGCGCGCCGAACGGCGTGGCGCGAGCTTCCCCGCGGCGCACCCACACCGGGCCGCTCGCGGCCTCGGCGTCGACCGGCATGGTGCGGAACTTGAGCATGCGGAAGCGCTCGCCGTTCCACGTCACGCGCTCCTGCCTGTAGAGGACGGGCCCGGGCGACGAGAGCTTGACGCCGGCCGCGATGAGCAGCATGAACGGCGCGGCGATGACGAGCAGAAGGCTCGCGAGCGCGTAGTCCTCGATCGCCTTCACCACGCGGTTGATGCCCGACATCGGCGTCTCGGTGAGCGAGATCACGGGCAGGCCGGCGACGTCGGACATCGAATGGTTCAGGAGGTGGAAGCTGTAGATGTCGGGCACGAAGCGGATCTCCACCGGGTACTCGCGAAGCATCGTGAGGACGCCGCGGATGCGCCCTTCCGCCCGCAGCGGCAGGGCGATCCACACCTGGTCGATGCCGCCGGCGGCGACGTCGGCGCGCAGCCGCTCGTCGATCGGCAGCACCGCGTGCTCGAGCATGGTCGTGCCCGCCTTCGTCGTGTCGTCGTCGTAGTACGCGCGAACGGAAAGGCCCGCCCATGGGGAGCCCGCGAGGCGCGCGCCGACCGTGCGGCCGAGGGTGCCGGCCCCGACGATGGCGATGTGGCGCTGGTTGAGGCCGCGCAGGCGCAGCGCGCGCAGCCCCAGCCGGATGGTCACGCGAAGGCCGGTGGTGAGCAGGAAGCCCGCGACGAGCCACACCGTGACCCACACCCGCGAGTACGTCTCGCCCATCTTGGTCGCGAACATGCCGAAGCCGGTGATCGCCGCGAGCAGCAGCCATGCGAGCGCGAGGCGGCGCAGCTCGTCGGCCATCCCGGCGCCGCGCTGCGGCTGGTAAAGCTCGAACAGTGGAAACACGGCGGCGAGCGCGAGCGCGCCGACGGCGAGGAACAGCAGGTAGTGGTCCGGCGGCGACCAGGACCCGAGGTACGCGCGGTAGGCCACGAAGCCGGTGGCGATGGTCAGCGCCGGGTCGCAGATGCGCAGGATCGCCGCGAACAGCGTGGCGTGGGGCTTCAGGACGCTGCGGGCCATGGGGCGCGATTATCCCCCGCCGCCTTGCGCGCGCCCCACGCACGCTCGACAAGCGCCGTGTAATCCGCCGTGAAGCGGGGCGCGGCGAACGCGAGCGCCTGCGCGCGGCAATCGGCGGGATCGGGCCCCGGCACGAGCGCCTCGAAGCGGCGCACGGCATCGGCGATGGCCTCGGCGGACTGGGTGTCGAAGAACAAGCCGGTGGCGCCGTCGCGCACCGTTTCGCGCGCGCCGCCGCGGCCGTAGACGATTACGGGCGTGCCGCAGGCCTGTGCCTCCACCGGGAGAATGCCGAAGTCCTCTTCCGCGGCGAACACGAAGGCGCGCGCGCCGCGGAGCAGGTCGCGCATGCGCTCGCGCGAGACGAGCCCCATCCACTGCGCGTTGCCGCCCATCGCGGCGCGGATGCGCGCCCCCTCGGGTCCATCGCCGGCGATCACGAGGCGGTGCTCGGGTAGCGCTCGAAACGCCGCCGCGACGAGTTCGCCGCGCTTGTACGGGACCCAGCGCGACGCGGCGAGGTAATAGTCGCGCGCGGGCGCCGGCGCAGCGGGCGTGAAGAAGTCGGTGTCGACCGGCGGCGGGATGACCGTCGCATCGCGCCCGTAGCAGCGGGCGATGCGCCCGCGCACGTAGCTCGAGTTGGCGACGAACTCGGTGACGCGCGCGCTCGACGCGCGGTCCCAGTCGCGCAGGCGGTCGAGGAGGTGGTTGACGACCAGGCCGCGAACCCCGGTGGCGAGCCCGCGCTGACCGAGGTACTGCTCGCGCAGGTCCCACGCGTAGCGCATCGGCGTGTGGCAGTAGCAGACGTGCAGCTGCGAAGGCCTCGTGAGCACGCCCTTGGCCACCGCGTGCGACGTGGACAGGATGACGTCGTACGCGGCGAGGTCGAGCGACTCGATCGCGCGCGGGAACAACGGGAGATAGCCACGGAAGTGCTTGCGCGCGCCGGGCATCCGCTGCAGGAACGTGGTGCGGGCGCGGCGGCCTCCGATCCTCGCGCGGAGCCCGTCGGAGAAGAAATCGACGAGGGCGAAGAGCTCGCCTTGCGGATACGCGCGAAGGATCTCGGCAAGCACGCTCTCGCCGCCGCCCCAGGTGTCGAGCCAGTCGTGGACGACCGCGATGCGCGCATCTTTCATGCTTCGAGCGCGCCCTCGAGTGCGGCGACCGTCGCCTCGGCGCAGGCGTCCCAGGAGAACGCGCGCGCCCGCTCGCGCCCGGCGGCGGCGAGCGTGGCGCGCAGCGCCGCATCGCCGGCGAGGCGGAGGAGGCCCCGCGCGATGTCCTTTTCCGACGCCGGATCGCAATAGAGCGCGCCGTCGCCGCACACCTCCGGCAGCGCGCCGGCGCGGCTCGCGAGCAGCGGGACTCCGGCGGCCATCGCTTCCAGCGCGGGAAGCCCGAAGCCCTCGTGGAGCGACGGCTGCACCGCGAAGTCGGCCGCAGAAACGATCTGCAGGAGCTCGGCGAACGGCACGTCCTCGACCAGCTGCACGCGGTCGGGCAGCGCGGCCGCGAGCGCGACCGCGGCACGGTCGACGTTGCGCACGCCGCGGCGGCGGCCGACCAGCACCAGGCGATGCGGGATGCGGTCGCGCACGCTCGCGAAGGCACGCAGGAGGCGCAGGACGTTCTTGTGCGGCTTCATGAGGCCGATGCAGACGGCCGTCGGCGGCGCGGACCGCGCACGTCGCGCGTCGAACCACGCCGGGTCGGCACCCAGGTGCGCGACGCGCAGGCGGCCCGGGTCGAGGCCGCCGACGCGCACGGCCTCCTTGCGCGTGAACTCGGATACGCACATGACCGCGCGCGCCCGGCGGCGGATCGCGCGCATCCAGGCGCGCACGGGCACGCTTCGGCCGCGGCCGGCGAGCGCGGGCGCAGTGAGCGGGAGGAGGTCGTGCAGCGTCACGAACAACGGCATCCCGGCGCGAAGCGGCACGTTGAAGTGCGGCGTCCACATGAGATCGTCGCGCGCGACCCCCGGCGGCGCCGCGACGAGATCGGCGAGCGACAGCGGCGGCACGTCCCACGCGGCGGTTTCGGCGTGCGCGCCCGCGAGCCCGGCGACGGCCTTGCGCACGCGCTCCCCGGCCAGCACGACCGGCCGCCATGCCGCGAGTCCCGGGAGCACGCGCGGCAGCATCTCCGCGACGTAGACGCCGATCCCAGAATGCCCGGCGAGGCGTGCGTCGATGAAAAGGCGCGGCATTCCCGGAGCGCGCGCTACGGCATCGGCGTTGCGATCGCGTGGTCGTAGACGCCGTCGAGCGGGCTCGACTTGGTGCACGCGAACGCGTAGCGGTCGCCGGCGCGGAAGTCTTCGCAGCCTTCCCAGTCGTCGAAGCGCGGCACGAGCGTGCGGCACGCGTACCCCACCGCGCGCGCCATGTCGTGCACGGCGGCCGGCGAGGGCAGGAAGATGAGCTCGAAGTCGGCGGACATGCGCGGGTCGTCGAGCCGCTCGTGGCGCAGGTCGATCAGGCTGCGGCGGTCGTTGAGCACGGTGGAATCGATGAGCAGGAGGTCGCGGTTGACCGCGCTCACGCGCTCGAGCAGCTCCATGGGCTTGCACACGTGGTACAGCAGCCCGAGGCACAGCACGACGTCGAACGGGCCGCCCCACGCCGCGAGGTCGCCCTCGAACACGTTGTCCTGCAGGAAGCGGTAGCGCCGCGGGTCGACGTCGTTGGCGCGGAAGACGAGGTCGGCCTGCTCGATGTGCGCGGGCCGCGCGTCGATGCCCACGACGTGCTCGCATCCCGCCTCGACGGCCAGGAGCGACCAGAAGCCCGCGTTGCAGCCCAAGTCCAGCACGCGCTTGCCCGCGAGAAGCCCCGCCCGCGCCAGCGGATCGAAGAAGTAGCGCTTGCGCTGCCGATGCCGGTTGATCCATTCCGTGCGGTGGATGGGCGTGCGCACGCCGCGAAGGTCGAACTGGTAGTGCCAGCGCGGGTTGCGTGCGATTCCCCGCTCGATCTCGTCCCGGGTGAGAGCCATGGCGAGCGCGATTATCCCCCGAACGCCGGCAGCACCGTCGCGGTCGGCGACGGAGCGCCGGCCGACGCCGACAGCTCGCGGGAATAGAAGTAGACGCCAAAGACGGCGTAGACGAGGGTCAAGAGGCCGGTCTGCGAGAACTGGCCGCTCACCGCGAAGTACATCGCGAGCGCGATCCACGCGCCGAGCTCGAGGCGGTTGTCGAACTTCCAGCGCGGGACGGTCAGCGCGCGCACGATCACGAAGGCGAACCCGAGCGTGAACAGCACGCCGGTCTCGGCCAGGAATTCGACCCAGATGTTCTCGTTCTTCGCGATCACGGCACGGTCGACGCCGATCTTGTTCACGCCGGGAAGCTCCTGGTCGAAGCGCGAGTAGACGTAGGCGTCGTAGGCGCGCGGCCCGACGCCGAACCATGGGTGCCTCAGAAAGACCTGCAGGCCCATCTCGCTGATCAGCACGCGGTCGGCCCCCGACGTGGTGCGGTCGGCGACGTTCAAGTCGGCGGAGAATTTCTCGATCTTCTGCGTGCCGCTCATCGCCGGCGTGTCGTGCCTGAACGAAGGCGTCGGGATGAGCATCGCGACGACGGTGACGGGGAGGAGGAAGGCGAAGTAGCTTCGCAGGAACACGCGGCGGTCGAGCACGAGCAGCAGGAGGCCCATCACGAAGAACAGCACCCACCCGGTCTTGGCGGTGGACTGGACGAGCATGAAGACGAGCACCGCGAGCAGCGCACGCACCGCCAGCGAAGGCGCGCGCTGGACGAGCACGATGGGCAGGAGCAGGAACGAGAAGATGTTCAGGAAGTGCGGCCACCCGGCGAGGCCGTTGATGCGGTAGACGTCGAAGTGCGACTGCGGCTGGAAGACGACCTTGCCGAAGCCGTAGATCGCGACGAACTGGATCACGCAGAAGAAGGCGATGAGCCCGAGGCTCGCCGCGATGCAGGTGCGCACCTCGTTGCCGGAGAAGCGATGCGCCTTGAGGAACGCATAGACGGTCGCCGCCGTGAACGCGTCGAAGCCGAGCCATAGCGTCCATGCCAGCGAGTCCTTGACGTCCGCGCTGGTCGCCACGGAGACGGCGAGCGGGAGGAGCGGAAGGAAGACGTAGCGCGGCAGGCGGCGCAGCCCTTCGCGCGCGGCGTCGAGCATTTCGCGCGGCGCCGTGAGCCAGGCCGCCAGGACGAGGAAATAGCCGAACTTGATCTTGTGACCGGCCACCGGCACGAACAGCAGATCCGCCGAGAGCAGGAACAGCATTGCGCCGAGCAGCGCGCCGGGCAGCGTGCGGAGGGGCGCGCGGGAGGCCGCGGCGGTCACGTCGTCGCCTCCTTCAAAGCACGTCGGCGAACCCCCGGCGCGAGCGCTGGAAGCCGTAGAAGCCGATCCACGCGACCGCGAGCGACAGCGCCCACATCGCCGCCATGGCGCCCGCCCCGGGCCACGTTCCGACCAGCAGCGCGCCGCGCACCATGCCGATGAAGGTCGCGACGGGATTGATCTCGATCACGAAGCGCCAGTCCGGCGGCACCGCGGACGCCGGGTAGAACACGGGGCTCAGGAACAGGAGCATGAGCGCGAGGAACCCGACGACCTGCGACAGGTCGCGCAGGTAGACGCCGAGCGCCGCGCAGCCGTAGACGACGCCGAGGGCGAGCAGGGCCAGCGGCGCGGCGATGGCGGGCAGCGCGAGGGCGGTGACGGGGAGCGCGCCGGTCTTCGCGAGCACCGCGATCGCGATGAGGGCGATGCCCACCAGGAAGTGGAAGCCGGCCACGAGCAGCACGCTCCACGGCAGGATCGACAGCGGAAAGACCACCTTCTTCACGAGATTGCGGTGGTCGACGACGAGCTGCGGCGCGCGCGTCATGCATTCGGCGAAGAAGCCGTGCACGATCATCCCGCTGTACACCGCGAGCGCGAACCCGGTGCGGTCGGCGACGGGGCCGTCCCACCGGATGCGAAACACGACGCTGAACACGAAGGTGTACGCGGCGAGCAGGAGCAGCGGATTGACGATCGCCCAGCCGAACCCGAGCAGCGATCCGCGGTAGCGGCCGGAAAGCTCGCGCCGCGAGAACTGCCACAGCAGGCTCGCGTGGTCGAAGGCGGCGCCGAAGAGCGCACGCAGGCCGACGGGGTGGCGCACGACGCTCATCTCGCGGGAGTCCGCGGCGGCCACGCCAGCGCGTACGCCGTGCCGGCGAGCGCGAGGTTCGGGTTGTACCAGGGATCGGCCGCCAGCTCGCGCGGCCACAGCTTCGCGAAGCGAGCCTCCTCCTCGCGCGAGCGCGCCTCGTTGCGCGGGTCGTCGCGCAGGCCGCGCGACGCCGATTCGCGATGCAGGAGCTCGGCGTACGGCGAGACCACCGTGCGGTGCCCGTTGCGCGCAAGGCGCAGCCCGAGGTCGAGGTCGTTGCAGGAGACCGCGAGCGACTCGTTCATGCCGCCGGCCGCGAGATAGCGTTCGCGCACCGCCACCGCGCAGGCGGTGATGACGCCGCCGACTTCACGCGTGGCGCGGGCGCGCCCGTAGGGTCCGGCGAATCCGCGTGGCGTGCCGATCCACGGCCGGTCCCCCACCCCGTTGAGCCCGAGGATCACGCCTGCATGCTGCAGCGTGAGGTCCGGGTAGTACAACGTCGCGCCGGCGAGCCCCACGCCCGGACGCAGGGCGAGGCTCGCGAGCTCGGTCAGCCAATGCGGCGAGATCACCTCGACGTCGTTGTTGACCAGCGCGACCAGCGGGCCGCGCGCCTCGCGCACGCCGAGGTTGCAAAGCGCCGCGTAGTTGAAGGGCGCGTCGGAGCGCACCACGCGCGCGCCGCTGCTGCCCGCGAGATCTTCGAGGTATCGCACGGCCTCGGGGTCCGCGGATCCGTTGTCCACGATCACGATCTCGTACGACGGGTATGTCGTGCGCGCCCGGATCGACTCCACGCACGCGCGCAGGAGGTCGGCGCGGTCGCGCGTGGGAATCACGATGGACACGAGCGGCGGCGGATCGGGCAGCGCGTACTCGATGCGCCAACCCGAAGGCGTGAGCATCGCCGTGCCCGCCTCGCCGCGGCGGCGCAGCGTCGATTCGATGACGCGGCGCTGGGCGGCGGCGAGCGCCGGCTTCTCGAAGGACGCCGCGGCGGTCGAGCCCTTGATCTCGCGCCAGTGGTACAGCACGTGCGGGATGTGGTGGATGCGCTCGCGGCCGCGCGCTTCCTCGACCCGCAGCACGAGGTCCCAGTCCTGCGCGCCGTCGATGCCGGGCGCGAGGCCGCCGAGCTCGCGCAGGAGCGCGCTGCGAACGGCCATGAAGTGCAGCACGCAGTTGGTCGTGCGGATCCATTCGCCGTCCCAATCCGGCTTGAAGTACGGCCGCGTGCGCGTGCCGTCCGGGGCGAGCTTGTCCTCGTCGCTGAAGAAGAATTCGCAGCGCGGGTGCTCGCAGATCGCCTCGGCGACGCAGAGAAGGGCGTCGGGCGCGATGCGGTCGTCGTGGTCGAGGAACGCGCAATACTCGCCGGTGGAGAGCGCGAGCGCGTCGTTGCTCGCCTGCGCTATGCCCCCGTTGTCCTCGCGGCGGCGCACGACGATGCGCGCATCGCCTGCCGCCGCCTGCGCGAGGCACTCGCGCACGCGCACGTCGCCGGAGGCGTCGTCGACGGCGACGAGCTCCCAGTCCGGATAGCACTGCGCGCGCACCGAGGCGATGGTCTCGGCGAGGTACGCGACGTCGACCTCGTGCACGGGCATGAGGATGGAGATGCGCGGCCGGCGCGCGAGCGCGGCGAGGCGCGGGCCGTAGTCGTGGCCCGGGCCGGGCTCGTGGCGCGCGCACCATTGCGCGTAGTCGGCGTACAGCGCGTCCTGCACGACGTGCCGCTCGAGCACGCCGGCGATCGCGCCGTCGCGCGCGAGGTTCACGACGCGACGCGCGACCCACAGGAGCTTGCGCGGGTTGCCGCCGGCGTAGCGCAGGTGGCGGCGGAGCACACGCAGTCCTGCGCGCACGTGGGCGGGACGAATCATCTGGGGTCAGGGGTCCCAGGCGGCAATGGCGCGCGGGAGGCGCCATTTTACCGCCCCGCACGAGCGCCCTCCGCGTAGCCTATCGTGCCGTGCGACTATAATCCGCGACCAATCCGATGGCCACGCCCGCACTCTCGGTCCGCGCTCTTTCCAAGCGCTTCGAGCTCTACGACCGCCCGGTCGACCGGCTCAAGCAGACCCTGTGGCGCGGCCGCCGGCAGTTCTACCGCGATTTCTGGGCGCTGCGCGACGTCGAGTTCGTGCTCGCGCCGGGGCAGGCGCTCGGCGTGGTCGGGCGCAACGGGTCGGGCAAGTCCACGCTCCTGCAGCTCGTCGCCGGCACGCTCGCGCCGACGACGGGCGAGGTCGCCACGCACGGCCGCATCGCGGCCCTGCTCGAGCTCGGCAGCGGCTTCGACCCCGAATTCACCGGCCGCGAGAACGCGTACGTCAACGGCGCGATCCTCGGCTTGCCGCACGCGCAGATGCGCGCGCTCATGCCGGAGCTGCTCGCGTTCGCCGACATCGGCGACTTCGTCGACCGTCCGGTGAAGACGTACTCGAGCGGCATGGCTTTGCGGCTCGCCTTCGCCGTGGCGACCGCGGTCTCGCCGCGCATCCTCATCGTCGACGAGGCGCTCGCGGTCGGCGACGAGGCGTTCCAGCGCAAGTGCTTCGCGCGCATCGAGCAGATCCGCGAGGACGGCGCTGCGATCCTGTTCGTGTCGCACTCGCCCGCGCAGGTGCTCGAGCTGTGCGACCGCGCGCTGCTGCTCGACGGCGGGGAGATGATCCTGCTCGACGAGCCCCGGCGCGTCGTGCCCGAATACCAGCGGCTCCTGTACGCCTCGCCTGCCAACGCTGCGCGGATCCGCGACGAGCTGCGCGGCCGCACCGCGGCGCCCGGGCAGGACGAGGTGGCGTCGCCGGCCGCGTTCGATCCGGACCTGCGCTCGGCGAGCGTCGTGGAATTCGCGCCGCACGGCGCGCGCATCCGCGCACCGCGCGTGACCACGCCCGACGGGGAAGCGGTCAACGTGCTCCGCCGCGGCGAGAGCTACGTCGTGCGCTACGAAGTCGAGTTCACTCGCGCCGCGCGCCGCGTCCGCTTCGGCATGATGATCAAGACCACGTCCGGCGTCGAGCTTGGCGGCGGCATCTACCCCGATTCCTCCGGCCTCCCCGATGCGATCGAGGCCGGCGCCGAGGTCGCGGTGGCGTTTACGTTCCGCTGCGATCTGTTCGCGGGCATGTACTTCCTCAACACCGGCGTGATGGGCGAGGCCGACGGCGCCGAGACCTACCTGCATCGGCTCGTCGACGCGACCGCCTTCCGCGTGCAGGCGCAAGCGGGCGCGAGCGGCGCGGGCTACGTCGACTTCGCAGTGCGCGGCGCGATCTGCGCGGAGGGCGACGAGCGTGTCTGAGACGGACGCCGGCGGGCGCCGCCGCGTGATCGTCGTCGCCGGCATGCATCGCGCCGGCACGAGCGTGGTCGCGCGCGGCCTCATGGCGCTCGGCCTCGACATGGGCGACGCGCTGATGAGCGCCGATCCGAGGATGAACGCGCGCGGCTTTTTCGAGGACCTCGACATCGTCGCGATGGACGACGCGCTGCTCGACGCGCAGGGCGCGGACTGGAAGAGCCTCGCGCTGCTCGACGGCATCGACTGGCGCGCGGGCGAGCACGCCGCCGCGCGCGACGCGGCGCGGCGCCTGCTGGCCGCCAAGCTCGCGCGCACGGGACGCTTCGCGTTCAAGGATCCGCGCGTGCCGCGCCTCATCTCCTTCTGGCGATGCGTGTTCGACGAAGCTCGCGTGGACGACGCCTACGTGATCGCCGTGCGCCACCCGCGCGCGGTGATCGATTCCCTGGCCGCGCGCGACGGGCTCGATCCGCGGCGCAGCGCCTGGCTGTGGCTCACGCACCTGCTGTGCGCGCTCCGCTACACGCACGGCCGGCCGCGCGTCGTGGTCGACTACGATCTCATGATCGAGGCGCCGCATCGCGAGCTCGCCCGCATCGCGCAGGCGCTCGCGCTGCCGCCGCACGCGCCTGCGCAGGCGCACGCGGACTCGTTCGCGCGCGAGTTCGTGAGCGGCGAGCTGCGCCACGCGCACTACGCGGCGGACGAGTCCACCGCGGGCCTGCCCGCGGGTGTTGCCGAAGCGCACGCGCTTGCGCAGCGCCTCGCGCGCGACGACGCGTCCGTTTCAGACGCCGGCGTGATCGCCGGGATCGACCGTCTCTTCGCCGCGCACGAGGCCATGTCGCCCCTGTTCGCGTACGCAAGCTCGGTCGAGCGCATCGCCGACGACGCGCCGCGGCTTGCCGCCGAGCTCGCCTGGGCGCGCGGCGCGCTCGCCGAGGCGACGAGGTACAGCGAGGACTTGAAGTCGGCGGTGCAGCGCAAGGACGAGGACCTCGCCGCCGCCGATGCCTACCAGACCGACCTCCTCGCGACCCTCGCGCGCAAGGAGGGCGAGCTGGTCGCGGCGCACGCGCTGCTCGATCGCATGCGCGAGCGGCTCGTCGGCCGCATGCTGTTGCGCAGGATCGAGCGCAAGCCGCGCTGAAGGCGGCGTCACCCCGCCGCGAAGGCGAGCATCCGCTGCCCGCGGGGATGGTTCCACGCGCCGATGCGCTCCATCGTCATGCCGGCGAAATGCGCGAGGGCGGCGAGCTCGTCGGCAGACTGGTGGTAGGGATCCGCGTCGTAGCGGGTGACGATGTCCGCCGGCGGATGCCGCAGCGGCGCCAGATGCGCGCTGGCCGGCGCCTCGAAGTAGCTCGCGAAGAGGCGCCCGCCGGGCGCCAGGACCTTCTTCACCTCGGCCAGGCAGCGCACGATCTGGTTCATGGGAAGGTGGGTGAACACGGAGACCGCGAGTGCCCACTCGAAGCGGCAGCCGAAGCGCGAGACGTCGAACGCATCGTCGACCAGGAGGCTCGCCCCGCGGCCGTCGAGCCCCGCCGCCGCGAGCTCGCGCTTGCCCGCTTCGATCAGCGACGCGTTGAGATCCAGCCCGCAGTAGCGTCCGGGGTCGAGATAGCGGACGAAGTGCACGCCGCCGCGCAGCGCGCCGCAGCCGACGTCGAGCAGCCGGTCCCCGGGCAAGAGACCGCGTGCGCGCATGAAGTCGAACTGGAGCTGCCCGATCTCGTCCCACAGTCCGCCGACCATCTCGCGGTGAGCGAGGGCGTCGATCTCGTCGCTTCGAAGCTGCGTCTGATAGATGTTCATCGCGCGTGGCGGGTGCGGACCGGGCCTGCCCGGCGCGCCATTTTCGCCTAAACCGTCCGCGGCACGTGAAACTTGCGGCCCTCCGCGCTTGTCGGATGGCGCGGTGCAGGATTGCTCGACGAAGATGATAGAATTTCCCCCTTTAGCCGTCGCCGGTCGCGCAGCCGTTTGGGCTGCGCCGTCCGCCGCGACGCTCCGCCGGACCCGTCCCCGCGACGCGGCGTCCATTCGTCGCCTCGCATCGTAGCGGCCATGCGTCAAGCCTGCTTCCCCGTCCCGAGGGGCGGACGTTCCGCGCGCAACCGTTAAGGACCGCCTCCAGCATGGCCATCGATCTTCCTGCCGACGCGAACGTTCCCCCGCCGCCCGCGCTCGTCGAGCCGGCGCAGCGTCCGGCCGAGCCGCTGGCCGTCGACAGCCACGGCTACTACTACGTGGTGAAGGGCAACCTCGTGCTCCCCGCGAGCGTCGTCCGCGCGACCATCGAAGCCCACGCGACGCCCAAGGAGGTGCTCGACGCGCTCAACGTCGAATACAAGAAGGCGGGCTATCCGTTCGTCGCGATCAAGGCGGACGTCAGCAACAAGCTGGTGGCGCTCGAAGTCATCAGCGGCCGCATCACCGAGATCGACGCGCCGGACGATATCCGGCCCTACTACGCGCGGCTCCTCGGGCGCGGAGAAGTCACGCGCGACGACCTCATCGAGAAATCCGCCCTGGCCGACATCTACACCGGCCGCAACGGGACGCGCACGACCTTGAGCTTCGGCCCGGCGAAGGAGGTCGGCGGCACCGCGATGACCGTCAAGGAAGAGCCGGTGCCGGGCGCCAAGCCGTGGTCGGCGTCGCTCAACTTCGGCAACCTCGGCAGCCGGTATTCCAGCCGCTACACGTGGAGCGCCAGCGGTTCGCTGCGGCCGGGCGCGGGGCTCGAGATGACCGCGGGGTACACCCAAGGCATTCCCGGCCTGACGGTCGACAGCCGGGGAAGCCAGTACCAGAACGCCATCGTCGGCGGGACGATCGCCACCCCTTGGGGGGTCTACGGGGCCAGCTGGAACGGTGTGACCTACAAGAACGGCGACGTGTCGGCGCCTCTCAACCCGGAGGGCGACATCTACACCGCCGCCCTGACCGGCGTGCAGCTCGCCTACGCGGACGACGTGTCGAGGCTCGCGATCACCGAAGGCGTGAACTACGTCGACAACTCGGTGCTCGTGTTCGACAACACCTACCCGCTCACCGACCAGCGCTACGGCTACGCCTCGCTCGGCTTCCTGTACAGCCGCAGCCTGTCGCTGCTGGGCCAGATTGGTTCTTTTTCCCTCTCCATCAACGCGCTGCAGGGCTTGACCCCGCGCAGGGGCACTTTTCTTCCGGCGGACCCAGGCGTGCCGGACCCGCATTTCACCGCGGTTCAGGGGAGCCTCACGTACAACCAGAGCCTGCCCTACGAACTCCAGTTTTCCCTGTCGCTCAGCGGCCAGTACGCCGATGCGACGATGCCGCAGAACAACCAGTGGGTGGTCGGCGGCTTCGGCAACCTGACCGCCTGGCTGCCGGCGGTGCTCGTCGGCGACGGCGGGCTCCTCGCGCGCGCCACCCTGCAGTCGCCGAGTTGGGGCTACGAGGGGTACACGGTCAATGCGAACGGGTTCGCGGAGGCCGGCACCGTCGTGAGCCACTACACGCCCGTCGACAAGCCCTATTCGCGCCTGCTCGCCGACGCCGGCGTGTCGATCACCGGCAACACCCCGTTCGGCACGTCCTTGAGCGTGGCGTATGCGTGGCCCATCGCATCGCGAAATGTCGACCTCGACGCCATCAATACGGCCGCTCGGGCGAATGTGTACTTTACCCTCACCCAGAGCTTCTAGCGCAGTGCAGGAAACTACACAATGCCGGGCTTTCCGGCGCCCTTGGCGGGTTTAGGCCGGTGTTATGCCATGGGTGTCGTCATACGGAGACGCCCCGCCACTGCGGAAATGATGTTGTAAGGAAGCCACATGCCGGGCGGAGTTCCTGCTAATTTCCATCCAATGCTTGCAACGCGTGCACCGGCATAGCTAAATACGGCGAGCAACGTCCCGAAATTGCCACATGCAGTCCCGGCCGAGCACGCGGCGTGATTGCCAGCGCGCCGTGACCGCAGTACCATGTCGAAGCTGATTCTGCCGGGCGCCCGGTGATGAAATCGTAGGTCTGATCAACATGAATGGGAGAAACACCATTATGAAAACCGCTGTAAACAATAAGTTCTCGGTCAAGCCCGTGGTGGCAGCCGTGGCGCTGGCAATCTCCGCCGCGAGCGCGTACGCGCAGCCGTTCCCGACGCAGCTGCCGGGCGACGGGCTGGTCCGCGCGGTGAATCCTCTGACAACGATCACGTCGACGGGCGGCGGTGGCGGGCAGTACATCATCGGCGGCGGCGGCGGCGTCGGCTCGACGATCACCAAGGGCACGATGGCGGCCCCGTACAACCCGGGCGGCCTGCAGCTCAACAACGCGGGCACGATCGCGCGCGCGGTGATCCGCTGGGGCTCCAACGGCACCGGCGACACCTACAACCCCGCCGGCTTCAACGTCGGCTCGAACGCGGCGATCTACTTCACCTCGTCGACGGGCGTGACGGACGCCGCGGTGCTCAACGTCGACGCGAGCGGCAACGTCTCGCAGATCTACGGCATCGTGTATTCGTCGCCCAACGGCCAGACGGCCAACGGCACGCCCATCGTCGGCGCGGGCACCGGCGCGGCGCCCAAGATCTTCATCGCCAACGGCAACGGCATCATCGTCGGGCCCACGGGCGCGATCAGCAGCCCGACCGGCGTCGGCCTGATCGGCGCGAACCTCAACAACCCGACGGCGGAATTCGAGTTCGTCGGCAACTTCGGCGCGGCGCCCACCTACGGGAACGGGTTCGTCGACGTCGCCGGCACGCAGTCCAAGGTCTGGATCCAGAAGGGCGGCTTCATCGACGGCGGCTTCACGCTCACGCAGCAGCCGGCGGCGTTCACGCTGCTGGTCGGCGCCGACGTGGTCAACGCGGGCGTGGTGTACGCCAGCCAGCTCAACGTCGTGGCGGGCCTGCGCGCGGTCACGCAGACCGACACGGTCAACGGCATCACGGGCGTGACGGTGGATCGGCTGTTCTCGATCGACGCCGTCGGCTCCGGCGGCCACATGGCGGCCGGCCCGGGCGTTTGCTCGGTCCCCGGTTGCTACGACCCGACGTACACGAACCCGACCGCGGTGTTCACCAACGACGGCGCGCTCATCTCGAAGAACGGCTACATCCACATCGACGCCGTCAACGGGATCCGCAGCGGCACGCTGGGCAGCACCGACCAGGGCATCGGCCTCTTCGCCGACTCCAACATCGAGACCAACGTCTACAACAACACCGCCCTCACGGAGCTCTACAACGTCGTGGGCCGCTTCACGGTGACGCCGGGCGTGTTCATCGACCACCTGCTGATCAACGGCGCCAACATCGCCTACAGCAACGTCGAGATCAACGCGCTCACGCGCGCGTCGGGGCCGTCCAGCATCACGACGAACAACTACGTCACGATCTGGGGCAACAACGTCAGCATCGACAGCACGATCAACCACTCCAACACGGTCGGCTTCAACAACTCCTCCGACACCGACATCAACACGATCGGTTCGTTGACCATCACCAAGTCGGTGGGCGCGGGTTCTAGCGTCAACCTGTACAACAGCGGCGCCGGCGGCATCAACATCGCCTCCACAGCCAACATCATCAGTAATGTGGGCGGCACGGGCACGAGCGGTGGCGTCTACGTCACCAACGTCGCGTCGAACTCGCCGACCACGATCGCGGGCAACCTGATCGCGCAGGGCACCACGGGCGGCAACGTCGGCGTTTCCGTCAATGGACCGCTCACCATCTCGGGCAGCATCTTCGGCAACTACGACGCCGACATCACGAACAACAGGGTTGGCGCGTCGACCACGATCACGAGCCTGAATATCGGCGACGGCGGCCCCAACCTCAACGACCTCAACGTGGACGTGATCGGGCCGCTCAGCATCAACAGCACGATCCAGACGTCGAACAACGTTCACATCTACAACACGAGCCTGGCGAGCATGAACACGACGACGATCGCCGGCGTGATCGTCGCCGGAAACTTCGTCGACATCGAGAACCAGGGCGCGACGAACAGCAACCTCGTCATCCCCGCCACGGTGGTCGGCGACGACGTGAATATCTTCAGCCACGGCAACCTGACGCTGGGCCCGACGGGCGCCTTCGATATCGTGGGCGTCCAGGTCGACGGGCTCAACGCCTGGCTGACCGGCCCGATCGTCGGCGTGAACGCGGTGAACTACATGGCCGTCAACGCGCTGACGAAGGTCGCCACCTCGGCCGTGATCACGTCCCCGGTCGTGAACATGGATGTGCTGTCGTTCAAGGGCGTGCAGAACAGCGGGGCGGACTACACCTCGTCGGCTCAGCAGCCGGTGTTCCAGATCCAGACGGACGTGCTGAACCTCGAGGTGCTGGGCAGCATCAATTCGCCGCTGACGCCTCTTGCCAACCCGCTCAACAACTGGCTGCTGAACTCGATGTGGGTGAAGCCGGTGACCCCGGGCGGGCAGGTTCAGGCGTCGATCTGGGCGAACGGCGGCGGGTTCCAGGCGATCAACCTGGGCTTCAGGGGCGACGTGGCGGTGAACTCGTGGAATACGCTGACGCCGTTCTTCCTGGTCGGCTACGTCTCGCCGGTGATCATCCCGCCGTTCCTGCAGGGCAACCTCGGCAGCTCGCTGATCGTCCAGGCGGACGGCAACATCGACATCTGGCCGGGCACCGTGCCTGGCTTCTCGCCCCAGTTCCTGTTCCCGGGCGGCGTGGCGTTCGTGTCCAACGCGGCGGCGGGCTACGTGTCGATCAACACCAACATCAACAACGCATGGACGTTCACCGGCGCGCCGTACCAGGGCCAGTGGTTCGAGGGCGCCAACATCTTCGACCACGGCTACCACGCGACGAACGCGAACGCGTACATCAACTACAACGTGTATCCGTCGACCGGGCCGGGCACGGCGTACATCATCACGGAGCCGTCGCCGGGGTTGTTCCAGTTCGTGCAGTACCAGAACGCCGTGCACAACAACACCTACTCGCAGGCGATCGTGGGTGGGCCGATTTGCAACGTTCCGAACCCGCCGGCACCGTGGCCGCCGGCAGGCTGCTAAGCGGAAAGAAGTCAGACAGACCTACGACTTCAAGGGCGCCTTCGGGCGCCCTTTTTTATTGGCGCCGGGGGCAGCGGCGGTGAAGCCGGCGGCCGAACCCGCGCGAGCCATGCAGTAGAATCGCATCCTGACGCCGGAGGCAAGCTTCGGCGTGCATTCCCGTTTCCCCGCTCGAGTCGGCGGCAGGCGGGTTGGATCGTCGTCGACCCTCATCGGGAGAAGGAGACCCCATGCAGATCTTCAGGCACGCCGCCTTGCTGGCGTTCGCCGCCGTGCTCGCGGCGTGTGCGCCCGCCCAGCCGGAATTCGTGCGGCCTGCGGGCAGCGCGACCTACCCGCCCACGCAGTTCGTCGACATGCTCGACGCACCGCCTTCGCGGCCCTACCAGGAGATCGGCGTGATCGAGGTGCCGGGCGAGGCGGGTGCGCTGCGCGCGCAGGTGCTCGCCCAGATCCGAACCAAGGCGCAGGAGATCGGCGCCCAGGCGGTGATCCTCACCGACTTGAGCCGCCCCGCGCCGGTGACGCAGCGCCTGAATCCGACCACGGGCCAGATGGAGACGGTCGGGGGCCAGACGATCCCGGCGTTCCGGGGCGTGGCGATACGGTACCGCTGAAGGCGCACGCGCGGCCTCACCAGCATCGACGAAAGGATTCGTACCGAATGAGCACTCCGGGCGCAACGAGCTACGACACCCTGCCTTACGACAGCATCGCCTTCCCGCAGTCGCATCCCGACCACCTCCATGTCATCGCGCGGCTCTTCGGCATGCGGCCGGCGAGCCCGTCGCGCTGTCGCGTGCTCGAGATCGGGTGCGCGAGCGGAGGCAATCTCATTCCCATCGCCACGCAGGCGCCGGAATCGACCTTCGTCGGCATCGACCTGTCGGCGCGGCAGATCGCCGACGGCAAGGCGATGCTCGCCGACCTCGACATCCGCAACGTCGACCTGCGCCACATGGACCTCGCCGACGTCGACGAGTCGTTCGGCGAGTTCGACTACGTCATTGCCCACGGGGTCTATTCGTGGATACCGTCGCCGGTGCAGGAGAAGCTTCTCGGTGTCTGCAAGCACAACCTCGCGCCGCAGGGCGTGGCCTTCGTCAGCTACAACACTTACCCGGGCTGGCACATGCGGTCGATGGTGCGCGACATGATGATCTATCACACGCGCCAGTTTCCCGACATGGCCCTGCGCGTGCAGCAGGCGCGGGCGCTGCTCGACTTCCTCTCCGCGAACGTGCCCACCGAGAACAGCCCCTACGGGATGATGCTGAAGGTCGAGGTCGAGATCCTGCGCAACTCCACCGACTCGTACCTCGCGCACGAGCACCTGGAGGACATCAACGCGCCCGTCTACTTCCACGAGTTCATCGAGCGGGCGGGCTTGCGCGGCCTGCAGTACCTGGGCGAGGCGGATTTCCACACCATGCTCGCGTCGAACTTTCCCGCGCAGGTGGCGGAGACCCTGCGCTCGGTCGCGCCGACGATCGCCCAGATGGAGCAATACATGGACTTCGTGCGCAACCGGGTGTTCCGGCAGACGCTGCTCGTGCACCAGTCCGTCGCGCTCAACCGCAATGTCGTCTGGCGCGACGTCCTGCCGTTTCACGCGAGCGCGCGGTTGCAGCCGGAGACCCGGCCGGTCGACCTCGATGGAGCGACGTTCGCGAAGTTCAAGCGGCCCGGCGACAGCGGCGGCATCAATACGGCGCAGCCGATCGTCAAGGCGGCGATGCTGATCCTCGGTGAGCTGTGGCCGCGGACGATGCCCGTCGAAGAGCTCTGCCGCGCCGCGCGCGGGCGGCTCGCCGGAGGCCTCGCCGCGGCGTCGAGCGAAACGCTCGCCGACGACCGCGAGCGGGTGTGCAGGGACCTCCTCGGCTGCTTCGCCGCGGGCATTCTCGAGCTTCGCGCGGAGCCGGCGGCGCTCTCGACCGTGGTGGGCGACCGGCCCCGCGCCGACCGCATCGCGCGCTATCTCGCCTCCCGTGGCCGGCCCTTCGCCAACCGCCGCCACGAAACGCTGGTTCTCGACGAGCTGTCGCGCCGGGTCGTGCTGCTTCTCGACGGCGAGCACGACCATCGCGCGATCGTCGACGCGGTGGCGAAGATCGCGGTCGAAGGCGGCCTGCGCATCGAGAAGGACAAGCAGCAGATCACCGATCCGGCCCTGATCCGCGCCGCGCTCGACGGCATCCTTCCCGAGTGCTACGAGAGGATCGCGCGGTACGGCCTGCTCGAGGCCTGACGTTGGGCGATTCCGCGCCCGTTCAGGCAGCGGCCGCGCCGATCGACATCACGATAGCGGCGTCGCCGTCACTCGCGCCGCTGCTCGCGCAGCTGCGCACGTCGCTGCTCGTGTCGACGTACGAGGCGGGCGCCCTGGTCGTCGTCCGCGCCCTGGGCGGATCGCTCTTCATCGACATGGTGCGCGTCGACCGCGCCATGGGCGTGGCGGCGATCCGCAACCGGCTCGCGCTCGGCACGCGCCACCGCATCCTGGAGATGAGCAACATGCCGGTGCTGTCCGCGCAGATGCCGACCGCGGCGGGGCAGCCCGCGCCGGACGCGTGCTACGTGCCGCTCAACACGCACGTGACCGGGGAGATCGACCTGCACGAGATCGCCTGGGGCGAGGACGAGCTGTGGTTCGTCAACACCCGGTTCTCGTGCCTTTGCACGCGCAGCGCGCTCGAGAGCTTTCAGCCGCGCTGGCGGCCGCCCTTCGTGAAGCGCCTGCGGCCCGACGACCGCTGCCACCTCAACGGGATCGCGATGGACGGCGGGCGGCCGGCCTACGTGACGCTGTTCGCCGCCACCGACGAGCCGGAAGGATGGCGCGCGCAACGCACGACGGGCGGGCTCGTGCTCGACGTCGCCTCCGGCGAGGCGGTCGCGCACGGCCTGTCGATGCCGCATTCGCCGCGTCTTTATCGGGGCGAGCTGTGGGTCGAGGAATCGGGGCGCGGCACGCTGGCGCGCGTGGACCGCGCCGCCGGCCGCTGCGACACCGTCGCGGCTTTCGACGGTTTCACGCGTGGGCTCGACTTCGTGGGCGGCGTCGCGTTCGTCGGGCTGTCCAAGGTCCGCGAGAGCCGCTCGTTCGGCGGCGTGCCCATCACCGAGCGGGTGGACGTCGACCGCCGTTTCTGCGGCGTGCAGGCGGTCGACCTCGCCACCGGCCGCAGCCTCGGGTTCCTGCAGTTCGAGACCGGCGTCGGCGAGATCTTCGCGGTGCAGGCACTGCAAGGCGTCGTGCACCCGGCCTTCGTGGAGGACGCCGATCCCCTGGTCGGCGCCTCCTACGTGCTCTCGCCGGAGACGCTCGCGCAGATGTAGGGCCTCAGCACCCGCGCCCCACGCACACGTTGTTGACCACCTGCGACACGGTGTTGCTGGTCGAGGCGGTGTTGCCGGCGTCGCCGGCATAGGCCGCGGTCATGCTGTGCGTTCCCACCGACAGCGCGGAAGTGGCGCACATCGCGGTCCGCGTGTTGCCCGACCCGGTGAGCGCGACCGCAGCACAGCCCGCGACCGAGGTCGCGCCATCCTTGAAGTTGACGGTCCCGGTGGGCGCGGTGCCGGCGACGGTCGCGGTGAACGTGACGGCCGCGCCGCTGCTCGACGGGTTGGGCGCGCTCGCGAGCGTGGTCGTCGACGTCGTCGGCCCGGCGGGGTTGACCCCTTGCGAAAGCGCGCTGCTCGCCGACGACGTGTTGCCGGCATCCCCGCCGTAGTTCGCCGTGACGCTGTGCGTGCCTTGCGCGAGCGTGCTGGTCGTGCACGTCGCGGTGCGCGAGTTGCCGCTGCCCGACAGCGGCTGCGCGGAGCATCCGGCGATGGACGACGCACCGTCGCGGAAGTCGACGTTGCCCGTCGGCGCGCTGCCGGTCACGGTCGCCGTGAACGTCACGGCCGCGCCCACCGTCGATGGATTGAGATTGCTCGCAACCGCGGTGGTCGACGTCGTGGGTCCGCCGCCGCTCGTCACGACCTGCGACAGCGTCGTACTCGTCGACGGGGGATTGCCCGAGCGTTCGCCGCTGTAGGCCGCCGTCAGCGAATGCGTGCCGACCGAGAAGCTCGACGTGGCACAGTTCGCGCTGGCCGTGTTGCCCGCGCCGCTGACGGGCACTGAGCCGCAGCCCGCGATCGACGCGCCGCCGTCCATGAAATTCACGGTGCCGGTGGGATGGAAGGTGCCGACCACCGTCGCGGTGAGCGTCACGAGCGACCCGGTCACCGCCGGGTTGTTGTTGCTCGTGAGCGTCGTGCCGAGCGGCGCGTTGATCGCCTGCGAGAGCGCGATGCTGCTCGACCCCGCGTTGCCCGCGTCGCCGCCGTAGGCCGCGACGATGCTGTGCGAGCCCGCCGCGAGCGAGGACGTCGTGCACTGCGCCGTCTTCGAGTTG
This sequence comes from Casimicrobiaceae bacterium, assembly GCA_035499955.1. Classification (GTDB taxonomy): domain Bacteria; phylum Pseudomonadota; class Gammaproteobacteria; order Burkholderiales; family Casimicrobiaceae; genus VBCG01. Next base: position 33,001 of record DATJXV010000084.1, read on the forward strand.
CCGGACCCGGTCAGGGCGACGGCACCGCAGCCGCCGAACGTCGCGCCGCCGTCCTTGAAGTTGACCGTTCCCGTGGGCGCCGTGCCCGCGACGGTCGCGGTGAACGTGACCGGCGTGCCGACCGCCGCCGGGTTGCTGCTGCTCGCGAGCGTCGTCGTCGTCGCCGGCAGCGTGATGGTCTGCGACAGCGCCGTGCTGCTGGCCGACGCGTTGTTCGCGTCGCCGCCGTAAGTCGCCACGATGCTGTGCGCGCCGACCGCGAGCGAGGACGTCGCGCACTGCGCCGTCTTCGAGTTGCCCGATCCG
>DATJXV010000085.1:0-40913 GCA_035499955.1 Casimicrobiaceae bacterium
ATCGTTCAGCTTGACTCGAGAATTGAGAGTAACTGCCATGCCGGTGTCGTAGGGTCCGTGCCACATGAAGCTGACGCCACTCGCGATGCCGTGGGCAATCGCATCGTCGAGAAATGCGTCTACGTTCGATCCGAACTTGCGCAGATTCGACTGATCCCAGATGAGCGGGATGGCGCTTTTGCAGGTCAAGAAGACGCGCGGATCGATTTCGATGTACCCCATTCGATCGTAGCGCACTATCCAGTCAGGCATCGTGGAGTAGTAGTAGGTGAGTCCGTTCTTGTCGGGATGCGGAGTTCCCGAAACGCCGTATTCAAAGCTGTCGAATCCAAACGACGCCGCGATCGACAGAACATATGGCACGAGCTCTTCACCTCGCCTCGCCGCTTGCAGGAGGGATTCCAAAAGAGGTGGCACTGGTTGGTTTGGCCGAAGATTGATCTTGTTGATCGATAGGAATTCCATCATGGCGTGTCTCTCCGTACAGCAATTGACCACCGTCAGAACAAGGGCGTGCGAGTGGGGTGCCTTTATCAGGCGCTGTCTTTGAGGCAGTTGCACAATGAAATGAAGACGTGGCCGCTTCCGATACTGTGGCTGCGCGCATCTGCAAGGAACTCGCGACACCTTTCGCTCGTGTCGCGAAACGTGTCTCGATCCCATACCAACGGCACGGAACTACTCCACGTACGTTCGATTCGCGGATCGATCTCGATGTACGCCTGATCGTCATATCGCCGGATCCAGGTGGCGGGCATCGTCGTGAACACGTAGGCGTTTGCTTCGTGGGACGGTTTGAGCGCCGCAGTCATCCCATACATGAAGTTGTCCAATCCCAGCGATTTCGTGATCGCTTCGACGACGGCTATCGTCTCGCGACCCATCGCGGTTGCCTCCGCCAGCGGCTCGAGGAACGGCGGAGCGTACTTCCCATCCGCGGCAGTGGGAGCGCGCGGACGCAGCGATTCCAGCATTGTGGTCCCCTCCAAATCGACTTTCGGGTCCGCGGAGGACGGGACAACAGACTTCGAAACCGGAAACGGTACGACATCGGCGCCCTGTGCGCTAGTACTTCCCCGGGGGATGACAACGGGATGTTGATCGGGCGGCGAAACTTCCTACTGCGCCCTGCGCTTAAGCGGACTTCCTGAAGGACCGGGTTACCAATGCCTCGGGCATAGGCGGGAGTAACCGCGGCTCATTTCGCAGCCGTCACGCCCTTGACGACGGCCCCCGGCCCGATCCCACGCTCCGCGAACCATCCCTTCTTCATCTCAAGCGCGTAGCGCGCCGGTCCTTTCGACCAGTGCGGCTCCTCGGTCTGCGGCGCCATGTCCTCGATGTTTACGATGCGGCCGTCTTCGGCAATGAAGGCGATGGACAGCGGAACGAACGTGTTCTTCATCCAGAACGCGAGCGGCTCGGTGCGCTCGAACACGAACAGCATGCCGTGATCCGGCTTGAGGCTGAAGCGGTTCATGAGGCCGAGCTCGCGCTGGCCGGGGGTGACGGCGACCTCGGCCGTGATCTTGTGCTCGCCGACGGTAAGCGTCGTCGTGGGCAGTTCCGCCGCTGACGTCGCCTGCACGGCGAGCATCACGAACGCAACCAATGGCAACGACTTCATGGCGACCACTCCTTCAGCGAATCGTGCGCGCGGCGCTGGTACGTGAGCCAAAGGCCGAAGCTTACGGCCGCGAACGCCCCCATGCCCCATGCCAGCGACGTCAACGAATGCGCGAGCAACGGCGACACCGAGCCTGCTACGACCGCGCCCAACGCGAATTGAACGAATCCTTGCAGCGACGACGTCATCCCGCGCATCGTTGGGAACAAGTCTAGCAAAAGCAACGTTACGCTCGGCATGATGAGACTCGAGCCGATCGTGAACACGAAGATCGGCAGCACGTTCCAGGCCACGAATGGCGGTAGCAGATAGCACACGAGCAGATTCGCGATCGCGGCGAGCGCCAGCAGCGAATACCCGATCCTTATCGTGAGCATCGGTGATAGGCGCCCAGCCAGGCGGCCCGACAGATACGCGCCGATCATGATGCCGAAGATCATGGGCATGAACAGCCAAGCGAATCCCCAGGTCGACACGCCGAGCAGGCCCACGAGAAACGCCGGCGCTGACGAGATGTAGAGGAAGAAGCCGCAGAAGTTGAGCGCCGGCAGGAGCGCGAGGAGCGCAAACGCCGGCCGTCCGAGCACCGCGCGGTAGTTGCTCCAGAGCACGCCGGGCCGCAGGCGATGCCGATGCGCGACGGCCAGTGTCTCCGGCAGCGACTGCACGCACACTGCGATCATCGCGAGGGTCCACGCGAGCATGGCCCAGAAGATGGACCGCCAGCCGAGCAGGTTCAGCAGCACGCCGCCGGCGATCGGCGCGAGCGCCGGCCCGATGCCGAACACGAGGGTCATCTGCGACATCATGCGTTGCGCCTCGGCGCCGTGGAAGCGATCGCGGATGATGGCGCGGCCGACGACCAGGCCGCTGCCGGCCGACAGGCCCTGCAACACGCGAGAGAGCCACAGAGACTCGATGTTGCCCGCGATCGCGCAGCCGAGCGTGCCCAGCGCGAATACGACGAGCCCGCCGATCACGATTGGCCGCCGGCCGATCGAATCGGACAGCGCGCCATGCCACAGCATCATGAACGCGTAGGCGAACATGTAGACCGAAAGCGTCTGCTGAAGCGCGATGGCGGAGACGCCCAGCTCCGCGCCGATGGCGGGGAAGGCCGGCAGGTACATGTCGACCGCGAACGGCCCGAGCATCGACAGCGATGCCAGCATCGCGGCGAAACCCCACGAGCGCCGGTGCACGCGCGGCGCCGTGCTGCTCTCGGACGTCATCGGGGGCTGCGGCCCTCGAGCGCGGCGTCCACGGCCGCGCGGTCGTAGCGCGGGGCGAAGAGCGCGATGAACGCGTAGACGTAGCCGCGCAGGAAGACGCCGTGGCGCAGGCCGAGGCGCGTGGTCGACGAGGCGAAGAGGTGATCGGCGTCGAACTTCTCGAATGCCACGTCGCGCGCCGCGTCGTACGCCATCTGCGCGATGATGCCGACCCCCATGCCGAGCTCGACGTAGGTCTTGATCACGTCGGAGTCGAGCGCCGTCAGCACGACGTTGGGCTCGAGTCCCTTCGCCTCGAATGCGGCGTTGATCGCAGAACGCCCGGTGAAGCTGAAGTCGTAGGTGACGATCGGAAACTTGGCGAGGGCCTCGAGCGTGAGCGGCCGCATCTTCGTGAGCGGGTGACGCTTCGGCGTGATGACCACGCGGTTCCACTCGTAGCACGGCAGCGTCACGAGCTCAGGGAAGGTGGCGAGCGCCTCGGTCGCGATTCCAAGATCGACCTCGCCGCGTGCGGTCTGCTCGGCGACCTGCATCGGGTTGCCCTGATGCAGCACGACCTTGATCTTCGGGTAGCGCGTGGCGAAGTCGCGCAGCACCCTGGGGAGCACGTAGCGGGCCTGCGTGTGCGTGGTCGCGATCGACAGCGTCCCGGTGTCCTCCCCGCGATACTCGTCGGCGACGCGCTTCAGGTTGCCCACCTCGCGCATCGCGCGCCTCGCCGTGGCGATGACGATCTCCCCCGCCGGCGTGAGCGAGGCGAGCCGCTTGCCCTGACGCACGAACACGGACAGGCCGAGCTCGTCTTCGAGCTGTCGTATCTGCTTGCTAATCCCGGGCTGCGACGTGTGGAGCGCCTCCGCGGCGTCGGACACGTTGAGTCCATGGTCGACCACCGCGCAGAGGTATCTGAGCTGCTGGAGGTTCACGTACCGTTATAACCGGAGTGACGATTTCTGCGACAATTATATATTCATGGCGCAGTATTTCACCGTCCATCCCGCCGATCCCCAGCCCCGTCTGATCCGCCAGGCGGCCGAACTGCTGCGCGGCGGCGGCGTGGTCGCCTATCCCACCGACTCGAGCTACGCGCTCGGCTGCCAGCTCGGTGACGTCGAGGCCGCGAGGCGCATGCGCGGCATCCGTGGCCTCGGCGAGGGGCACTTCCTCACGCTCGTTTGCCGCGATCTCGCCGACGCCGGCCACTTCGCGCGTCTCGCCAACTGGCAGTTCCGCATCGTGCGACAAGGCGTGCCGGGGCCGTTCACCTTCCTGCTGCCCGCCACGCGCGAAGTGCCGCGGCGGCTGCAGAACAACAAGCGTCATACTGTCGGGCTGCGCGTTCCCGACCACGCGGTGGTGCGGGCGCTTCTTGCCGAGTTGCGCGAGCCGATTCTGTCGACCACCCTCATCCTGCCGCCGGCCGAGGTGCCGCTGAACGACCCGCTGGAGATTCGCGAGCGCCTCGAATCCACCGTCGATCTCGTGATCGATGCCGGCCCGTGCCCGGCGATCCCCACCACCGTCGTTGACCTTTCGAGCGAGCCGGCTGCGATCGTTCGTCGGGGCGGCGGCGATCCCACCCGGCTCGGGCTTCATTAGCGCCGGTTAGGCGCGGCCCGGAGTTCAGGTAAAATGAGGCCGTAAATGGATTGGCTCGAGACCGCAGTGCTCTGGGCAGTGCCGGTGGTCTTGGCCATCACATTGCACGAAGCGGCCCACGGTTACGTCGCCCGCATCTTCGGCGATCAGACGGCGTGGATGCTGGGGCGGGTGACGCTCAACCCGCTCAAGCACATCGACCCCATCGGCACGGTCCTGGTGCCGGGTGTGCTGTTCCTCATGCACGCGCCGTTCCTGTTCGGATGGGCGAAGCCGGTGCCGGTGAACTTCGGCAACTTGCGTCACCCGAAGCGCGACATGGTGTGGGTCGCGGGCGCGGGGCCGCTGGCGAACTTCGTGATGGCGCTGGCCTGGGCCGTGCTGCTGGGACTGACCGCTCCGTCGGGACCGTGGACGAGCGATGGTTTGTTTGAAATGGCCGATGCGGGCGTGAAGATCAACCTGGCGTTGCTGGCGTTGAATCTGCTGCCCGTTCCGCCGCTCGACGGCGGCCGCATCGCAGTGGGACTGTTGCCGCAGCGCGCGTCCGCGTTGCTCGCGCGCGCCGAGCCCTACGGGTTCTTCGTGATCCTGATCCTGATCGCGATCCCCGGCGCGCTGTGGACGGTGCTGGGCCCGATTTACCGGATGTTTGCGACTCTGGTTTACGCATTGTCCGGGGTGTGACGGCTGCTTTCAGTCGGCCTTCTCCCCGGCGACAAACGACAATCATTCATGTTCGCTGACCGCGTGTTGTCGGGCATGCGCCCGACGGGCCGCATGCACATCGGCCACTACCACGGCGCCCTCAAGAACTGGGTGCGCCTTCAGGAGGAGTACGAGTGCCTGTACTTCGCCGCGGACTGGCATGCGCTCACCACTGACTACGAGACACCCGAGAACATCGCCTCGATGACGTGGGAGATGATGGTCGACTGGCTCGCCTCCGGCCTCGACCCATCCCGGGCAACGCTATTCATCCAGTCGCGCGTAATGGAGCACGCCGAGCTCACGCTGCTGCTCGGCATGATGACGCCCATCGGCTGGCTCGAGCGCGTTCCTACCTACAAGGACCAGCAGCTGAGGCTCGCCGACAAGGACTTGTCCACGTACGGCTTCCTCGGGTATCCGGTGATGCAGGGCGCCGACATCCTCATCTATCGCGCCAACATGGTGCCCGTCGGCGAGGACCAGGTGTCGCATGTCGAGCTCGTGCGCGAGATGGCGCGCCGCTTCAACAACATCTACGGCCGCGAGCCGGGCTTCGAGGAGAAGGCCAAGGCCGCGATCAAGAAGCTCGGTGCCAAGAAGGCGAAACGCTACGGTGAGCTTCGCACCGCGTTCCAGGAGAAGGGCGACGAGCAGGCGCTGGAAGCCGCGCGCGAGCTTTTGAACGAGACGCAGAACTTGGCGCTCGGCGACCGCGAGCGCCTCTTCGGCTACCTCGAAGGCTCGCGCCGCATGATCCTGCCGGAACCCGAGGCGCTGCTCACGGAAAATCCAAAGGTGCCGGGCCTCGACGGCCAGAAGATGTCGAAGTCGTACGGCAACTCGATCCTCCTGCGCGAAGAGCCGGCCGAAGTCACGCGCAAGATCCGCACGATGCAGACCGACCCGGCGCGCGTGCGCCGCACCGACCCCGGCAACCCGGAAAAGTGCCCCGTGTGGCCGCTGCACAAGATCTACTCGACCGAGGACACCCGCAAGTGGGTCTGGGAGGGTTGCACGACGGCCGGCATCGGCTGCCTCGAGTGCAAGCAGCCCGTGATCGACGCGATCATCCGCGAGCAGGCGCCGATCATCGAGCGCGCGCAGAAGTACATCGACGACCCCGCGCTCGTGCGCAACATCGTGGCCGACGGCTGCGAGCGCGCGCGCAAGCTCGCCGAGGAGACGATGCGCGACGTACGCGGCGCCATGGGACTCGACTATGAGTGACATCGACCTCGCGCATCCGTCGCCCGAGCCGAAGCCGCTCGCGCGCGTCTACGGCGAGGCGTTCACCGAGCTTCCGCACGACCTGTACATCCCGCCCGAGGCGCTCGAGGTTTTCCTCGAGTCCTTCGAAGGGCCGCTCGATCTCCTGCTCTACCTCATCCGCAAGCAGAACATCAACGTTCTCGACATCCCGATGGCCGAGCTCACGCGCCAGTACCTGGGATACGTCGAGATGATGCGCCGCACGCAGCTCGAGCTTGCCGCCGAGTACCTGCTGATGGCGGCGGTGCTGATCGAGATCAAATCGCGCCTCTTGCTGCCCAAGCCGCCGGCGCTTCCGGGCGAGGAAGCCCTGGACCCGCGCGCCGAGCTCGTGCGCCGCCTGCTCGAATACGAGCGCATGAAGCAAGCCGCTCGCGGCATCGACGAGCATCCGCTCGCCGAGCGCGACTTCGCGATCGTCCGCGTGTGGTTCGACCGCGTGGCCGCGCAGCGCCTTCCCGACGTGCGTCCCGACGACCTCAAGGCGGCGTGGGCGGCGCTCGTGCAGCGGGCGCGCGTCAACCGCCATCACCTGGTCACGCGCGAGCAGCTGTCCGTGCGAAGCGAGATGAGCCGCGTGCTGAAGCTGCTCGAGCGCGTGCGCTACATGGACTTCACCGCGCTGTTCGCCGAGCACGCCGACATCGCGCATCTGGTGGTGACGTTCCTCGCGCTCCTCGAGCTCGCGCGCGAGCAGCTCGTCGCGATCGCGCAGACGGAACCGTATGCGCCGATCCACGTGACGCTGACGGGCGGCCCTTCCTTCGAGCTCGCCTCCGACAATGAATGAAATGAAGGACGATCACGCCGCAGCAGACCTCGAGGCGGTAGGCGACGTCGCGCAGATCAAGAGCATCCTCGAGGCCGCGCTCCTCGTGGCGGGCGAGCCCGTCACCGCCGGCGAGCTCGCGAAGCTCTTCGACCCGCCGCTGCCTGTCGAGACGATCCGCAAGCTCCTGGACGAGCTGCGGCAGGACTGGCAGGGCAGGAAGGTCGAGCTCGTGCAAGTCGCAAGCGGCTGGCGCTTCCAGGGCGTGCCCGCGGTGCAAGCCTATCTCAACCGGCTGTCGCCGGAAAAGCCGCCGCGCTATTCGCGCGCGGTCATGGAAACGCTCGCCATCATTGCCTATCAACAACCCGTCACCCGCGGCGATATCGAAGCGATCCGCGGGGTCGCCGTTTCCACGAACGTCATCAAGACGCTCGAGGATCGGCAATGGGTGGAGATCGTCGGTCATCGCGAAACGCCGGGACGACCGGCGCTGTACGCGACGACGAAGATCTTCTTAGACGATCTCGGCCTCCGCTCCCTGGCGGAACTGCCTCCACTCGCCGAGCTCGATACATCCCACCTCCTGGAGATGCCCGATGCCCCCACCAAGGCCGCCGAGGCGGCACTCGTCCTCGCGACCCCGCTCCTCGGGAGCGATGAAGCAGCCGAACCTGGCGCTGCACGCGATCCACGAGAGCCTGCCGCCGGCGAAAATCAAACGTTCCACTGACGAAGTCTTCAGCGAGCCGCAGCGCCTGCACAAGGTGCTCGCCTCGTGCGGATTCGGCTCGCGCCGCGCGATGGAGGAGATGATCCTCGCCGGCCGCATCACGGTGAATCGCCTACCCGCGGAAGTCGGACAGAAGGTCGGGCCGGGCGACGAGGTGCGCATCAACGGCGAGCTCGTGAAGGTGCGCTTCACCGAGCCGCGCCCGCGCGTGCTCATGTACCACAAGCCCGCGGGCGAGATCGTCACGCGCGACGACCCGGAAGGCCGCCCGACCGTCTTCGCGAAGCTGCCTTCCATCGGGAACGGCAAGTGGATCAACGTCGGCCGCCTCGATTACAACACCGAAGGGTTGCTGTTGTTCACCAACTCCGGCGAGCTCGCCAACCGCCTCATGCATCCGCGCTACGAGGTCGAGCGCGAGTACGCCGTGCGCGTGCTCGGTCGCCTCTCCGAGGAGCAGATGCAAAGGCTCGTCACCGGCATCGACCTCGCCGACGGTCCCGCGAAGTGCGACAAGGTCGAGGACGGCGGGGGCGAGGAGGAGGGCGCGAATCACTGGTACCACGTGGTGCTCAAGGAGGGCCGCAACCGCGAGGTGCGGCGGCTGTTCGAGGCGCTCGACGTTCCCGTGTCGCGTCTCATCCGCACGCGCTACGGGACGCTCGCGATGCCGTCGGTGCTCAAGCGGGGTGAGACGGTCGAGCTCGAGACCCCCGAAGTGACGGCGGTGATGGAAGCCGCCGGCCTCAAGGGTGCGGGCCCGGGCGATCGCGCGCAGAACGCGCGCCCGCAACAGGGCCGTCACGGCAAGCCGCGGCGCCCCGAGCACGCCAAGGGCGCGCGTCCGCACGAAGGGCAGCGTCCCCAGGGAAAGCCGGGCAAGCGCAAAGGTCCGCGCCACGGCCCGCGCCCGCAGCAGCAACCGCGCGAGTCACGCGAGCCGCGCCCGGATTTTGAAACGACGCAGCCGGTGAGCAACGCCAACGCGATCGGCGTGCGCGTGATGCAGAAGCATCCGCGGCGTGCGTTCGCCGAGCAGGCCCCCGGCAACGGACCGCAGGCGGCGCGCAGCGGCGTCGACTTCGACGAGATCCAGCCGCAAAGCAACGCCAATGCTTCGCCCTTCGGCGCGCGCACGCTGACGCTTCCCGCGCACGCGAAGCGCGGCAACGGCGAGGCGGGCTTGAACGTCAACGCCCGCGGCAACCGCAGCGGTCCGCGCGGTCGTCCCGGCGGCAAGGGCGGCGGCGGATTCCGCGGCAAGGGAGGCCCGCAGCCGCAGCGCCATCGCCAGGAAGGGCCTCGGGTCGAAGCCGACGGCAACGTCGCGCCGCCCGCGGGGATGCCGCATGACGACGAAGCCTAGAACCGGCTGTCTACCCTAAGCGGCCGAGCAAGCGCTTCGCGGCGGCATAGATCGGCACTTCGACCAGGAGGCCGCCCACCTTCGCGCGCTCGCGCCCCTCGCTCCGAGACCGCTCGAAGGCTTCCACGATCCTACGCGCATGGCTCAGCTCGGTGCGTGACGGCGTGAACACGCCATTGACCGCTGCCGCGTGCGCGGGTGAAACGAGGCTCTTAGCGCGATAGCCGAGCCGCTTCGCGCGGCGAGCGTCGGCGGCGGCGCCTCGGGTGTCGCTGTAGGTGTACGGCAGATCGATGGCCTCCACGCCCGCGGCGCGGCATTCGACCAGGAAGCGAGCCCGCACGTAAGCGAGCTCGTCGCCGCCGCGTGTGCGCACCGTGCCCAGGTCTGCCACCATGTCCTCGCTCGCGACGAGCGCCGCCGTCACGCGCGGGCTCGCGCGCACGATGTCGATCGTGCGCACGAGGCCGGCCGCGGACTCGATGTTGGGGACGATCTCCGCGCGCCTGCCGACGATCTTCGCGAGCGCACGCACCTGCTCGGGTTTCGCCACCTTGGACATCATGACGATGTCGGGCTTCGCCTCGAGCACGGCGGCGAGATCGTCGCGGCCGCACGTCTCGAGCGGGTTGACGCGCACCGCCGTCCATTTGCCGGCTTTGCGCCAGCGCGCGTAGAGCGCCTTCGACAGGGCACGCGCCTTCGGCCGCAGCTCAGGCGCTGTGAAGTCCTCGAGCTCCTGGATCAGCACGTCGGCGCCGGAGCGCTCCGCTGCGCGCTGCGCCGACTCGTCGGCGCCGGGAACGAACAGCCACGTCCGCCTCGGCCTCAAAGGAACAGATCGGGCAGGAGCGGCTCGCCCGGCTTGACGGCGTAGCGCGTGAAGTCGGTGACGCCGGCCTCGCGCAGCGCGTCGTCGTCGATGAAGAAGCGTCCCGTCGTCGCGCGGGCGTCGCGCGTGACGATGGCGTACGCCGCGTCGGCCATGATCTGCGGCTTGCGCATGCGGTCGACGTCCTCGCTTGCCCCGGGGATCATCACGATGGCGGACGTCGCGATTACCGAGCGAGGCCACAGCGCGTTGACTGCAATGCCGTCGGCACGGAATTCCTCGGCCATGCCGAGCACGCACATGCTCATGCCGTACTTCGCCATGGTGTATGCGACGTGCGGCGCGAACCACTTCGGGTCCATGTTGAGCGGCGGGGAGAGCGTGAGGATGTGCGGATTGCGCCCCGACGCCGCCGACTTCCGGAGGTGGGGCAGGCACGCCTGGGAGCATAGGAAGGTGCCGCGAACGTCGACGCCGAAGATGAGGTCGAATCGCTTCATCGGCGTTGCCAACGTGCCGGTGAGGCTGATCGCGCTCGCGTTGTTGACGAGGATGTCGATGCCGCCGAAGCGAGTGACCCCGGCCTCGACCGCGGCGTAGACCGCGGTCTCGTCGCGGATGTCGCACTCGACCGGCAGCGCGTGGCCGCCGGCGCCCTCGATTTCCTCGGCGGCGGTGTAGATCGTGCCGGGCAGCTTGGGATTCGGCGTAACCGTCTTGGCAGCGATGACGACGTTGGCGCCATCGCGCGCGGCGCGCAGCGCGATCGCGAGGCCGATGCCGCGCGATCCGCCCGAAACGAAGAGGGTCTTGCCGCCGAGCCCGGCCATGGCTACTTCTCGCGGCCGAACTGCGCCGGGCGCTTGTCGAGGAAAGCGGTGATGCCTTCCACGAAGTCCGGCGTCGCCGCGCAGGCCGAGAAGCTCGCCGCCTCGGCTTCGAGCTGCTCGGAAAGCGAACGCCCGAGCGACTCGCGGACGAGCCGCTTGGTGTTGCGGATCGCGAGCACGGGGCCTTCGGCGAGCGAGCGCGCCAGCGCTGCGACCGTCGAGTCGAGCTCGGCCAGCGGCACGACGCGATTGACGAGTCCCAGTTCGAGCGCGCGCGCAGCGTCGAAGCGCTCGGACAACATGACGATCTCCATCGCGCGCCGCGTGCCGACGATGCGCGGCAGCGACCATGTGCCCCCGCCGTCGGGCGTCGTGCCGATCGCGCGGTAGGCCGACGAGAAGTACGCGTTGTCGGCGGCGACGACGAGGTCGCAGGCGTTCATCAGCGAAAGGCCGAAGCCCGCGACGGCGCCGTGCACCTGCCCGATCACGGGATGCGGCATGCGATGCAGCGCCTCGATCGACGCGTGCACGCGCGAGATGATGCGACGGAAGACCGCGGTGCGCTCCGTGGGCGGCTTCGACAGCTCGCCGGAGAACGTGCGGATGTCGCCGCCGGCCATGAAGTGCTTGCCGGCGCCGCGCACGATGACCGCGCGCAGCGCGTTGTCCGCGGCCACCTCCGAGGTCGCCTCGGCGAGCGCGTCCATCATGGCGAAATCGAGGACGTTGAGCGCTTCCGGTCGATTCAGCGTCAGCGTGGCGACGGGGCCGTCGCGGGTGAGCAGCAGCGACGCGTTCATGGCGGCTCGTGGATCGGCAGAAGTGGCGGGCAGTCTAGCACGCTGAGCGGCCGCTCTCGCTCCGTCGGCGACCACAGCGACAGCGCGATGCCTACGGTCGCGAAATGGATGTCGACGACATCGTCGACGCTATCCGCATAGCCGCCGGCCATCGCGATCGCGACCGGGACCGCCGCATCGTGCAGCATCTCGAGCACGCAGCGATCGCGCTCGGCGAGTCCGTGCTTGGTCAGTGCGAGGCGGCCCAGGCGATCGCCCACGAACGGATCGGCGCCGGCGAGGTAGATCGCAAGATCGGGGCGCGAGCGCGCAAGCGCCCGGGGCAGCGCGGCACGCAGCGCCGCGAGGTACGCCGCGTCCGGCGTGCCGTCGTCGAGCTCGACGTCGAGATCGGACGCCGCCTTTCTGAAGGGAAAGTTGCCGCGGCCATGGACCGAGCACGTGAAGACGCTTTCGTCGTCGGCGAAGATCGACGCCGTGCCGTCGCCCTGGTGCACGTCGAGGTCCAGGATCAGCACGCGCGCCACGCGGCCCTCCGCCTGCATCGCGCGCGCCGCGACCGCAGCGTCGTTGAACACGCAGAAGCCCTCGCCGTGCGCGCGGTGCGCGTGATGCGTGCCGCCTGCCAGGTTGATGCCGCACCCGGAGTCGAGCGCGCTGCGGCAGGCGGCGAGTGTGGCGCCCGTCGAGCGGCGCGACCGCTCGACCATGGCGGCCGACCACGGAAAGCCGATCCGTCGCTGCGCCGCGGCGTCGAGCGTTCCGCTTGCGACGGCGCGCACGTACGAGGCGTCGTGGACGCGCGTCAGGTCGCGGTCGGTCGCCGCTTCGGGCACCCGCATGCGACGTGGCGCCACGTGCGTGACACGCTCGCGCAGCGCGGCGTACTTGCGCATGGGAAATCGGTGGCCCGCCGGCGGCGGCAGCACAAAGTGGTCCGCGTAGTAGATGAGCACGGCGGCTCAACCCGGGCGATGGTCGCCCTTGAAAGGCGACGACAGCGCCAGCTCGTCGAGCGAATGCTCGACCTCGACGCGCTCGCGCTCGCAGAAGTCGGCGATCGCGGCCGCGAAATCGCGATCGCCCACGGCGTGCAGCGAGTGCGTGGCCACCGGGCGCAGCCCGCGCGCGAGCTTGTGCAGCCCCTGCGCCCCGCCCTCGAAGCGCGCGACGCGCTGCTCGATGCAGAACTCGATCGCCTGGTAGTAGCAGGCCTCGAAGTGCAGGCCGGGCACGTACTCGGTCATGCCCCAATAGCGTCCCCATAGCGTGTCCGGCGTGTAGACATCGAGCGCCGCGCACAGGCGGCGGCCGTCACGCACGCCGAGGACGAGCATCACGTGCGCGGAAAGCGCACGGCCGACCTCCTCGAAGAACGCCGGCGTGAGATAGGGTGTCGAGTGGTGAGCGCGGTAGGTCGACTCGTAACACTGGTAGAAGAACGCCCAATCCGCGGGCGTGATGTCGTGCCCGCGCTTGCGCTCGAAGGCCACACCGGACTCGCGTAGCTTGCGCCGCTCCTGCTTCACCTTCTTGCGCTTGTCGTGCGAGAACGCCGACAGGAAGTCGGCGAAGTCGCGATAGCCGGGATTGGTCCAGTGGAACTGCATGCCTTCGCGCGCGATCATCCCGATCGCTTCGCCCTCGCGCGCTTCGGCCTCGCGCGGAAACAGCACGTGGAGCGTGGAGTACTCGTGTCGGCGCACGAGCTCGAGCGCGTGCGCGAGGAGCGCGCGGCGCACGGGTGCCTCCGCGGCGAGCAGCCGGGGACCGGCCACCGGGGTGAACGGGACGGCGGCGACGAGCTTCGGGTAGTAGCGGCGGCCGTGGCGACGGTAGGCCTCTGCCCAGCCCCAGTCAAAGACGTATTCCCCGTAGCTGTGCGTCTTCGCGTACAGGGGCATCGCGCCGATGAGGCGGCGGTCGCCCCACGCGGTGAGAAAGCGCGGTGTCCAGCCGGTGCGCGGCGTCGCGCACCCCGTGCGATGCAGCGCGGTGAAGAATTCGTGGGTGAGGAGCGGCTGCCCGCCGGCCAGCGCGTTCCAGTCCGCGGGCGGGATGTCGGCAAGCGGAACGTCGTCGCGGATGAGAGGCGACGCCACGACGGGCATCGGTGTTGCGACGAAGGGGACGGGAGATCGCATTGGCAAAGGGCATTGTCGCGTGAATGCGCGGACGCCTCAAGTTTTCGCTGCCGCGCCGATGCTAAGATGACGCTCATGCGGGCCGCGATTGCGCAGCTCAATCAAAGCGTAGGCGATCCCGCGGCCAACGCGCGCGCCATCCTCGACGCGGTCGGCGAGGGCCGCCGCGCCGGCGCCCAACTCGTCGTCACGCCGGAGCTGTCCCTGTGCGGCTATCCGCCCGAGGACCTCGTCCTGCGGCCGGCGTTCGTCGAAGCCTGTGCGCGCGAGATCGTCGCGCTCGCGGCGCGGATCGGGTCGGAAGCCGTAATCGTCGGCTTCCCGGAGCGCGCCGAAGGCAAGCTCTACAACGCCGCCGCCGTCCTGCGCGCCGGCCGCGTGGAAGCGGTCTACCGCAAGCACAAGCTGCCGAACTTCACGGTCTTCGACGAAGAGCGCTATTTCGAGGCGGGCACGCAGCCGTGCGTCTTCGAGGTCGACGGGCTTCGGCTGGGGCTCGCCGTATGCGAAGACGTCTGGGGACCGGAGCCCGCGGCACAGGCGCGCGCGGCGGGCGCGCAGGTGCTCGTCGTGCCCAACGGCTCGCCGTATCACACGCTTCAGCATGCCTGCCGGCGCGAGCAGGCGACCGCGCGTGCCCGCGAATGCGGCATCGCGGTGATCTACGTCAACCGCGTCGGCGGGCAGGACGAGCTCGTGTTCGACGGCGCGTCGTTCGTCGTCGACCGCGACGGCGCGCTCGCGCAGCAGGTGCCGGCATGGCACGAGGCGGTCGCGCTGTGCGATTTCGACGGTGCCTCGCCGCGGCGGGTGCGCGGATCGCTCGATTCCGCACTCGAGCCCCACGTCTACGCGGCGCTCGTGATGGGCGTGCGCGACTACGTCGGCAAGAATGGTTTCCCGGGCGTCGTGCTCGGCCTGTCGGGCGGCGTGGATTCGGCGCTCACCCTCGCGGTGGCGGTCGACGCCCTCGGCCGCGACCGCGTGCGTGCGGTGATGATGCCGTCGCCTTACAACGCGCCGATGAGCCTCGCCGATGCGCGCGAGATGGCGTCCATCGTCGGCGTGCGCTACGACGAGATCCCGATCGACACGATGACCGCCGCGTATCGCGCAGCACTTGCCGGGGAGTTCCGCGGCCTGCCCGAGGACGCCACCGAGGAGAACCTGCAGGCGCGCGTGCGCGGCACGCTCCTCATGGCGCTGTCGAACAAGCACCGCCTGCTCGTGCTCACGACCGGGAACAAGTCGGAGATGGCCGTCGGGTACGCGACCCTCTACGGCGACATGGCCGGCGGCTTCGGCGTGCTGAAGGACATCGCCAAGACGCTCGTGTATCGCCTGTGCGACTGCCGCAACCGCCTGGGGCGTGTGATCCCGGAGCGCATCCTCACGCGCGCGCCGTCGGCCGAGCTTCGCGCCGGTCAGACCGACGCGCAGTCGCTGCCGCCGTACGACGTGCTCGACGGCATCCTGGAGGCGTACGTTCAGGACCTGCGAAGTCCGAGCGAGATCGTGGCGATGGGCTTCCCGGAGGAGGCGGTGGCCAAAGTGGTGCGCCTGATCGGCCGCAACGAGTACAAGCGACGCCAGTCGGCGCTCGGCATCCGCATCACGCCGCGCGGCTTCGGGAAGGACTGGCGCTACCCGATCACGTCGGCGTGGCGCGAGTGAGGCCCCGTCCGCCCCCGATCTAGGATGCACCCGAGGCATCGTGTAAGCTTCGAGGGGGTCCACAAGCCGCCGGAGCCGTCACCATGAAAAAGATCGAAGCCATCGTCAAGCCGTTCAAGCTCGACGAAGTCCGCGAGGCGCTCTCCGAGCTCGGCGTGACCGGGCTCACGGTGACGGAGGTCAAGGGCTTCGGTCGCCAGAAGGGGCATACGGAGCTCTACCGCGGCGCCGAGTACGTCGTGGATTTCCTGCCCAAGGTCAAGGTCGAGGTCGTCGTGCCCGACGGCATGATCGACCGTGCCATCGAGGCGATCGTCAAGGCCGCGCGGACCGGCAAGATCGGCGACGGCAAGATCTTCGTCACCTCGGTGGAGCAGGTGATTCGCATCCGCACCGGTGAATCGGGCGAAGCCGCCGTCTAGGAGTCTGCCATGTCGATGCTGCGCGAGTTCCGCGATTTCGCGGTCAAGGGCAACGTCATCGATCTTGCCGTCGCCGTCATCATCGGTGCGGCCTTCGGCAAGATCGTCGACTCGCTGGTCAAGGATATCATCATGCCGGTGATCGGCCGCATCTTCGGCGGCCTCGACTTCGCGAACAACTTCATCATGCTGGCGGCGCCGCCGGCAGGCTACAGCGGACCGATGACCTACGAGGCGCTGACGAAGGCGGGCGTGCCGCTCCTGGGCTACGGCAACTTCATCACCATCGTGATCAACTTCGTCATTCTCGCCTTCGTGATCTTCTGGATGGTGCGCCAGTTCGCGAAGGCGAAGACGAAGCTCGATACCGCGCCCGCGGGGCCGCCGCCGACGCCCGAGGACGTCGTGCTGCTGCGGGAGATTCGTGACCTGCTGCGCAACAGGTAGGCTGCGCTGCCTTCTCCTCGCGGCGGCCGCAGCCGCCGCGGTCGCGGTAAACGGCGTTCACGCCGGCCTCCCGGTGCAGGCGCAGCTTGTCGCGGGCGGCTTTGCCTCGCCCGTCGACATCACGAGCGCCGGCGCGGGGCGGCTGCTGGTGGTCGAGCAGCCGGGGACGATCCGCGTCCTGCGCAACGGGGTCCTGCAGCCCGCGCCTTTCCTCGACATCCGATCGCTCGTGGCCTTTGGCGGCGAGCGCGGGCTCCTCGGCGTCGCCGCGCATCCGCAGTTCGCGGTCAATGGCAAGTTCTACGTCGACTACACGCGAGCGGGCGACGGCGCGACGGTGATCGCAGCGTTCCGCGTCAGCGCGGCCAACCCGGACGTCGCCGACGCCGCGTCGCGCGCCGAGCTCCTGGTCATCGCGCAGCCGTTCGAGAATCACAACGGCGGCGCGCTGCGCTTCGGTCCCGACGGATACCTCTACATCGGCATGGGCGACGGCGGCAGCGGCAACGATCCCGGCAACCGCGCGCAGAACCCGCAGGAGCTGCTGGGCAAGATGCTGCGCATCGACGTCGACGGCGGCGCACCGTATGCCATTCCACCGGACAACGTCTACGCGCTCTCGCATCTCGGCCGGCCGGAGATCTGGGCGCTCGGCGTGCGCAACCCGTGGCGGTTCAGCTTCGACCGCGCGACCGGCGATCTGTATATCGGCGACGTCGGGCAGGACACGACCGAGGAAATCGACTTTCTGCCGCGCGGAACGCCTTCGGGCGCCAACCTCGGCTGGCGCTTCTTCGAGGGGATGCTCTGCACCTTGCTCGATCCGTGCCCGCCTGGGCTGCCGTCGTTCACCTGGCCCGTGCTGACTTACGACCATGACCAGGGGTGCGCGGTCACGGGCGGCGTGGTCTATCGCGGACGCGCCGTGCCTGTCATGCAAGGCCGATATTTATATGCCGATTTCTGTTCCGGCCGCATGTGGTCGGCGAGCCGCGACCGCGACGGGAACTGGCAGACCGAGGTGCTGATCGAAACGGCCCAGCAGCCGACCACGTTCGGCGAAGACAGCGACGGCGAGGTGTATTGGGCGGACATGCGCGACGGCAGTCTGTATCGCCTCGCCGCCATTCCGGGCGCGGCGGTTGCCGTCGAGTACTACAACGCTGCGCTGGGCCACTACTTCCTGACGGCCTTCCCGGAGGAGGCGGCAGCGCTCGACGCAGGCGCCTTTGCCGGCGCCTGGAAGCGCACGGGCTACGGCTTCGCGGTCGCGTCGCCTTCCGATGCCGGCGCGGTTGAAGTCTGCCGCTTCTTCGGAACACCGGGCGTCGGGCCCAACACGCATTTCTACACGGGCAACGCGCAGGAATGCGCGGGATTGAAGGCCAATGCGCTGTGGACGTACGAGGGCATCGCGTTTGGCATGCGCCTGCCGGCGGGCGACCGTTGCGCCGCTTCGCTGCGCCCCGTCTATCGCCTGTACGACAACCCGGCGACGCTTGCCGCGGTCAATCACCGCTTCACGACCGACGGCGCGACGTACGGCGCGATGCGCGCCGCGGGTTGGCTGGGCGAAGGTGTGGCGTTTTGCGCCATTTAAGTGTGATTTGACCCGCTTCGGCGCGTTTGCCAGAATCGGGCCGATTACGTGCACGGGACGCACCTTTCGAACGCCCGGCGCGGACCTTGCCCACCCGGACCACCACTGGAGGATCCCGATGAAGACCTCGATGCCGTTGCCCGCGCTGGTCGCGGCCGCAGGGCTCGCATTCGCCGCTTCCGCATTCGCGGACGTCACCGTCGGCGTGACGATTTCCATGACGGGCCCGGCAGCGTCGCTCGGCATTCCGCAGAAGAACACGGTTGAGCTGCTTCCGACCTCGATCGGCGGCGAGAAGATCAACTGGATCGTGATCGACGATGCCTCGGACACGACGAAGGCCGTCACGAATGCCAAGAAGCTCGTCACCGAGGACAAGGTCGACGTGATCGTCGGCTCCTCGATCACGCCGGCGTCGCTCGCGATGCGCGAAGTGGCGGCGGACACCAGCACGCCGATGATCTCGCTCGCAGCCTCGCAGGCGATCGTGAACCCGGCCGATCCGAAGACGAAGTGGGTGTTCAAGACGCCGCAGAACGACGCCCTCATGGCTGACGCGATCGCCGTCAGCATGAAGGCCAACGGCGTGAAGACCATGGGCTTCATCGGCTTTTCAGACGCCTACGGCGACGGCTGGCTCGCCGAGATGAAGCGCTCCGCGCAAACCGCCGGCATCAAGATCGTCGCCGAGGAGAAGTACAACCGCGCCGATCCGTCCGTGACGGGCCAGGTGCTGAAGCTGGTCAGCGCCAATCCCGACGCGATCCTCATCGCCGCCGCCGGCACGCCGGGCGCGACGCCGCAGAAGGAGCTCGTTGCGCGCGGCTACAAGGGCAAGATCTACCAGACGCACGGCGTGGGCAACCCGGACTTCCTGCGCGTCGTGGGCAAGGACGGCAACGGCACGCTGCTTCCTGTCGGCCCGATGCTGGTGTACGAGCAGTTGCCGGACGGAAACCCGGTGAAGAAGACCGCTCAGGACTACGTGACCAGGTACGAGCAGAAATTCGGCGTGCGCACGACGTTCGGCGGGCACATCTGGGACGCGTACGTGCTGCTGGCGCAGGCGATTCCGGAGGCGCTGAAGAAGGCGAAGCCGGGCACGCCGCAGTTCCGCGCGGCGCTGCGCGATGCGCTCGAGGCGTCCAACGTGGTCGGCGTGCACGGCGTGTTCGTGATGAACGCGAACGACCACAACGGCCTCGACAACCGGGCGCGTGTCATGGTGACGATCGACGACGGCAAGTGGAAGCTCGTGAAATAGGCTCGACCGGCGCTTGAGGCCGCACTCCCGGCCGTGGATCTCACGATCGCCGCGCTCCTGACGCAGGACGGCGTCACCAACGGGGCAATCTACGCGCTGCTCGCGCTGGCGCTGGTGCTGGTGTTCACGGTCACCCGCGTGATCTTCGTGCCCTCCGGGGAGTTCGTCGCCTGGGGCACGCTCACGCTGGCCGGGTTGCAGCTCGGCAAGGCGCCCGGCATCGTGGGTTTGCTGGTCGGCATGGCAGTCGTGGCCGGCGCGATGGAGGCGTGGCGCGCCTTGCGCGCCGGCGAAGCGCGGCGCCTGCCGCGGGCGCTCGCACTGTGGTGCGGCATCCCCTTCGTGGTCGCGTTGCTGCTGTGGCAACTCGCGCCGTTGTCGCTGCCGTTGCCGATCCAGGTGCTGCTCGCGCTCGCCGCGGTCACTGCGCTCGGGCCGCTCCTGTATCGGGTTGCGTACCAGCCGCTCGCCGAGGCGAGCGTGCTCGTGCTGCTCATCGTCTCGGTGGCGCTGCACTTCGCGATGGTCGGCTTCGGCCTGTGGTTCTTCGGTGCCGAGGGCTCGCGCACGCCGGCATTCTCCTCGGCCTCGTTCACGGTCGGCGCGGCGAACGTCAGCGTGCAAAGCCTGCTCGTCATCGCCACGAGCGTCGCGCTCATCGGCGCGCTTGCGCTCTTCTTCGGCCGAACGCTCTACGGCAAGGCGCTGCGCGCCACGGCGGTCAACCGCGCCGGCGCGCGCCTGTGCGGCATCTCGCCGGAATTCGCGGGCGCGCTCACGTTCGCGCTGGCAGCACTCCTGTGCGCATTCTGCGGCGTGCTGATCGGGCCGATCACGACGATCTACTACGACTCGGGCTTCCTGATCAGCCTCAAGGGCTTCGTCGGCGCCATCATCGGCGGCCTCGCAAGCTACCCCGTCGCCGCCGGAGGATCCCTCCTCGTCGGGCTCATCGAGTCGTTCTCGTCGTTCTGGGCGAGCGCGTTCAAGGAGGTGATCGTGTTTACGCTGATCATCCCCGTCCTCTTGTGGCGGAGCCTGACCACCCACCACCACGAAGAGGAGGAATGACGGGGTGCAACACTGGCCGCGCCTTCTCGTCGCCGCCTTCGTGGTCGTGCTCGCGGCGGTACCGCTCGCCGCGCCGCAGTTCTGGGTGACGCTCGGCAACTACATCGGCCTGTACAGCATTGCCGCGCTCGGCCTCGTGCTGCTCACCGGCGTGGCCGGCCAGACCTCGTTCGGGCAAGCCGCGTTCGTCGGCCTCGGCGCTTACACGTCCGCCTATCTCACGACACACTACGGCACGTCGCCGTGGCTCACGCTTGCGATCGGCCTCGCGCTCACCGCGTTCGTCGCCCTGTGCCTTGGCTTCATCACGCTGCGCATGAAGGGTCACTACCTGCCGCTCGCAACGATCGCCTGGGGCATCAGCCTCTTCTACGTGTTCGGCAATCTCGAGATCCTGGGTGGGCACACCGGCATGACCGGTATTCCGGCGCTCTCGGTCGCAGGCATCGACCTCAAGAACGAGCGCCATTACTACTTCCTCATCTGGATCATCGTTCTCGCGGCGTTGTGGGCGACGCGCAATCTTCTCGATTCGCGGCCCGGGCGCGCGGTGCGCGCGCTCAAGGGCGGGCTCGACATGGTCGAGGCGTTCGGCGTGGACGCGGCGCGGCTCAAGATCGTCGTGTTTGTCTATGCGGCGCTCCTTGCCTGCATCTCGGGCTGGCTGTACGCGCACCTGCAGCGCTTCGTCAATCCCACGCCGTTCGGCATCAACCAAGGCATCGAGTATCTCTTCATGGCGGTCGTCGGCGGCGCCGGCAGCGTATGGGGGGCCGTGCTCGGCGCGACGGTGATCACGCTCCTCAAGCAGGTGCTGCAGGACATCCTTCCCAGCCTCCTCGGACAGCAGGGCAACTTCGAGCTCATCGTGTTCGGCATCCTCATGGTGCTCCTGCTCCAATTCGCGCGGGACGGGTTGTGGCCGTGGATCCAGCGCATGCTGCCGCGGCCGCGCATGCCGCCCGTGCCGGATGCGGCGCCGCTGCCGGCGCGCGAGCGCTCGCGTGTTTCGGGCGAGCTTCTGTCGGTGCGCAAGGCGCGCAAGCAGTTCGGCGGCCTGGTGGCCGTGAGCGACCTCTCGTTCGAGATCCGCGAGGGCGAGATCCTCGGCCTGATCGGACCGAACGGCGCCGGCAAGAGCACGACGTTCGCGCTCATCTCCGGCGCGCTGGCGCTCACGTCCGGCGAAGTGCTGCTGCGCGGCGAAAGCATCGGGAGCCGGCCGCCGTACGAGATCGCTCGTCGCGGCATCGGCCGCACGTTCCAGCACGTGAAGCTGATCGCGACGATGAGCGTGCTCGACAACGTCGCGATCGGAGCCTACCTGCGGGGCGCGACGGGCGTGGTCCAGGCGGCGCTCAAGCTCGACCGCGCGGAGGAGGCGCGCACCAAGGCCGAAGCCGCGCGCGCGATCGTGCGCGTCGGCTTGGCCGAGCATACCTTCGACGCGGCGGGCAGCCTGCCGCTCGGCAAGCAGCGCATCGTCGAGATCGCGCGGGCGCTCGCCTGCGATCCGGCACTGCTCCTGCTCGACGAGCCCGCGGCGGGCCTGCGCTACCTCGAAAAGCAGGAGCTCGCGCGGTTGCTGCGTTCGCTCAAGGCCGAGGGCATGACGATCCTCCTGGTCGAGCACGACATGGACTTCGTGATGGGCCTGACCGACCGGCTGGTCGTGATGGACTTCGGGGAAAAGCTCGCCGAAGGCGCACCCGCCGAGATCCAGCGCGACCCGGCCGTGCTGGAGGCGTATCTGGGCGGGGTCGCCTGAATGAGCGCGCTTCTCGAAGTCCGCGGCCTGAGCGTCGCTTACGGCAAGGTCGAGGCCGTGCACGACGTTTCGCTCAAGGTGGAGGAGGGCAGCATCGTCACGGTGATCGGGCCGAACGGCGCAGGCAAGACCACGCTGCTCGCTGCGATCATGGGCACGCTCCCTTCGCGCGGCGAGATCCTGTACGCGGGCCGGCCGGTGAATCGCCTTTCGGTCGAGCAGCGGGTGGGCGCCGGACTCGTGCTCGTGCCCGAGAAGCGCGAGCTCTTCGGCTCGATGCGCGTGGCGGAGAACCTCACGCTCGGCGCGTTTGCGCGCGTGCGCGCCGGCGATCGCGCCGCGCTCGCAGCGCTGTCCGACGTCTACGCGCGCTTTCCCCGCCTGCAGGAGCGCGAGCGGCAGGAGGCGGGTACGCTTTCGGGCGGGGAGCGGCAAATGCTCGCGCTCGGGCGCGCGCTGATGGCGCGGCCGAAGCTGCTGATGCTCGACGAGCCGTCGCTCGGCCTCGCGCCACTCATCGTGCGCGAGATCTTCGCCATCGTCTCGTCGCTCAAGGCGACCGGTGTGTCGATCCTGCTCGTCGAGCAGAACGCGCGCGCGGCGCTGCACGTGTCCGATTACGGCTACGTCCTCGAGACCGGCGAATGCGCGATCGAGGGGCCGAGCGCCGACCTCGCGGCCAATCCCCGGGTGGCGGCGACCTACCTCGGGCAGTCCGCCGCCTAACGTTGATTTCGAGCGATTCGGCCCCACAATAGAGGCTTGTTAGCCGCCGCATCCCCACTTGGGCCCTCCGTGAACGATCTGTCCGTTCCCCTCGTCGCCGAATCCGTCCTCGCCGACGCCGAGCGGCTCCTGCTCGCGCCCGCGAGCCTCGACCAGGCGGCGCTCTCGCGCGTGCTCGCCGACATCCACAGCCACGACGTCGAGTTCGCCGATCTGTATTTCCAGCATGCCCGCTTCGAAGGCTGGAGCCTCGAGGAAGGCATCGTCAAATCGGGGACCTTCAACATCGACCGCGGCGTGGGTGTGCGGGCGGTGACGGGCGACAAGCAGGCCTACGCCTATTCCGACGACGTCTCGATGGCGGCGCTCACCGAGGCCGCGCGCGCGGTGCGGGCGATCGCACGGCAAGGGCAGTCGACCACGGCACCGCTCGGCCGCCGCGGGCACGCGCGCACGTTGTATCCGCTCGCCGATCCTGTGGCGAGCCTCGCCGAAGCCGACAAGGTCGCGCTGCTCGAGCGCCTCGAACGCATCGCACGGGCGCGCGATCGGCGCGTGACGCACGTCATGGCCTCGCTCGCGGGCGAGCACGAGACCGTCCTCATTGCCCGCAGCGACGGGCTCGTCGTGGCCGACGTGCGTCCGCTCGTCCGGATGTCGATCACGGTGATCGTCGAGGAGAACGGGCGGCGCGAGCAGGGCTACGCCGGCGGCGGCGGCCGCTTCGACTACGCCTATTTCACCGACGATATGCTCGCGCGTTACGCGGACGAAGCCGTCGGGCAGGCCGTGCTCAACCTCGCCGCGCGCGTGGCGCCCGCGGGCAACATGACCGTGGTGCTCGGCAACGGCTGGCCCGGCATCCTGCTGCACGAGGCGATCGGCCACGGCCTGGAAGGCGACTTCAACCGCAAGGGCACGAGCGCGTTTTCCGGGCGCGTCGGCAAGCGCGTGGCGGCGAAGGGCGTCACCGTCGTCGACGACGGCACGCTCGAGCGCCGGCGCGGCTCGCTCAACATCGACGACGAAGGCAACGCGACCCAACGCACCGTGCTGATCGAGGACGGCATCCTGCAGGGTTACATGCAGGATCGCCTCAACTCCGGGCTCATGCGTACGGCGGGCACGGGCAACGGGCGCCGCGAGTCGTTCGCGCACCTGCCGATGCCGCGCATGACCAACACCATCATGATGGCCGGCGACAAGGATCCGAAGGAGATCATCGCCTCCGTCAAGTCGGGTTTGTACGCCGCGAATTTCGGCGGCGGCCAGGTCGACATCACGAGCGGCAAGTTCGTGTTCTCGGCGGCCGAAGCGTGGATGATCGAGGACGGCAAGCTCACCTATCCGGTGAAGGGCGCCACGCTGATCGGCAACGGCCCGGACGCGCTCACCAAGGTCTCGCTCATCGGCAACGACTTGGCGCTCGACTCCGGTATCGGCACGTGCGGCAAGGATGGGCAGAGCGTCCCGGTCGGCGTCGGGCAGCCGACGCTCAGGATCGACGGGTTGACCGTAGGCGGAAGCGCGACGTAGCCGCCGCGGAGACGCGATTCGCGGACGAAGCCTAGTGCAGCGGCCCGCTCGGGGCCGGCATCACGACCGCCGTCACGGGCGAGGCGTGATGGCACACGATCCGCCATCCCGACGGCGTGCGCATGAAGATGTTGGTGGCGGCGGCGGCGCCGCGCGCCGTGCCGTCTGCCGAGTAGACGTGCTCGATCGCCGACTGCATGGCAAGGCCGACGGTCTCGAGCATCACGACGTGCTCGAGGCGAAAAGAAAGGCGCGTGTCGCTGGTGAAAATCTGCTCCCAGCCCGTGCGCACCGCATCGTAGCCGACCACGCGCGCGCCGCCGGGGTGCACGCATACGATGTCCTCGTCGTCGGCCCACGTCGCCATCATCGTGTCGATGTCCTGCGTCTCGAACGCGTGATAGAACGCGAGCGCGGCGTCCTGCGGTGTCGTGAAAATCGGCGGCGTGCGTGGCTTGGCCATGGCGAATCTTCTAATAACGTCGCATGTCCGGCGGAATGTAGGCCGGAAGCGCGCTGCGCGCGAGATTGTAGACGATCGGCGGCTTCAACTCGCGCATGCACTTGAAGTGGCCGAGCGGGCACTCGCGCTTGAAGCACGGGCTGCACGCGATGTCGATTCTCGCGATCTGCGCCACGGATGACAGCGGCGGCGTGTAGGCCGGCGACGACGATCCGAAGAGTGCGACCAGCGGCACGCCGACCGCGGCTGCGGCGTGCATGAGCCCCGAGTCGTTCGACACGACGAGCGACGCCGCCGACAGGATATCGATCGCCGTGCCGAGATCGGTGCGCGCGGTGAGGTCGCGCACCCGGTGCACGTTCTCGCCGAGCGAATTGAGCACCGCGTCGGCGGCCATCTTGTCGTTGGGCGAGCCGACGATCCAGACCTGCAGCCCGTCGCGCAGGAAGTAGGCGGCCAGCTCGGAGAACTGGTTGGGCGGCCAGCGCTTGGCGGGCCCGTACTCGGCGCCGGGACACAGGATCACCACGGGACGGTCGGTCTTGAGGCGCAGCGCGCGCATCGCCTCGGCGCGGTTTTTCGCGTTGGGCACGAGCGCCGGCGAGGGCGGCATGGGGACGAGGCCGCCGCGCGGCACGGCGAGCGCCGCAAAGCGGTCGACCAGACGCGGCATCGCCTTCTTGTCGAGCGGCCGGGCGTCGGTCAAGAGGCCCCAGCGCGCTTCGCCCTTGTAGCCTACGCGCTTCGGAATGCGCGCGAGGAAGGGCACGAGTGCCGACTTCCACGAATTCGGCAGCACGAACGCGTGCGTGTAGCCTTCCTTGCGCAAGTCCAGCGCGAGGCGCTTGCGGCCGGGGAGGTCGAGCTTGCCGTGCGCGAACGGGCTCTCGACGATGCGGCGGATGCCCCGCATGCGCGCATAGACGGGCGCGCACCACGGCGCCACGAGCACGTCGACGATCGGATCCTCGTAGGGATCGCGCAGCAGCGCGACGAGCGGCTCGGAGAGGATCGAGTCGCCTACCCAGCTGGGCGCGACGATGAGGATGCGCTCACGGGCCATCCCCTCAGGATACCCGCAAGCCGCTCGCTAGGGCACCTCAGTGGTCGGCGGGATGCGGTCCGCCTTTGAGGACGTAGCGGGTGCCGCAGTAGGGGCACATCGCCTCGCCCTCGTCCGCGATGTCGAGAAAGACGCGGGGGTGCGACGACCACAGCGGCATCGCCGGGTTTGGGCAGAACACGGGAAGGTCCGCGGGCGAGACGACGACCGGTGCGGTTGTATCGTTCATCTTCGGCGGGCTGTCGCTAGACCTTCGTGAGCCAGTGTTTTTTCTCAGCGATCCGGCCGTTGACCGCCTCGAAGAACAGCGCCTGCAGCTTCGCGGTCAAGGGACCACGCACGCCGCTTCCGATGGTGCGGTTGTCGAGCTCGCGGATCGGGGTCACCTCGGCTGCCGTGCCCGTGAAAAAGGCTTCATCCGCGATGTACATCTCGTCGCGCGGGATGCGCCGCTCCTCGACCTTGATGCCGAGCTCGCGGGCGAAGGTCATGATCGAGTCGCGCGTGATGCCGGCGAGCGCGCCGCTGCCCAGGTCGGGCGTCGCGAGCACGCCGTTGCGCACGATGAACACGTTCTCGCCCGAGCCCTGGCAGACGAAGCCGTGCGGGTCGAGCAGGAGCGCTTCCTCGTAGCCGTCGTGCAGCGCCTCCTGGTTGCTCAAGATCGACACCGTGTAGTTGCCGACGGCCTTGGCGTTGCACATCGTGATGTTGGGATGGTGGTGCGTGAACGACGACGTCTTCACGCGGATCCCTTTTTCGATGGCCTCGGCGCCGAGGTACGCGCCCCACGGCCAGGCGCCGATCGCGACCAGCACGGGGTTCGACTTGGCGGCCACGCCCATCGCGTGCGAGCCGTAGAAGGCGATCGGCCGGATGTAGCAGGATTCGAGCTTGTTGCGGCGGACGCAGTCGAGCTGCGCAGCGTCGATCTCGTCCTTGGTGAACGGGATCTTCATGCCGTAGATGTGCGCCGAGTTGAAGAAGCGGGTCGTGTGGTCGCGCAGGCGGAAGATCGCCGGCCCGTCGACGGTCTTGTAGCAGCGTACGCCCTCGAAGACGCCCATGCCGTAGTGCAGAGTATGGGTGAGGACGTGGGTGGTGGCGTCGCGCCACGGCACCATCTTGCCGTCGTACCAGATCCATCCGTCGCGGTCGGCCATCGACATGGAATGCACTCCTGAAGCGTTGCTCTTCGGGGAAGACTGGGATTTTAGCCGATCTTCCGGCCGGGGCTTGCCGCCCCCGCGCCGGGCCGGGCACAATGGGTCAACCCTATTGACATTGTTGCGAGCGGCCGGAGAAATGTCAACATGATTGACCTAAATCGCAGACTGGCGCTGGACGCCGCCGTCGAGCTCACGCACTTCGCCTACCGGTCCATGACGGCGCGGCCGGACGCGCTGCTCGCGGCGCGAGGGTTATCCCGCGTGCACCACCGCATCCTGCACTTCGTGGTGCGTCTGCCCAAGCCTTCCGTGACGCAGCTCCTGCGCACGCTGGGCGTGAGCCGGCAGGCGCTGAACGGGCCCCTGCGCGACCTTTACGCCCAGAAGCTCATCACGTACACGCGAGCGCCAGACGACGCACGGGTGAAGCACCTGTCGCTCACGCCGGAAGGCCGCAAGCTCGAAGGCAGGCTCGCAGCGCTTCAGCGCGCGCAGTTCGCGGCGGTGTTCGACGCAGAAGGGCCGGCCGCGGAAGTGGCGTGGCGTAAGGTGATGTCAAGGCTCGCCACGCCCGAGATCACGCAGGCTCAGTACGTGCTGCCGGACGCGAAGGGGCTACGCGGCTAGGGGCTCTCACGCACATGGCCACGGGGTCCGCGCCGTAGCCCTCGGCGATCCAGCCCTGCGCGGTCATCGCGTCGCGCGCCTCCTTCGACGTCACATAGCGGTGATTCGTGTCGGCGCGGCCGTTCCACACCCTGTACACATGGGGATGAGGTCGTAGTTGTCGAGGGGGAGGTTGAGCGTGTCGACCGGGCAGACCCCCTCCGCGCTGGGTAGCCACGCATAGAACGCGGCGCGCGTCTCGAGCACGAACTCCGGGTGCTTCGCGGCGACGTCGTCGCATTCCTGCGCCGAGGCGGAGAGGAAGTGCGAGTCCGGCGGGATGAAGTAGCGGCACACAGGAAGCGGCAGGCCGGCCTGCGAGTAGCCCCAATAATAGTCCGTGCCGCTCATCCATGCCCCCGCGTTCGAGGGCTCGCCGGTACGTACCCATCCCGAGGTGCTTCCCGAATCGAGCGCATCGACGTCGTCCTTCGACGAAGTGATGAAATAGTGGCTGGAGCCGATATGGGCATATTCGACCAGCGCCCGATAACAAGGCGTCCCGCACGGCGCCAGCGGGGATTGGGCCGAGGCAGGCGGCGCGAGCAGCACCGCGGCAAGAAGGCCTGCGGCAATTCCGGAAACGAGCATCATCGTGGTGGCTCCGTCAGCGCTCCGTCATGGGCACTGCAGCGCACTGGGCTGCGTCAGTCGCGTCAGGTACATGCTGCCGCTGCCGTACCCGAGCGTCGAGGCGAAATCGACCCGCCCATGGTTGCAATCGGTAAGCGTGAGCGTGAGGCTGCCCCAGGCATTGTGCGTGATGGCTGCGGGGTCGAAGTTCGGGATCCAGCGTCCACCGCTGGGTTGATCCATCGCGCTGACGGTGGCGGTATTGCCCTCGTAGGTCCCGACGCCGTAGAACCACGCCTGCCCGCCATTGGGCGCGAACGCGAACCACGCGACAAGCATTTGGTTGCCGGGCAGCACTTCGACGAACAATCCGTGTCCGCTTTGCGCAGGGTCGTACCAGGCGCCGGTAAAGCCCGCGTCGATCGAGATCGGGACAGCAGGGACGAACACTTCGGCGTCGGCGAGCGGCTTTGGCGATGTTCCCGGGTCCCAGCCCCCCGCCAACAGCACGCGCCCGTCCGGGAGGCGAGTCGCAGTCGCGCCTTGGCGGTAAGGCCCGGGTGTGGCGGCGTCGCGCCACACATCAGCCACCGGGTTATAGATTTGCGCTCGCGTGAAAGTCGACGGTTGGCGGTTTGACGCCGGGCTGCCCAACGCCAGCACTTCGCCGCTGCCGAGCGCGGTCGCAGTGTCCACGTCGGTCAGGTCGTAGCCGCGGCTCTCGCCGGCGGCGGCACGCCACGCATTGGCGCGCGGATCGTATCGCTCGGCGTAATAGGCCAAGCTGCCTCCAGTCGTGGCGCTCGAGTCGAAGTCGCCCCCGAGAACGAGCGCGCCGCCGTCCGGCATCGGAACCGCCGCGCCCCCGTCGCGGGGAAGGTTGAGCGGGGGGCCGGCGGCCCAGGATTCGTGGACCGGATCGAAGAGGTCGACCGTTGGCAACGGCGTGTCGTAGTTGAAATCGACGATGTAGTCGCCGCCTGCGACGAGCACTCTGCCATCGGCGAGGACCGCGGCGCTCGGCGAAGTCCGTCCATTCATCGATGCGACCGCGCGCCAGGTGCGAAGCTTCGGATCGAAGATCTCGGCGTTGCCGAGATTGCTGACGTCGTAAGGACCGTTGGACACGAATCCGCCAGTCACAAGGACTCGGCCGTCGGCAAGTCGCACCGCTGCGAATTGGCTCCGCGTGACGAGGAGGTCGTCGACCGCAATCCACTCGTCGCGCGACGGGTCGTAGACCTCGGCCGACGTGCCCGGCCCGGCGTTGCCCCCAATCACCAGGACTCCTCCGTCGGCGAGGCCCACGGCCTTGTGGTCGGCGCGCGGACCTTTCATCGATGCCGCATATCGCCACGCGCCGCTCGCCGGATCGTAGATCTCCGCACTGTCTCGCGCTGCGAGCACACCCGGCGACGACGGAGGGCCATACCCTCCTGTCACCAGGACCTGGCCGTTCGACAGCAGAGTCGCCGTGTGATGAGAGCGTGCGACATTGAGTGTGCCGGTGGGCAGCCACGAACCCTCGCCCGCGACCTGAGCCATCGCCCGTGCCGCGCCACACAAGAATCCGGCGCACACCGCAGCTGTGACGCCACGTGCGAGGCCGGTGGACGTCACGGACATTGCAGTCCGGCCGGTTGCGTGAGCCGCGTGAGGCTCATGCTTCCGCTGCCGTAGCCGAGCGTCGAGGCGAAATCGACACGGCCGTGGTTGCAGTCCGCGAACGTGAGCTTAAGGCTGCCCCAAGCGTTGTGCGTGATGGCTGCGGGGTCGAAGTTCGGGATCCAGCGTCCGCCGCTGGGTTGATCCACCGCGCTGACGGTGGCGGTATTGCCTGCGTAGGCCCCGACGCCGTAGAACCACGCCTGCCCGCCATTGGGTGCGAACGCGAACCACGCGACGAGGATTTGATTGCCAGGAAGCACTTCGACAAACAATCCGTGGCCACTCTGCGCGGGGTCGTACCAGGCGCCCGTGTACGCCGGGCCGATAGCCACGGGCGTCGACGAGCGAAGGATCTCGGCCCTAGCGATCAGGCTTCGCTTTCCCGCGACCATGCCGAGTCCCCCGACGACCAGCACGTCGCCGTTCGCGAGCGTGGTGGCCGAAGCGTCGCTGCGCGCCGTGATCAGCGGCGCGAGGGTGGTCCAGCTGCCGGAATTCTGGTCGTACGATTCGGTGCCGGCCACGTATTCGGTCGTCATCGCGTCGTATCCGCCTGCGACCAGCACGTCGCCGCTAGCCAGGACTGCGGCGGCATAGCCTTGATGTCCCGTGGCCCGGGTGCCCGTGATGGTCCACGTCGCGGTCTGCGGGTCGTAGTACTCAGTGTCGCCCACGTCTCCCAGGACAAGAGGCCGCCCGTTGCCGAGGGCGACCGCGGTGGGACTGAGGTAGCTGCGATTCGGGCTCGTCGTCTTCGTCCAAGTGCCGCTCGACGGATCGTAGATCTCTGCCGACTGCAGCTCGATCGGAAGTTCGATGTTCTCCGTCAGCTCGAGGCCGCCCGCGACGAGCACCTTGCCGTTGCTCATGAGCGTGGCCGTGGGAGCGACACGCGCCTCCACCATCGAGTTGGTGGCCCGCCAGGTGGCCGTAACGGGATCGAACAGCTCCGCCGACGCAAAGGCACTCACGAATGCCGCAGCACCTCCCGCGACAAGCACGTTGCCCGAAGGAAGCAGAGTGAGCGTGAAGTTGAACCGCGTAGTATTCGGGCCGTCGACGCGTGTCCAGCCGCTGGTTGCCGGATCGTAGATCTCCGCGTCGGGCGACTCGGTGCCGCCGACGACGAGCACGCGGCCGTCGAGTAGCCGGACGGCGGAGTGTCCGGCACGCGCCTGCTTCATCGATCCGGTGATCGTCCAGGTGCCCGTCGTCGGGTCGTAGATCTCGGCGCTATCGGTCGCCGTCTGGCAGCAATCGATCTGACCGCCAGCGACGAGGACGCGCCCGTCGCTGAGCAGCGTCGCGGTGTGGAGGTGTCGAGGGGTCGTCAGGCTGCCGGCAGGGCTCCAGGTCGCTTCAGGTTGTGGGGCGGCAAGCGCCGAAGCGCACCAGAGCGCGTGCCCGAAGACGGCAACTGTGGCGAAGCGGGCGAACGCTGCGAACGGCTTCATCGACACCTCCGCATGGCCCCTGCGACCTGTGCCCGAACGGCGTACGATCGCGGCGGGATCTACCCCATTCCGATGGACGCGGGCCAGGATTCTCTTTGCGCGGAACGAATCCGCGGCCTTCAACCGAAATCTAAGCCGCCGTCGGCTCAGTTGATATGCAGGTTTGGTGAGGGTTTTGTGAGGGACGGCCGCGAGCCGCCGCACCCGGGACGACACGATCGCGCAAGAGCGAGATGCGGCTGCCGCATCTATGCGATAACCGCGTCATGGCCTATCTCCTGACGATCCGCGTGCCTCGGTTCCACGGTCGCGGTCTGGCGGTTCCCGGTCGAACCGGTCAAACCTATCGAAATTCGCAGAACAATCGTCCACATGCCGTGCGCATCGGTGCCCTTTTGCCGGAGAATGCGGTCCTGACGCGGCCACTCGCCTGCACTCGTATTGCCGACCTCCCGTGGGAACGCGCGTGGAGCTCTTCTCGTCGCGGCGTGCCGCTCGACGGGTCAAGGGCGAAGAGGGGCCGCGGTCTCTCATATCTCGCGTTCGCACTCCGGACTCGATACCATCCTGCTTGCGCGGGAGAGCACGATGAAGCGCAGGCGCGATAGCTCCGTCTGAACCGGATGAAACCTTGACGAGCCGCGAGATGCGTGGGGCGAAGCGTGGACAAAGTCATCTACCAGTGCGGTGACTTGCTCGTCGATCCGGCGAACCGCCGGCTGACGCGGGGCGGCATCGAGATCCCGCTCGAGACCAAGGCCTTTGCCGTCCTCCTCGTTCTGCTCGCACGTGCCAATGAGCTGGTCACGCGCGATGAGCTGCTCGACTCGGTTTGGGGCCATCGCCATCTGACGCCGGCGACACTCAATAGAGTCATGGCGTTGCTTCGGCGCGCCCTCGATGACGAAGCCGAAGACCCTCGCCTTATCTCGACGGTGCATGGGGCAGGCTATCGATTCACGGGCGGCGTGGATCGCGTGGCGCTGCCGCGCGCGGAGATTCGGGCCCATTTCGGTCCGCCGCCCATAGCCCAATTGCCGGCGAAGCTCGAGCCGCTGATCGGTCGCGAGGGCGAGCTTGCGCGCTTGCGATCGATGCTTTCGGAAAATCGCGCGGTGACGATCATCGGTCCCGGGGGCATGGGCAAGACCCAATGCGCACTCGAAGTCGGGCGTCTGTGCGTCTCTGACTTTCCCGACGGGGTCTGGTTCTACGATCTCTCGCCCTTCGATCGTGCGCCGGATTGGGTCATGGCGCTTGCCGCGACGCTGTCAGTGCCGACCTCCGGTGCCCAAGGGCTCTTGCCTCGGGCCGCCGCTTCGCTGGCGGGGCGCAAAGCGCTGCTGTTGATCGACAACTGCGACCGGCTGGCCATCGAGGTCGGAAGTATCGTCTTCGAGCTGCTGCGAAGCTGCCCCGATCTCAAGATCCTTGCAACGTCGCAGCAGCGGCTGGACTTCGTGGGCGAGCGCCTCATGTGGCTGCCACCGTTGGAGCTACCGCCCAGTCCGGCGGAAGCGCAAGGCATTCCGATCGAGGAGATCGCATCGACACCCGCGGTCGCGCTGCTGCTCGCGCGGGCGAGGGCCGCGCAGCCCACGACTTCGCTCGTACGGAGCAACGTCTCCGACATCGTGGAAATCTGCCGTCGTCTGGAGGGAATGCCGCTCGCACTCGAGCTCGCCGCCGCGCAGTTCGCGGCCCTTTCGCCCGCGGATGTTCGCGAGCGACTGGGCCGCCACTTGAGCCTGCTTGCGAGCGACAGCGCAGGGCGCGAGCCGCGCCACCAGACGATGCGGGCGCTGGTCGAGTGGAGCTACGGCTTGCTGTCCGGGCCCGAGCAGCGGCTGCTGTCGTGGCTCGCGGTATTCCCGCAGGGTTGGACGATCGATGCCGCCGAAGCGTTCACGGACGCACTCAAGGTCGACGGAACCCAACTGCTGCAGCTTCATTCCGGACTGGTCCTCAAGTCGCTCGTGGTCGTCGATCCGACGCTTTCGCCCACTCGTTACCGGCTGCTGGAATCGGTGCGCGAATTCGCGCTGCAGCTCCTTCGGTCCCGCGGCGAGGAGGCGGACGCGCGTCGAGCGCATCTCAACTATTTCGTTCAGCTCGCCGAGCGGTCGCATCGCGAGATCCTCGACTCGCGCGCGTACGAGTGGGTGTGGCGCCTGAACCAGGAGCACGCCAACCTCGATGCGGCGCTGACATGGGCCAAGTCGGACGGACGCGACGACGAGTCCGCGCTGCGCCTGGCGGGCTCGCTGATGCTGTATGCCAAGAGCGGCACGCTCATGTGGCTCGGGGCCGATTGGGCGGAGCGCGCGCTGAACGGCGTCGTGCCCGAGCCCTCGCACACGTATGTCCGAGCACTGCTTTGCAGTGGCGTGTTCAAGCTCTATGTGCAGAACCCGACCATCGAGTCCCATCTCACGATGGTGGTAACCCTCGCCGCACAGCTTGGCGATCGGTGGGCGCAATGCTGCGCGAGCGCCTATCTCGCGCTTTGGGATGCGCATCAAGGACGGCTGCCGCAGGCGCAAGCGCGTGCCGCGGTGGCCGCCAGGCTCGCTGCAGAGGACGACGACGACTGGTTGCTGTCGCTCGCGGGTTGGGCCAAGGCCTGGATTGCGTTGGGCGCGGGCGATTACCACGATGCGCTGGCCACGCTCCAACCCCTGCAAAATCTAAGCTTCGACCCGCAGCAGCACCAGATGATCGCCATCTATCTCAGTCTTACCCACTATACGATGGGACACTGGCGCGAGGCGGCGGACGCATCGATCATTGTCGTGGACGCGTCCTTGCGCACGCGCGGCCTGCGCTCGACCGCCGCCGCGATCGAGATCGCCGGCTACTTCGCGAGGCGAACGGAGCGCCCGGAGGCCTCCGCTCGCCTGCTGGGCAAGGCGGCAGAGATTCGCGAGCGGTACCATTCTCCGCTGGTGAGCTTCTGGGTTGTCCATAACGAGGAGGCGAAGGCCTGGGGGCGTAGTCGACTGGGATCAGATCGATTCGAGGCGCTGCATCGCGCCGGAGCATCCGCGCGCGACGAGATCGTCATCGACGAGGCGCGTGCGCTGCTAGCCGGCGATGAGCTTTTGGTGCTGCCGTGACGGATCCTGGAAGGCATCCGGCCCTTCGTTGCGCCACGACGCACAGAACACGTGCGCCCATAACGCAGTGACTGCAGCGCGCTGCCCCCGCGTGCCGCATCGGCGGCGGGTCATCGGCACAACGTCGATCTCAGCAAGCGGGCTTTGCCCTGCAGGCTGCAGTCGCGCAACGAAGCGGGGGCCGTGCGGATTTCCGCCGAGCGGAGCACGTCGGTGAGGTTCCCACCCCCCGTCACCAAGACCTCACCACTCGGCAGGAGCGTCGCGGTATGCCCCGACCTCGGCGTGCCAAGATCGCCGCCGTCGGACGAAGTCATGGCGGCGGGGTCATACAGTTCCGCTTTGGACAACGCGTTGTCGTAGTCGAATCCGCCGACGAAGAGAATTTGCCCGCCGGGCAACAGGGTCGCGGTGTGCCCTATGCGGACGGTTGCGAGGCGGCCGGCGGGACTCCAGAGGTTGCTCGAGGGATCGTAGGCATAGATGCCGTCGAGCACCCAGTCGACTTGGTCGCCCCCACCGGCGACGATCACCCTGCCATCTGGCAAGCGGGTGGCGGTGGCATACATCAGCGGAATTTCCT
Organism: Casimicrobiaceae bacterium; assembly: GCA_035499955.1. GTDB lineage: Bacteria > Pseudomonadota > Gammaproteobacteria > Burkholderiales > Casimicrobiaceae > VBCG01. The sequence continues at coordinate 35,182 of DATJXV010000085.1, forward strand.
GGTCGAAAATCGTTCCCGTCGTGCGCCACGCGTCGGAGGCCGCGTCGTACACCTCGGCGTCGATCGGGTAACTGACGCGATAGTCGGCGAATCCCCCCGCCAACAGCACGCGGCCGTCTGCCAGCGTCGCCGCTGCCGAGGCGTTGCGCGGCACCTCAGTCGGGGCCGCGGGCGTCCACGTGTCGGTCGACGGATCGTACAGCTCCACGAGAAGCGCGCGGCCGGAAAGCTCCTCGAAGCGTGTGGCGGAACTGACGGGCACCACGTCTCCTGCAACAAGGACTTTGCCGTTCGCCAGCAGTGTCGCGGTGTGCCCTACGCGCGCGACGCTCATGTTCGCGGCCATCGTCCAGGTGTCGCGGTCAGGATCGTAGATCTCGGCGCTTGACGTGGTCCCGCCGCCCACGATGACGGCTCTGCCATCGGCCGTAACGGTGGACCCCTGTCCGAAAGCGCCCCCCGCAACCAGAACCCTGCCGTCCGCAAGAAGGGTGGCCGTGTGCCCGTGCCGGGCAACATTCAGGCTCGCCGCCCGGCGCCACGTATTGTCGGCGGGGTCGTAGATCTCCGCGCTCGCCGTCGTCTTTCCGCTCGCGTCTTCACCGCCTTCCACGAGCACGGTGCCGTTCGCGAGCAGCGTGGCAGCGTGCCCGGCGCGCGCCTCCTGCATGTCGGCCGCGGCGACCCAATGCGGCGTGCACGCGTCGTTCGAGCATGGCAGGATGAAGTGATTGCCGAGCGCGGGTTGCAGGATCGCCAGCATCGCGATCGCGGCGATCCCGGCGTGGCCGCACAGGCTGCGAAGGTGGCGCGACATAGGCGATCTCCAGGCGACAACGTGGTCCGATTCTACGGCGGTGGTGTGGCGGCACGCGGCCTTACGGCGTATATCTATCGAAATCCGCAAAATTGTGGTTGCCGAGCCGTGTGTGCGTCCATCGTCCGCCGGAGAATCCCGTCATGATGCGGCCGCTTGCCCGCAGTCGCAGCGTCACCGCCTTGTGGGAACAGGCGCGCGCGGGGGACTACCGCGGAGCCGGCAAGGCCGCGCGGGATGCACTTGCCGCCGGACGTCGGCACACGCACGCCGCAACACGCGTCGAGTTCTTCCTCATCGCGGCCTTCTGCTCGATACGACAAGGGCAACTGGCCGATGCGCGGAGTGACATCGAGGCGGCTGCCCGCATCGGCGCATCGCCGCACGCAACGCTGCGCGTCGACGTGTGGCGCGCCGAGCTCGCCTACTTCCAGGGACGCTATTCCGAAGCCACCCGGCTGATCGCGGGCCTTCTTCCGAATCTCGAGAAGCACGGCGATCTGGCGTACGTGGCTTTCGCGCTCCGAATCCAGATCACGATCCTGATTGCGCGTGGCGAACACGATCGAGCGCTCTCGCTCGGTGAACGTGCGCTCCCTGTTGCCGCGGCCAGCGGCGACGACTATGTGCTTGTGCAGATTCTCAACGTCCTGGGTACGGTGCACTTCGACCGTGCCACGTCAAAGCTCCGGGAGCCGCATGCGCGGGCTCACCTTACCGCGCTCGACCCCGGCGACATGGTGCCGATGGAAGCCGACGCAAGCGAAGCGCTGCGGCTGTTCCAGCGCGCGCGCGACGCGGCCGATCGCGCCGGCAACGAGTTCGCCGCCTGGTACGTGGCGGGCAACATCGAGCGCCTGGAGATCCTGCTCGGTCGAGCCGAGCACGCCATTCATCCCATTCGAAAGCGGCTTGCAACGCTCCAGGCACGGGGCGCCAAGTACGACGAGATCGTCGCGCGATCGAACCTCGCCTGGGGCCTGCGCACGCTGGGACGATTCGACGAGGCGCTGCACGAACTCGACGTCGCCCAGAAGCTCGCCCGCGAAACCGGTACGGCCAACGTCCTGCTCGAATTTCTCGAATACGACCGATCGATCGTTCTCGGCGCGCTCGGCGACGTCGCGGGAGCCCGGGCGAGCTACCGGCGCTATCTTCAACTTACGGGCGGGTTGAACCGGGGCGAGCCGAGCCCGTCACGCGTCGGGAACGCCGCGCCGGCAAGGCGCCCGCTCGAGCCCTACTTCCTCAAGCGTGCGGACCGCTACATCTCGGAGCACCTGCGTGACGCGTTCACCCTGCCGCAGCTGGCGGCTCATTGCGGCGTGAGCTCGCGAACGCTCGAGAAGGCTTTCAGCGAGTTCCGCGGTCTCACGCCGGTGGCTCATGTCCGCGCCGTGCGCCTCGACCACGCCCATCGCGCGCTGGTCGCCAGTAAAATGCCCATCGCCGAGATCGCCGTTCGCCATGGCTTCCGGAGCCCGACAACCTTTGCGCTCGAGTATCGGAAACGCTTCGGAATGCCGCCGAGCCGGACCCACCGCGATGCCAAACGCTAGAGTCGGCGGCGCCCGAGATCGAGCGGGCAGCGTACGTGCTGCCCGATTCGCCGGGATGATTCCCGAGTAGCGGCATGCATGGGGCAAAGCGTGGACAAGGTCATCTACGAATGCGGTGACCTGCGCGTCGATCCGGCCAATCGGCGATTGACCCGGCGTGGCGTCGAGATCGCGCTCGAAACGAAGGCTTTCGCCGTCCTGCTCGTCCTGCTCGCGCGACCCAACGAGCTGGTCACGCGCGACGAGTTGCTCGACGCGGTCTGGGGTCATCGCCATCTGACGCCGGCGACGCTCAACAGGGTGATGGCGTTGCTTCGGCGGGCCCTCGACGACGAAGCCGAAGATCCTCGACTTATCTCAACGGTGCATGGGGCGGGCTATCGCTTCATCGGCGCTGTGGAGCGCGTGGCGGTACCGCGCGCTGAGATTCGGGCCCATTTCGGTCCGCCCCCCATCGCGCAGGTGCCGGCGAAGCTCGAGCCGCTGATCGGACGCGACGGCGAGCTTGCACGCTTGCGATCGATGCTTTCGGAGCACCGCGCGGTCACGGTCATCGGCCCCGGTGGCATGGGCAAGACGCAATGCGCACTGGAAGCGGGGCGTCTGTGCGCGGCCGATTTTCCCGACGGCGTCTGGTTCTTCGATCTTTCGCCCTTCGAACGTGCGCAGGATTGGGTCATGGCGCTTGCCGCGACGCTATCGGTGCCGGTCGCCGGCGCTCAGACGCTGGCGCACCGCACCGCCGCCGCGCTGGCGGGGCGCAAAGCGCTGCTGCTGATCGACAACTGCGACCGGCTGGCCGTCGAGATCGGCGTCGTTGTGTTCGATCTGCTGCGCAGCTGTCCCGACCTCAAGATCCTGGCGACGTCCCAGCAGCGGCTGGACTTCGTGGGTGAGCGCCTCGTCTGGCTGCCGCCGCTTGCATTGCCGCCCAGTGCAACGGAAGCGGAGCGCATCCCGCTCGAGGAAATCGCCTCTGCACCGGCGGTGGCGCTCCTTCTCGCCCGGGCGAGGGCTGCGCAGCCGGCGATCTCACTCGTCCGAAGCAACGTCTCCGACATCGTGGAGATCTGCCATCGTCTGGAGGGAATGCCGCTCGCACTCGAGCTCGCCGCCGCTCAGTTCGCGACGCTTTCGCCAGCCGCCGTTCGCGAGCGACTGGGCCGGCACTTGAGCTTGCTCGCGAGCGACAGCGCGGGGCGCGAACCGCGCCACCAGACGATGCGGGCACTTGTCGAGTGGAGCTACGGCCTGCTGTCCGGGCGCGAGCAGCGACTGCTGTCGTGGCTGGCCGTATTCCTGCAGGGCTGGACGATCGATGCTGCCGAGGCGTTCGGGAGCGCACTTGAGGTCGACGCTGCCCAACTGCTGCAGCTTCACTCCGGACTGGTCCTCAAGTCGCTCGTGGTCGTCGACCCGACGCTTTCGCCGACTCGTTACCGGCTGCTTGAACCGGTACGCGAATTTGCGCTGCAATTCCTTCGGGCACGCGGCGAGGAGGCAGACGCGCGCCGAACGCATCTCGGCTATTTCGTGCAGCTCGCCGAGCAGTCGCATCGTGAGATCCTCGACTCGCTTGCATACGAGTGGATCGCCCGCCTGAACAAGGAGCACGCCAACGTCGATGCGGCACTGACATGGGCCAAGTCGGACGGACGCGACGACGAGTCCGCGCTGCGCCTGGCGGGCTCGCTCATGCTCTATTGCAAAAGCGGCATCCATCTGTGGCTGGGGGCCGACTGGGCGGATCGCGCGCTGAGCGGCGTCGTGCCCGAGCCTTCACACACCTATGTCCGAGCGCTGCTCTGCAGCGGCGTGTTGAACCTCTATGTGCAGAACCCTACCATCGAGTCCCGTCTGACGCTGGTCGTAATCCTCGCGGCACAGCTCGACGACCGGTGGGCGCAATGCTGCGCCAGCGTCTATCTCGCGCTTTGGGACGCGCACCGTGGACGGCTGGCGCAGGCGCAAGCGCGCGCTGCGGTGGCTGCGAGGCTCGCGGCGGAGCAAAACGACGACTGGCTGCTGTCGCTCGCCGGCTGGGCCAAGGCCTGGATATCGTTGGGCGCGGGCGAATACCACGATGCCCTTGCGACGCTTGAACCCTTGCGAGACCTCGGCTTCGATCCGCAGCAGCGCCAGATGATCGATATCTACCTAGGGCTCACGTATTACGCCCTGGGTCGGTTGCGGGAGGCGGCCGCGGTGTCGATCAACGTACTGGACGCGAATATGCGCACGCGCGGCCTGCGCGCTGTCGCCGCTCCCATCGAGCTCGCGGGCTACCTGGGGATGCGTGTTGCGCGCCCGGAGCTGTGCGCGCGATTTCTAGGCAAGGCTGCCGACATCCGCGAGCGGACCCAAGCTCCCTTGTTCAGCTTCTGGATTGCCCACAACGAGGAGGCGTCGCACTGGGTGCGGGGTCAGCTCGGCCCGGATCGGTACTACGCGCTGCATCGCGCCGGAGCATCGGCACGCGACGAGATCGTCATCGATGAGACGCGTGCGCTGCTGCGCGAGATCGCCGACGGTCAGGTTTCGGTGCCGCGCTCGACGCTGCCGTGACGAGTGCCGTCGAATAGCCCGTCCGGATCGTAGCGCTCGCGCAGATCGCGCAGCCGCCGCGCATTTCCCTCGCCGAAGCGCGCAATCGCGTCCTGGTCGTCGCGATCGGCGAAGTTGGGCATTCTCCCCTCCAGGGCGTCGATCGAAAGCTGCGCGTATAGGGCGCGGATCCACGCGCGCACGGTTTCGAAATGAGTTGTCTCGGGCGTCTGGCCCATCAGGTTGACGAAGAACTGCGCTTCGCGATGCGCAAAGGCACATTCCGTCGCAGGCTCGCGTGCGACCGCGCCGCCCATGTGCTGGACGTGCAATTCCGTGACCTTGGTTGGCAATGCCGAGGCCGCCGAAACCAGCCGGTCGATGGTGGCGTCGCTCAGATTCGCCAAGTTGATGCTCTTCCAATAATGATGGCGTCCGGGAGGCGCACTGGGATCGAGCATTTGCTGCCATTGCGCGTAAGGAATCCGTCCAACCGCCTCTGCGACGGGTGATCCCGGGTGCAGGATCGATTCGAGCGCACGTTCACCTGCCGCGCGGTCGCCGGACCAGCACACCGCCAGAATGGATACCGGCCGTCCGTGCCACGCGCGATCGACGAACGGCAATGGCGGGGCGTGCGTCAGCACTACCATGCCGCAGAATTCATCCGGAGCCTCTCGTGCGAAGTCTCGGAAGCGCCGCAGCACCGTCGTCGATTCGTCGCCGGGAAATACAACGAGGCCGGCAAGAACATCCGTCAGCGGATACAGGCGGAGGTCCAAGCCCGTCACCACACCGAAGCCGCCGGCTCC
>DATJXV010000086.1:0-54131 GCA_035499955.1 Casimicrobiaceae bacterium
CGAGGCCTGCACGATGATGCTGCCCGCGCCGTACGCGGGGTCGGGTACGCCCGCCGCGCGCACGCCGTTGGGCGCAACGACGGCGTTGTTCACCGGGACCGTCGATCCCGGCGGCCAACTCGAGGGCATCCACACCGAGCCGTTGTCCTGGATGTTGAAGTTGAGGAACTGCGGCACGCTGCCGTAGGCATTGACCGTGAGCGCGACGACTTCCCCCGGCACCGGGACGCCGGCGCCCGAGCCCCCTCGCAGCCGCAATCCATTCGAGAGGAAGAAGGCGCCGTTCACCGGGTTGTTCGCGTTGCCGAACGTGCGCACGGTGATCGCGTTGGCGCGAAACTCGCCGCCGCCGTGGATGTTCGCCGCAACAAGCTCGAGGTTAACCTCGCCGATGATGAAGCCTTCGTTCACGATGTTCGCGCCTGTCGTCCACGTCGCCCCCAGGGTGTCGACGCCGAGGCCCCCGAAGCCCGAGAGAATGCCCGTTGACGTCACCGTAATTCCGTGCGGATTCTTGAGGTAGACCACGACGGGTGTTGGCACCACGAACGCCGGCGCATTGAGGCTACCCGCGATGACGGTGGGATTCGGGTCCTTGTTCACGAGGAATACGAACTGGCCCGCCGCGCCGGGCCGGATGTCGAGGCTGCAGCCTGGGCCGATGTTGAGTCCCTGGAAGTCGATCTCGGCGGCGACGCCCGGCGACCCGGCGACGGGACCGAGCTGGATGCTCGCGCTGCACGAGAAGCTCGTGATCATGTTGCCGGCAAGCGAGGCTCCGATCACCGTGACGGGGCCATACGGATTGGTCACGATCGTTGCGGTGCCGGGCACGCCCGGCGCCACGGTCTGCACGAGCGAAGCGGAGGACGGCGCGTTGTTCGCATCGCCCTGGTAGCTCGCGTTGATGGGATGGCTTCCCGCCGCGAGCGCGCTCGTGACGCAGCTCGCGGTGCGCGAATTACCGCTGCCCGCCAATGCCACCGCGCCGCACGACACGATCGTCGTGCCGCCGTCGTCGAACCTGACCGGCCCGGTCGGGCTCGTGCCGGTCACCGTCGCGGTGAGCGTAATCGACAGACCGACGATCGATGGATTCGCGGAGCTCGTGAGCGCCGTCGTCGTCGGCGGCAGCGAGACGCATCCGGGGAACTTGAACGCGCCGATGCGCGTCTGCCAGTTGCCGGCCGCGCCGCTGGCGGGGCTGCTGTAGTATTGATTCGTGTACCAGAACGTGCAGTCGTCGACCGGGTCCACGCTCATTGCCGAGTAGTCGCCCCAGCGGTCGCACGGGCCGCCGCCGCAGTTGTTCGTCTGCGAGCCCTGCCCCGCGACGAGCTGCGTCTCAGACTGGGGAAGCTGGTTGAGCGGATCGCCGAGAAGTCGCCCCGCGTAGGCGATGCTCGGGAAGTTGGGCGCGACGCCGTTCGAGGTGGAATAACCGATCGCCATGTTGCCCTGGCTGTCGACTGCGACGCTGGGCAGCCACCGGAAGAGGCTCGCATCCGGCGCGAAGATCTGCTCCTGCACGGGCGTCGTCGCGATGGTACCGCCCGTGACGTCGATCTGCACCCATTGCGGCGCGAGCACGTTCTGGCTCGTCTCCACGGTGTGCACGACCCACACGGATTCCTTATTGCCGACCTTGCGGTATTGCGCACGCTGCATGAGGCGATCGCCGAGCGAGTCGAGCGTGCGCACGGTATTGGGCTGCGGCGCCTCGGGCAGGTTGACGTTGTAGGGGGTCTGCGCGACCATCACCGGGTTCGTGAGGAACCCGCCGGCACCGCAATTCGGGCCGGGAATGAACTTGCGCACCTCGTACTGGAAGTCCGTCGTGGATTCCGACACGTAGTAGTTGGGCGTTCCCGGCGGTAGCGCCGAATAGGCGCGGCCGCTCAAGTTGCTCGGCAGCATCGTGAACGGTCCGCTCGCGTTGTTGATGAAGCCCAGCGACCACGTGACCGGGTTCCCGGCGTACATGTCGGCGCGGCTGAACGACGCGAACAGCGTGCCGATGAAGTTCTCGCCGGGAAAATGGAACTCGTTCGCCGACATGTAGAGGCAGTCGGTCCAGATGCCGAACTTCGGATAGTCGTTGAGCGCGCCGACCGGCGGCTCACCCGGGTTGCCCGTGTCCACGCGCATTGCGTAGAAGTACCAGCCGCCGCTGACCGGGTCGCCGCTTTTCGACACTGCGATGCACTCGTAGAACGGAGACACGGGATCGCCGCCGCCGTCCACGCCGAACCCGAGCTGGGTGACGATCCAGCGGTCGGCCTGGGCGTCGTAGAGCGCCACCGGGTCGCCTTGCGAGTTGCCGTTGCACGGCGAGGCACCCGCCGCACTCCAGAGCTGGTCTTCCGTGATTCCGGCAAGCCGCGTTCCGCTCTTGCTCCAGATGACGAACGACGTGTTCACCGCCTGAATGTAGTGGTTGAGGCCTACGTCGCCGTTGGGATCGGGCGGCCAACCCTGGCCGCACTGCCCGCCGGTACACGCGTCGTTGTGCGACACCCCGGGGAAGTTCTGGAGCGGCGAAGGCATCGGTACGCTCGGCCCCGCGATCGCGCTCACTTGCGCCGTTAGCGGCTGCGCCGGCGCCGTCTTCCCGGTCGGGATGCTCAGCAAACGCCGGTAGCGTTCGCGCTGGCCGGCGGCAGGCGCGGCCTTGGGCAGCAAGCGCAGGTCGCCGTTGAACTCGGTCGGCGTCACACGCGCGCCTTCCACCGTGAACAGCTCGGGCGTCCCGGGCGGAAGAGTCGTGGCCGCCGACGCGACCAGCGATGCTACGAGGAGCGCAACGGCGGAAATTGAGTGCCGCAAGCCGGTCATCGCAAGGCCTCTTGTCGGGAACGACGCAGAATACCGAACCGTGACCCGGTCCGGCTTCACGAATGCCCCGGATTCTGCGTGACTGCCGCGGTGAGGGCAAATGCACCCGCTTGCATCGCCCGCGCGCGGGGTTTGATCCAAGTCAAATCGGAGTACGGCTCGGGCGCCCCTCGACCCCCAGATTTGGTACTAGCCTTGCCGTTCCGGCACAAGATATAGGGGTGGTCAGGATGGCAGCGCAGGAATCGCCGGCGCTCCCCGCGAGCGTCATCAAGCGCGACGGTTCGCGCGCGGCGTTCGACCTTGCGAAGATCGCGTCGGCCATCGCGCGCGCGGGGGCCGCCACGGGCGAGTTCGACGCCGAGGAAGCTGCCGCGCTGGCGGCGGCGGTGGGCCGCGTGCTCGCGCACAAGCACGAGGCCGGCGCGCCGCACATCGAGGCGATCCAGGACTGCGTCGAGCACACGCTCGCCGGCGCGGGCTGGTTCCGCACGGCGCGCGCCTACATCGTCTACCGCGACCGCCACGCGCGCCTGCGCGAGGACCGCAAGACGCTCGTCGACGTCGCCGCGTCGGTGGACGAGTACCTCGAGCAGAAGGACTGGCGTGTCAACGCCAACGCGAACCAGGGCTACTCGCTCGGCGGCCTCATCCTCAACGTCTCCGGCAAGGTCGTGGCGAATTACTGGCTGTCGCACGTCTATGCGCCGGAGATCGGCCGCGCGCACCGCGAAGGCGACGTGCACATCCACGACCTCGACATGCTCGCCGGCTATTGTGCGGGCTGGTCGCTGCGCCAGCTCCTGCACGAGGGCCTGAACGGCGTCCCGGGCAAGGTGGAAGCAAGCCCGCCCCGGCACATGTCGAGCGCCGTCGGGCAGATCGTCAATTTCCTCGGCACGCTGCAGAACGAGTGGGCGGGCGCGCAGGCGTTCAGCTCGTTCGACACCTACATGGCGCCGTTCGTGCGCAACGACGCGATGAGCTTCGACGCGGTCAAGCAGTGCGTCCAGGAGCTCATCTACAACCTCAATGTCCCGTCGCGCTGGGGCACGCAGACGCCCTTCACCAACCTCACGTTCGACTGGGTCTGCCCTGAGGACCTGCGCGAGCAGATCCCCGTGATCGCGGGCCGCGAGATGCCGTTCACCTACGGCGACCTGCAAGCCGAGATGGACACGATCAACCGCGCGTACATCGAGGTGATGACCGCGGGAGACGCGCGCGGCCGCGTGTTCACGTTCCCGATCCCGACGTACAACATCACGCCGGACTTCGACTGGGACCATCCGAACTGCGAGGCGCTGTTCGCGATGACGGCGAAGTACGGGCTGCCGTACTTCCAGAACTTCGTGAACTCGGAATTGAAGCCGAACATGATCCGCTCGATGTGCTGCCGCCTGCAGCTCGACCTGCGCGAGCTCCTGAAGCGCGGCAACGGCCTCTTCGGCTCGGCGGAGCAGACGGGTTCGGTCGGCGTGGTGACGATCAACTGCGCGCGCCTGGGCTACCTTTACGCAGGCGACGAGATCGCGCTCTACGAGCGCATCGACGAGCTCATGGGCTACGCGCGCGACAGCCTCGAGGTCAAGCGCAAGGTGATCCAGCGTCTGGTCGACCAGGGCCTGTTCCCCTATACCAAGCGCTACCTCGGGACGCTGCGCAACCACTTCTCGACCATCGGCGTCAACGGCATCAACGAGATGGTGCGCAACTTCACGCGCGGCCGCGACGACATCACCACGCCGTACGGCCACGCGTTCGCGCTGCGCCTGCTCGACCGCGTGCGCGACCGCATCGTGCAGTTCCAGGAGGCGACGGGGCACATGTACAACCTCGAGGCCACACCCGCGGAAGGCACGACTTACCGCTTCGCCAAGGAGGATCGCAAGCGCTGGCCGGACATCCTGCAGGCCGGGACGGCGGAGCGGCCCTACTACACGAACAGCTCGCAGCTCCCGGTCGGCTTCACGGACGATCCGTTCGAGGCGCTCGCGCGGCAGGAACCGCTGCAGACGAAGTACACGGGCGGCACGGTGCTGCATCTTTACATGAGCGAGCGCTTGAGCTCGGCGGCGGCGTGCAAGACGCTCGTGCGGCGCGCGCTGACGCGCTTTCGACTGCCCTATATCACGGTCACGCCGACGTTCTCGATCTGCCCGCAGCACGGCTACCTCGCCGGCGAGCACGAGTTCTGCCCGCGCTGCGACGAGGAACGACTCGCCGCGAAGCGGCAGGCGCTTGCCGCGTGACAAGGAGAGCTTGAATGGACACCACGACCCGGCCGCAACCCGTCATGCTTCGCGACGACGAGCGGCAGCGCTGCGAGGTGTGGACGCGCGTGATGGGCTATCACCGGCCCGTCTCGTCGTTCAACATCGGCAAGAAGGGCGAGCACTACGAGCGTCGCTTCTTCCGCGAAGCGAAGGCGTTGCTCGTGACCTAGAGGGACGCGATCCGATGAGCGAGCGCGCGCGCGAGCTGCGCGTCGGCGGCTTCGTTCCGTTCACCGCGACGGACTACCCCGACGCGCTGGCCGCGGTCGTCTTCTGCCAGGGGTGCCCGTGGTGGTGCGCGTACTGCCACAACCCGCACCTCATCCCCGCCACGCCTGCGGACGCGCACGACATGGGCGCGATCCTCGACTGGCTCGGCACGCGCCGCGGCCTGCTCGACGCGGTGGTCTTCTCGGGCGGCGAGCCGACGGCCCAGGCGGAGCTTGCGGACGCCATCGGCGCCGTCGACGCGCTCGGCTTTGCCGTCGGCCTGCACACGAGCGGCGCCTACCCGCGGCGTCTTGCCGAGGTGCTGCCGCAAGTGAGCTGGGTCGGCATCGACGTCAAAGCCCCGCAGTCGAGCTATGCCGCGGTGACGGGGATTCCCGGCAGCGGCGGCACGGCGCTCGCAAGCCTCGACCTGGTGCTGGCGGCGGGCAACGCATACGAGGTGCGCACGACCGTGCACCCGGGCCTCACGGACGACGACGACCTGACGCAGCTCGCGCGCGAGCTCGCCTCCCGCAACGTCATCCGCTGGATTGTGCAGCCATTCCGGCCCATGGGATGCGCCAACGAGTCGCTAGTCGCAGCGGCACCGGGCGGCGCGAAGCTCGACGAGGCGCTGCTTTCGCGGCTTTCCGCGTATGTGCCGATCATCGAAATCAGGGGTTAACCACTGTTTTGGCGACTGAAACGTACGGAATTATGACATTAGCATAATGACAATGTCATAGTAGCGTGACGGTCGGCTCCCGCAGGCGCCCCGTCTCCGGGGGCGGCGACCGGGTCCCCTTGTCCGGAGACTTCCGATGAAACGATCACGCCTGTTCCTGGCTCTCGCCGCTGTGGCCGTCGTGGCCCTGGCCGACGTCGAAGCCCAATCCACCTTCAACGCCACGGCCGGCTCACAGCAGACCCGCCGGCCGCGCCACCGGACGCGACCGCCCCCCGTGGTCGTGCCGAAGAGCACGGCCGATTTCGGCGACCCGATCCCCGGCCTCACCGCGAGCCAGCTCGCGGACTTCGCCGAAGGCGAGGATGACTTCGAGGAGGAGGACACCGCGGAGAGCGGCCTCGGTCCTATCTTCAACAACGTCTCATGCGTGGCCTGCCACTCCGTGCCAGCGACCGGCGGCTCGAGCGCGATTACCGTCACGCGCTTCGGGCACACGGCCAACGGCGTCTTCGATCCCATGGACAGCCAGGGCGGCTCGTTGTTGCAGCAGAATGCAATCGATCCGGCCGTGCAGGAGGTCGTGCCGCCCACGGCGAACGTCACCGCGAAGCGGCTCACCACGCCGCTCTTCGGTGCCGGACTGATCGAGGCGATTCCCGACGCGCAGATCCTCGCCAACGCCGGGCCGCAGGGCAACGGCATCTCGGGCCGGGTGTCCGTCGTGAGCGACGTCGCGAGCGGCCACACGCGCGTCGGCCGCTTCGGCTGGAAGGCGCAACAGGCGACCCTGCTCAGCTTCGCCGGCGACGCCTACGTCAACGAGATCGGCGTGACGAGCCGGCTGTTCCCCAAGGAGAACGCGCCGGACGGCAACGTCGCGCTGCTCGCGCAGTACGACCTCGTCGCCGACCCGGAAGACCAGGTCGATCCGGCGACAGGAAAGGCGGACATCGATCACTTCGCGGACTTCATGCGCCTCCTTGCGCCGCCGAAGCCGATCGCGCTGACCCCACGGGCGCGCGCCGGCAGGCAGCTCTTCAGCGACGTAGGATGCGACGGGTGCCACATTTCGACGATGACGACCGGACCCAGTCCGATCGCGATGCTCGACCACAAGCTCGTGCCGCTATTCTCCGATCTCCTCCTGCACGACATGGGCTCCCTCGGCGACGGCATCGGTCAAGGCACGGCGGGGCCGAGCGAAATGAAAACCGCGCCGCTGTGGGGCTTGCGCGTGCGCGTCGCCTTCCTGCACGACGGCCGCGCCGCCACCCCCGATGCCGCGATCCGTATGCACGACGGCGAAGCGGCACGGGTTCGCGACCGCTACCAGCGGCTGACGGCTAACGAGCAGCAGGCACTGCTCGAGTTCCTGAGGTCGATCTAACTTGCGAGTAAGCGCGCGGACGGCGGGGAGCCGCCGCGCATCATCCTTTGATGGTCGCAAGCACCTTCGACAGGTCGAGGCTGCGCGCCTGCTCGGCGATCTGCCCGGCGTAGTTGCCCTGCATCGCTTTGGCGCGGCCGAGCATGTCCGCGAACGCCTGCTGCAGTCCGGCGGCGTCGAGCGTGCGCCCGCCGGCGTAGTAGCGCTTGGCGACCTGGCCGAGCGCATAGGTCGTCGCGAACGAGAAGGCGGCGCCGGTGGACGCGCTGCCCAGCCCACCCAGCAATCCGCCGCCGATGCTGCCGAGGAGGCCGCCCACGAGCTTGCGCCCGAATTGCTCGAGATACTGCGACGTGAGGCCGACGCCGAGGGTGGCGAGCAAGTCCTTGATGTGCCCGCCGTCGAGCTCGAAGCCGTGCGCCTGCCCGATGCGATACACCATGCGCATCTGCAGCGGGATGATCGCCATCGAAGCGAGCGATTGCGGCAGGAGCTCGAGCGCGCCGTTCACGATCGCGTAGTGAAGGATCATCGGGTCGAGGTCGGCATCGCTCGCCGGCACCGCGGAGACGAGCGCGCCGTCGAGGGCGCCGCTCGACGGCGATACGCCCGCGATCGCGCCAGCCTGCTGCGCCACCTGTTGCGAGGAGGCCGCCGGCAGCGCCAGCGCTTGTGCAAGACGCGCAAGGAAGTCGCGCTCGGCCATCGACATCGCGCCGTCCGCGTTGCAGATGCCGACCGCCGCCTCGTAAGCGGCCTGCCGCTGCTCGGCGGTCGTCAGCGCGGCGGCCACGGTCGCGAGGTCGGGCTTCGCGCGCTGCACGTCGTCGTGGAGCGCGGCGACCTCGCCGCCGGCGCCGAGCGATGCGGCCACGCGCGCAACCGCGGCGCGCTCGCGGTCGTCCTCGTAGCCGTCGACCGCGGCGGCGATGAGGCACAGCGTGAGAACGGCGCGTTGGGAAGCGTCCATTTGAGGCTCCGAGACGAACGGGGATCGTGAAGTGTATCGCTAGGCGAATCGCGCCTCGCGCAGCGCGGCCACGGCGAGATCGACGAAGGCGCGCACCGTGCCCGAGCGCAGCTTCGCCTGCGGATAGATCACGCTCACGGGCACGGGTTCCCGCTCGAACGCCGCCAGCACGTGGCGAAGCCGCCCCGCCGCCACCGCGTCGGCGACCTGGTAGGAGAGGAACATCCCCGGTCCGAGCCCGCTTTCGCACGCAATGATCGCGGCGTCGACCTGGTTGCTCGCGAATCGCGCCGCCACCGGGATGGCGAGCGGCCGCGACGCCTTGAAGCGCCATTCCGCGGCGGGCGTGAGCCCGCCGAAGCGAACGCAGGGGACGCGGCGAAGATCCTCCGGCGACTTGGGCACGCCGTGACGCTTGAGCCAGGACGGGCTCGCCACCACGACCCGGCGCAGCTCGCCCACGGCGACGGCGATCAACGACGAATCGGCAAGCGTGCCGATGCGTACCCCGACGTCGAGCCCCTCCTCGACCAGGCTCACGACGCGGTCGAGCAGCAGCGCCTCCGCCGTGACCGCCGGGTGCTCCGAGAGGAACCGGGTCACGATCGGCACGACGTAGCGGCGGCCGAACAGGACCGGCGCGGTGACCGCCACCCTGCCGCGCGGCTCGACACGGCGTGCCTCGAGCAGGGCATCGGCGTCTCGCACGGCCGAGAGGATGGCGCGGCACTGCGCAAGGTAGAGCGCGCCCTCGTCGGTCAAGTGCAGGCGCCGCGTGGTGCGATTGAGCAGACGCACGCCCACGTCGCGCTCCAGCGCGCCCAGCGTGCGCACGACGGAGGGCAGCGACACGGACAGCGATTCCGCCGCCCGAGTGAGGCTACCGCGGTCGACGATGCTGACGAAGGTGGCCATCGCCTGCAGCTTATCCATGAATTACTCCATAATTTGCATGAATCTTATCAATTTGATCCCATATATCTCAAACGTCGAAGGAGTAATACTGGGTCCCGTACGCGCATCCCGCGCAAAACTCAACGAGGAGCCTCCCATGAGCCGTTTCGTCCCAGTCGATCCCGTGCATGCCGAAGGCCGCGCCGCGCCGCTGCTGGCGGCCGTCAAGTCGAAGCTCGGCGTCGTGCCGAACATGACGCGTCATATGGCGCGCTCGCCGTCGGTGCTCGCCGGCTACCTTGGATTGGCCGGCGCCCTCGGCGAAGGGTCCCTGGGCGCCAAGCTGCGCGAGCAGATCGCCCTGGCCACCGCCGAAGCGAACGGCTGCGAATATTGCCTGTCGGCCCATTCCTTCATCGGCAAGGCCGTGGGCCTCGGCGCGGCCGAAATCGCAGCGGCGCGCGATGCCGATGCGACGGATGACGAGGCACGGGCGGCGCTGAGATTCGCCCGAGCGGTGATCGATGCGAAGGGACACGTAAGCGACGACGACGTCCGCGCGGTGCGCGCCGCAGGCTTCGACGACGGCACGATCGGCGAGATCGTCGCCAACGTCGCGCTCAACGTGTTCACCAACTATTTCAACAGCGTGACCCGGCCGCAGGTGGACTTCCCCGCCGTCAAGCCGCGCGTCGAGGCGGTGGCGGCATGAGCTTCACCAGCACGACGGACGTCGCCTTCAGCCCTGCCGTGCAGGCCGTGCAGGCACGCCGCGGCTCGCGCCGCGCCTACGCGAATCTCGAAAAGCGCGGCGGCTTTCGCTCGGCGATCACGCCCGAGCTTGCCGCGTTCATCGCGCAGCGCGACTCGTTCTTTCTCGCCACGGCGAGCGCGCAAGGCCAGCCCTACGTGCAGCACCGAGGCGGCCCGCCCGGTTTCCTTCGCGTGCTGGACGAGCGCACGCTCGCCTTTGCCGACTATCGCGGCAACCGCCAATACATCACGGTGGGGAACCTCGCGGAGAACGATCGTGCCTTCATCTTCCTCATGGACTTCGAGCATCTGCAGCGCATCAAGCTATGGGGCCGCGCGCGCGCGGTCGAGGACGATGCGGCGTTGATGCAGCGCCTGATGCCCGAAGGCTACGACGCGCGCCCCGAGCAGGCGATCGTGTTCGAGGTGACGGCGTGGGACGCCAACTGCCCGCAGCACATTCCTCGCCTCGCCGCGGCAAGGACGGTCGAGCGCATGGCGGCGGACTATGAAGCGCGCATCGCCGCGCTCGAGGCGCAACTTGCCGCCCGCGCCTAGCCGCAGGGCGCGCCGCCCTCCGGCGCGGGATGGATGTTGTCGACCCAGTGCACCTCTTCGGGATTGGGCTCGACGTTGGGAAGGTCAAGGTTGACCACGACCGGCTCCTGCCCGCTGCGGCAGAGCACGCACGACAGCGGCTCGGTGTCGCTCGCGTTGATCTCCTGGTGCGGAACGAACGGCGGCACATAGATGAAATCCCCGGGTCCCGCCTCTGCGGTGAACTCGAGGCGGTCGCCCCACTTCATGCGCGCACGGCCGCTCACCACGTAGATGACGCTCTCGACCGCCCCGTGGTGATGCGCGCCAGTCTTCGCCTTCGGATGGATGACCACCGTGCCCGCCCAGAGCTTCTCGGCCCCCGCACGCGCGTGCGTGATGGCCGCGGCGCGGTTCATGCCGGGCGTCTGCGGCGTATTGGCGTCGAGCTGGTCGCCGTGGACGACGCGAACGCCGTGCAGGCGCCACTTGCTGGTGGTCATCGCACCTCCGGGAGGCAGTCGCGATCGAGGACGTTGCGCATCGCGATCGCGAATTCCTCGATTGTGCACGGAAAACCCGGCGCCGTCGTGCTGCATCCGGGAAGTCGCAGCGACGTGCGCGGCAGCGGCGAGTCGGCGGAAAGCGGCGTGGCGCCGCGCATCTGCTCGATCGACTGCGCGACGTAGCTCGTGTACACGCGGAGCTTCTTGTCCGGCGTCTCGCGCACCTCGAACATGAGCGCGCCGGCGGGCGGCGTCTGGTTGCGCTGGTAGCCCGGCTGCGTCCAAGACACGTCCATCATCGAAGCGAGATTCCACAGGTTGGTATCGTGGCCGACGTAGGCGACGAACTTGGCATCGCGCACGGCCGGGTCCGGAACGCCGAAGCCCAGCTGGCGTGCGCTCGTCACCGCGCCCGCCACCTTGGCAAGCAGCGCCGAGCCCATCTTGCGCGCGAGGTAAGGCGTGCGCTGCATGAGGTCGTACTGCGCCGTGTGCAGGCGCCACGTTTCGCGCATCTGCGAAGGCGTGACGCGCCCCCAGCCGACCTCGCCCGGCGGGAGGCCGTCGGCATATTCGAGCAGCAAAAGCTCCGAGGTGGCCGACGCGATGGCAAGCGCGCCCATGAGCGCGAGCCCGGCGCCGTCCGGCTCCGGCGACAGCACGGTGGGGAGGTCCGCCAGCGCGCAATGCTCGCCCCGCCCGAACGCGGTGCACAGGGCGGGCTTGCAGCATTGCAGCACCGATTGCAGCGCGTCGAAAGTGGGCTTCATGTCCCGCGTGACGCGATTGAGGTCGCCCCCAGCGCGCTCGAGCACGCGCACCTGCGCGGTGAGCGGATCGAGCCCGCACACGCCGGCTTCGAGCGGGTGGAACAGCGGGTCGACGCGCGAGTCGCTGCGCGCGCGATAGACGATGTTGCAGTTGGGCGCGAAGCCGTCGATGAGCGCCTGCGCCGTCGCCTTCGTGCTCTCGACGTTGTCGGCGTAGACGTAGCTCGTCCCCGCGGCGGGGCAGCCCGCGGCGGTGAATGCGCCGGCCTCGCTCGCGAACAGGCGGTAGTAGCGGCCCATCTCCTTGGCGAGCTGCGCGCCGCGCGGCGTCAGCGTGCCGGCCGGCTGGCTCCATGCGGGCCAGGGCTGCGCCGCCCAGTCGGCGAGCTCGCGTGCGGGCACGGTCGGCGTGCGCACGCCGTGCCGGCTCACGACGACGAGCTTGGTGAGGACCTCGTCGTCGGCCGCGCCGACCGCGGACGAGGCAGCAAGCGCGAGGGTCGCAACGATCAGCCGCGGCCGCATGGCTTCACGGCATCACGTTCTTGAGCGCGATGGACCACATGAAATCCGTCTTGACCAGACCGTCGAAGTACGGATCGTTGGGTGAGCGGTAGCCGTCGTTGTAGACGTGGCCGAAATCCGCGGAGGGCGCCTTCGAGTCGAATGCCGGGAACCCGGCCCGGCGATGGCAGTTCATGCAGTTCGCCCGCGTGCCCGCCATCGGATCGGCCGGATACGTCTTGCCGTCCATGGTGTAAGGCTTGGTCGCTCCGAGGTCGGTTTCCAGGTAGGGATTGAAGCATATCGGCAGCGCGCCGCCGGGCCCGCGCGGCGAGACGGTGCTGTAGGCGGTGCACATCGAGTAGCTGTCGAACGGGGCGCGGATCGATGCGGGGCGATCGTCGCCGAACGGCGCGGCGACGGGATCGAGCGTCCACCAGAAGGTCTGGAAGGTCCAGTCGTCGAGCTCCTTGGTCGTCACGTGCATCGCGAGCAGCACGAGGTAGTCGCCGACCTCGGGTATCTGTCCGGCGTTGGTCACGAGCCGCTCCTGCTCGCCGGCAGCGCTCGACATCATGTTCATGTACGCGCGCGCATCGGCGATATCCTGCGCCGACTTGAGCTGGTGCGCGTAAAAGCGCGACAGCGGCACGACCGGCGCAGGCGTGCGCACGCCGTTCACCGTGACCGCCTCGATCGTTCCTTCCTTGTAGCGTCCGGCCGGATCGACCGCGATGCCCTGCTTCCACGTCGTGTGCATCGGCGGCAGGCCGCCGGCCGGCGGCGGGTAGGCGGGGTTCCACATCGGCAGCGCCGTGAGGCCGCGCTCGCTCTGCGGGCTTGCCGCGTTCTTGACGAGCCAGAACACGAGCTTGAGCGCGGCGGCGTTCGGCGGAAACGGCTTGATGCTGCGCTCCACGGTGGCCGTGCCGTCGCGCCGGAAGCGATCCTGCAGCCCGCGCAGGACCGGCGCGAGGTAATACCCGTTGTCCCAGATGGAATCGGCCGATCCCGCGTTGAGCTTGACGAACGACATGAGCCCCGCCGGCGCGCCGCCGCGGCTCGTGCCGGCGAGCACCGCCTGCGCGGGGATGGCGACCGGATGCCGCAGCGTCCGGCGATCGACCCCGGCTCGGCCGCGCGGGTTGTACACCTCGTCGATCGAGTACCAGGTCTCGAACACCGGCAACCTCTGTCCGTCGACCACCGAGTCGGAAGGCCCCGTGAGCCCGGCCCACAGGTCCCACGCGTGCGCGCGCACCTGCGGCTGCGTGCCGTCGAGCACCAGCGCCTCGAGCTCGTAGTCCTGCAAAGGGAATGCCGTCCTGGCAGGCAGGTCCTGGTATGCATAGCGTTCGGGTGCGGGCTGCCCGGCCGCAATGGCGGCGGCGAAGGCGAGGGCGAGCGCCGGCGTGTGCCGCATGGCGCGTGAGTCTAGCAGCCCCGGCCCGCCGAAAGCGATTCCTTGCGTTAGCGCAAAGCACCGCGATCGGGCGTAGCGCGGCGCAGCGAGCCACCGCAGTATCATTGACGACTTACCGTGAGGAGGCCCGAAGCCATGAGCAATCGAGAAGTCGTCATCCTGTCCGGCGCGCGCACTGCCATCGGCGACTACGGCGGCAGCCTCAAGGACTTCGCGCCGAGCGACCTCGGCGCCCGGGTCGTGAAAGAGGCCATCGCGCGCGCGAAGGTCGACGCCGCCGACATCGGCCAGTGCGTCATCGGCAACGTGATCCACACCGAAGCGCGCGACATGTACATCTCGCGCTTGTGCGCGGTGAACGGCGGCATGTCCCACGAGTCGGGCGCGCTGACCGTTAACCGCCTGTGCGGCAGCGGGCTGCAGGCGATCGTGTCGGCGGCGCAGTACATTCTGCTGGGCGACACCGACATCGCGGTCGGCGGCGGCGTCGAGAGCATGAGTCGCGCCACCTACGCGTCGACCACGCAGCGCTGGGGCGCGCGCATGGGCGACAGCAAGATGATCGACATGATGGTGGGCGCCCTCACCGACCCGTTCGACACGGTCCACATGGGGGTCACCGCCGAGAACGTCGCCGCCAAGTGCAGCTTCACGCGCGCCGTGCAGGACGAGTTCGCGGTGGAAAGCCACCGCCGCGCGGCCGCGGCGGCCTCGGCGGGTCACTTCAAGAGCCAGATCCTGCCGATCGAGATCAAGAGCAAGAAGGGCCCGGTGATGTTCGACACCGACGAGCACGTGCGCGCCGACGCGTCGATCGAAGGCATGGGGAAGTTGAAGGCGGTGTTCCAGAAAGAGGGCACGGTCACGGCAGGCAACGCCTCCGGCATCAACGATGCGGCGGCCGCCGTCGTGCTGATGGAGAAGGCGGCCGCAGCGGCGAAGGGATTGAAGCCGATGGCGCGCCTGGTCTCCTACGGCCACGCCGGGATCGATCCGAAGATCATGGGCCTCGGCCCCGTGACCGCCGTCAAGCGCGCGCTGGCGAAGGCGCACCTTGCGATTTCCGACCTCGACGTGATCGAATCGAACGAGGCGTTCGCCGCGCAGGCGATGGGTGTGACGAAGGAGCTCGGGCTCGACGGGAGGAAGGTGAATCCGAATGGCGGTGCGGTCGCCCTCGGCCACCCGATCGGCGCCACCGGCGCGATCCTCACGATCAAGGCGATGTACGAGCTGCACCGCACAGGCGGCCGCTACGGCCTCATCACGATGTGCATCGGCGGCGGCCAAGGCATCGCCGCGATCGTCGAGCGGATGTAGGCTCCGCGCCTGGTGGCCCGCGCCGGGCGTCCCGCGCCCGGCGCTCTTCTAGCGAATCGCGTTCAGGCGGTCGAGCTTGGCGGCGTAGAGGTCCTGGTCGCTGCGCGTGGTGCTGTTGCGCATCGCGAGCTTCAGGTGCTTGCGCGCCTCCTCGTTGTTGCCGAGGCCGACGTCGACCACCGCGAGCCAGAAGTGGAACTCGTGGTAATCGGGTTGCCGAGCGAGCTCGCGCTCGAACATCGCCTTCGCGGTGGTGAGGTCGCCCGCCCTCATGGCCGCCATGCCGCGCTTGTAGAAGCCGAACGGCGGCTCGGGCTCGAGCCTGTCGAGCGTGACGGCGAGCTTGCGCGATTCGTCGAGCTTGCCCAAGTCCGCGAGCACGGTCACGAGATTCGCCATCGCCTGCGTGTTCGCGGGCTCGCGCGACAGCACGAAGCGCAGCACCGCTTCGGCCTCGGGCAGGTTTCCGTGCTTGTCATAGACCGCGCCGAGCGTGTTGTACGGGACCATGTAGCCCGGCGATTGCACGATCGCCTCGCGCGCATACCAGTAGGCATCGTCCCGCCTGCCGTGTGCGAGCGACTCGACCGCGCGGTTGTTCATGAACATGGCGATGACGACGTCCTCGCCGATGGGACGCAAATGCTGGCCGCGAATGTCCTCCGGCGGCAGGAAATCGATCGTCATCGCGTTGCTCTCGGGCGGCTTCTTGCCGACGCGATAGCCTACCTGCACGTCGTCCGTCCTGTGGTGCAGGAGCGTCAGGTTGACGTGCCCGGCGGCGGCGTAGATGTCCCCGCTCCGCGACCACTCCTCGTCGACGATCACTTTGTGGTACTCGACCGGCAGGTCGAGAGCCTTGGCCAGCGCCGCGGTCATGATGACGAGGGACAGGCAATTGCCCGACTTGGCCGCGAACGCCTCCGCCGCGGTGCGCGTCATCGACGAGTCGTACTCGAGCTTCAGATCGCCCTGGCGGTAGAGCGCTTCGAAAAGCGCGTTCTGCCGCCCCTTCACCCGCGCCGGCTTCTCGATGTCGTCGTGGAGGTATCGCACCATGTCCGGAGACAGGGCGAACACCTGGTCCGCGCTGATCTTTGCCGAAGGCGACTGGAACAGCGAGTCCCGGAAGAACCGCTCGTCCCGCGGCGCCGGCGGCGCGGACGCGCAGGATGCAAGCAGCAGTGTGGCGAGTACGGCACTACGGCACTTCATGGGCGCCTCCCTCGGGCGGGCCCTCCCTGGCACATTCTAGTCCGCGTCAGGTATTCGCTACAATGGCGGCTTCCGGGTCAAAAGACTACGCCGCGCGCCACAAGCGCGCGGCCGCCCGTCATTGCGAAGACACCATGTTCGCATTCTTCGAATCCCGCATCCGTCCCACGGAATTGCCGGTCGGCGCGCCGCCGCCGGGCTTGATTGCGTTCTACTGGCACTTCATCCGCCAGACCAGGGGCCTGTACGCCGCGATGTTCGCCACGGGCCTTTGCGTGGCGCTCATCGACACCACGATTCCCGTGTTCATAGGCAGGCTCGTATCGCTCATGCAGGCGTCCGACCGCGCCGCCGCGTTCGCGAGCGCATTGCCTATGCTCGCCGCCATGGCGGCCATCGTGCTGATCGGCCGGCCGCTGACGCTCCTGGCCGACAGCCTCGTGCGCAACAACGCGGTCGTGCCCGGCGTCACCAGCCTCATCCGCTGGCAGAGCCACTGGCACGTCGTGCGCCAGAGCTGGCCCTTCTTCCAGAACGACTTCGCGGGCCGCATCGCCAACCGCGTGATGCAGACCAGCAACGCGCTGCGCGAGTCGGTCGTATCGTCGATCCGAGCGATCTGGTACATCGGCATCTACGGCGTGTCTGCGCTGGTGCTGATGGCCATCGCGGACTGGCGTCTCGCCGTGCCCACCGTCCTGTGGTTCGCGGGCTACGTCGTCTTCCTGCGTCACTTCGTGCCGCGCATGCGCGACCTCGCAAAGACGAGCTCCGAGCTGCGCTCGCACGTCATGGGCCGCGTGGTCGACAGCTACACCAATATCCTGACGGTCAAGCTGTTCGCGCGCGCCCGCGACGAGGACGCCTACGTGCGCGAGGTGGTCGACGAGCATGCGGCGGCGATTGCCGCGCATATGCGCCTCATCACCAAGTTCATGGGCACGCTCGCCACGATGAACGCGATGCTGCTGGTCGGCACCGCCGCGATCGGCATCACGCTGTGGGGCCGCGATCTCGTCAGCGCCGGCGTCGTCGCCACCGCCCTGCCGCTCGCCTGGCAGATCGCCAACGTCGCCGGGTGGGTGAGCTGGGAAGTCACCGGCATCTTCGAGAACATCGGCGTCGTGCAGGAAGGCATGGAAACCATTGCCGTACCGCACACGCTCGTCGACCGCGAAGGCGCGCGCGAGCTCACCGTCGACAAGGGCGAGATCCGCATCGGCCACGTCACGTTCACCTACGGCCGCAGCGACGGCCGCAAGGTGCTCGACGATCTGAACCTGGTCGTGCGGCCCGGTGAACGCGTCGGGCTCGTCGGCCGCTCGGGCGCCGGCAAGTCCACGCTCGTCAACTTGCTCCTGCGCTTCCACGAACTCGAGCAGGGCAGCATCCGCATCGACGGCCAGGACATCGGCTACGTCACGCAGGAGAGCCTGCGCGCCGCGATCGGCATGGTCACGCAGGACACCTCGCTTTTGCACCGCTCGATCGCGGCCAACATCGGCTACGGCCGGCCGGGCGCGACGCAAGCAGAGATCGAAGACGCGGCGCGGCGCGCGCACGCCTACGAGTTCATCCAGGACCTCATGGACTGGAAGCGGCGGACGGGGTTCGACGCGCACGTCGGCGAGCGCGGCGTGAAGCTCTCGGGCGGCCAGCGCCAGCGCATCGCGATCGCGCGCGTCATCCTCAAGAACGCGCCGATTCTCGTGCTCGACGAGGCGACCTCGGCGCTCGACAGCGAGGTCGAGCTCGCGATCCAGGACCAGCTGCTGGGCCTCATGGAAGGCAAGACCGTGATCGCGATCGCGCATCGCCTCTCGACCATCGCGCGCATGGACCGCCTGATCGTGCTCGAGCAGGGACGCATCGTCGAAGAAGGCACGCACGACGCGCTGCTGCGCCGCGACGGGCACTACGCGCTCCTGTGGAAGCACCAGTCCGGTGGCTTCCTGCCGCACGACGTCCCCGAGGAGGAGGTCGAGATCATCGACGACGGCCCGCTCGACGAGATGCGCGCCGAGGAGCAGCCGGAGCCTTCCACCAACGATGCGCCGGCGCCGTCGCGGGCTTAGGGCCAATCCTGCAAATGAGCCGCCTCACCGCAGCCGTACCGGCGCTCCTGCTGGCGGGCTGCGTCGTCCTCAGCGAGCCTCCGCGCGCGCTGATCGACGGACCCGACGGGGTCGCGGTGCGCACGCTCCCCTGCCCGGCGGCCGTCGAGACCGCGCGGGCATGGGTGCCGGGCGCACCTCCCGCGCAGGCGCTCGATCCGCGCGCCATCCGCCTGACGACCTGGAACCTGCACAAGGAGGCCGACGACGGCTGGGCGCAGGACCTCGCCCGCTTCGCCGCCGGCACCGACGCGCTCCTGCTGCAGGAGGTCACGCTGGCCGAACCGGTTCGCGACGTCCTGCGCGGCGCGAAGCTGCGCTGGGTGATGGCAAGCTCGTTCATCTATCGCGACGCGGACGTCGGTGTGGTCACGGCCACGCGCGTGCCGCCGGTCGCGAGTTGCACGCAGCGCGCGGTGGAGCCGCTCCTGCGCCTGCCGAAATCCGCCGTGGTGAGCTGGCTGCCGCTTGCCGGATCGGCGGCGACGCTGGCCGTCGCCAACCTTCATGCCATCAATTTCACGCTCACGCTCGGCGAATACCGCGATCAGCTGGCGGCGCTCGGCGACACGCTCGCCGCGCACAAGGGCCCGATCGTCCTCGCCGGCGATTTCAATACCTGGAACGACGCCCGTCTCGCTGCGCTGCAAAATCTGGCCGAGCGCTTGCGGCTGATCGAGATCCCTCTCCCCGAAGGACGCTCGCGCTTCCTCGGCAAGGAAGTCGACCACGTCTTCGTGCGCGGCTTGGCGGTGGTCAGCGCGGCGGCCCTCCCCGTGACGTCCTCCGATCACAACCCGGTGACGGCGGTTCTGCGCTTGTCGCCGTAACACCGTAAAGATGGGCAACAGCGCTACCATACGCGTCCTTCGCCTTGCTTCGTCCCGTTGACTTCTTGAGACCCCGATGACTCCTCGCCGCCGTTTCGCGGGTGCGCTCGCATGCGCGCTCGGCCTGCTCGCGTGCTTCCAAAGCGGGGCGCAGGCGCCGCCCAAGGCTGCCCCGCCGGCCCCCGCCGCCGCGGCGGCGGTGGACATGAAGCGGCTCGCTGCGGAGGTATGGGTATTCGCTTTCCCGCTCGTGCTCACCGACATTACGCGCGACGTGCAATCGGTCGGCGCGCCGCTCAATGCGTTCAAGCACCGGCGCACGATCCCCGATGCCTCGACCACCGACATCGCCAATCCCAACGCCGATTTCCTCTACTCCCAGGCGTGGCTCGACCTGTCTAAAGGCCCCGTGATCCTCTCGGTCCCCGAAACGAAGGGCCGCTACTACCTTCTCGCGCTGCTCGACGCCTACACCAACGTCGAGTCGTCGATCGGCAAGCGCACGACCGGCGCGGAGAAGCGCCAGTTCGCCATCGTCGGTCCGAAATTCAAGGGCGGGCTGCCCGAGGGCACATCCGAAATTCGGTCGGCCACCGATCTTGCATGGATCTTCGGGCGCACCGCGGTCACCGACAAGGCCGATCTCGCCAACGCGATCAAGGTCCAGGACCAGTACAAGCTCACGGCGCCGCCACCGCCTAAGGCAGCCAAGGGTGCCGCGCCGGCAGCGGCTCCCAACGTCGACACGAAGACGCCGCCGCGCGACCAGGTCGTGGCGATGAGCCCCGCCGACTTCTTCACGCACGTGGCGATGCTGCTGCCCGGCAATCCGCCCAGCAAGGACGACGCGCCGATGCTCGCCAAGATGAAGCAGCTCGGCATCGAGCCCGGCAAGCGGTTCGACACGACCAGGCTCGATCCCGCCGCGGCGAAGAGCATCGAGGAGGGCGTGAAGCAGGCGATCGATGCCGTGTCGACCGCATCCAAGGGATTGAGCGGCGCCGACATCAAGAACGGCTGGCGCATCGACCGTGCGCTCGGCCGCTGGGGCACCGAGTACGGACGCCGCGCCGTGGCGGCATGGAACGGCATCGGCGTGAACGCGCCCGAGGATGCGATCTTCATGAGCACGTATCTGGACGGCACCGGCAAGAAGCTCGACGGCGCCAACAAGTACGTGCTGCACTTCGACGCCGCGCAAATCCCGCCGACCGAAGGCTTCTGGTCGCTTTCGATGTACGACGACAAGGGTCACTTCATCCCCAACGCGCTCAATCGCGTCAACCTGGGCAGCGTCGACAAGCTGCGCAGCAACCCCGACGGCTCGCTCGACATCCGCATCCAGAACGCCGACCCGGGCAGCGGCAACTGGCTGCCGGCGCCGAAAGGGCCGTTCAACCTGATCCTGCGCATCTACTGGCCCAAGCAGGACGTGATCGACGGGCGCTGGAACCCGCCGGGCGTGCGGCCCGCGGCGTAGCAAGAAAATGCGTCTCCCCGATCTTCTCGCCACACGGGCCGGCCGGCTCACGACATTCTTCATGCTCTACATGACGGAGGGCATTCCGCTCGGCTTCACCGCCACCGCGATCGCCACCCAGATGCGGCGCCAGGGCCTGGGACCCGCCGCGATCGGGGCCTTCGTCGGATCGCTGTACCTGCCGTGGGCGTTCAAATGGATCGCCGGACCGTTCGTCGACACGCTCACGTCCGACCGCTTCGGGCGCCGCCGCCTCTGGATCCTCATGATGCAGGCGGGAATGATGGCCACGCTCGTGGTCGCGATGCCCGTCGACTACGTCGCCAAGCTCGGGCTCTTCACCGCCATCATCTTCGTGCACAACTGCTTCGGCGCGACACAGGACGTCGCGATCGACGCGCTCGCCGTGAACGTGCTGCCCGAGCACGAGCGCGGGGTCGCCAACGGCTTCATGTTCGCCGGCGCCTCGATCGGACAGGCGGTCGGCGGTTCCGGCGTGCTGTTCCTCACCGCGGTCATGCCGTTCAGCTCGACGTATATCTTCGTCGCGGCGACGATCCTCGCTGTAACGGTGTTCGTCGTGCTACCGCTCAAGGAGCCCCGCGGGCCGCCGCGGCCTGCGACGGGCAAGCCGGCGCTCGCCGCCGTCGGCGAGGATCTCGCGCGCTTCGTGCGCGACACGTGGCGCGCGTTCACGGGATCGCGCGGCGCGCTGGTCGGCGTGTTCGCCTCGCTCCTGCCGTTCGGCGCGTACGCGCTGAGCCTCGCGCTGCAATCCAACCTGGCGGTCGAGCTCGGCCTCGACGACAACGCCGTGGCGCAGCTGAACCTCGCCTCCACCGTGATCTTCGCGCTCGCGTGCGTGGCGGGCGGATGGCTGTCCGACCGCTACGGACGGCGCAGCACGCTCGCCGCGTTCGTGTTCCTCACCGTCGTGCCCACGCTCTGGCTCGCCTACGCGATGCAGCACGCGGGCTGGATCATGCCGGTCGACGTGACGCAGCCGAACCGGCCGACGCCGGACCCCTCGCTCGTGGTCACCTTCTGGGCGACGGTCATCGCGTTCAACGTGTTCCAGGGCCTCTACTACGGAGTGCGCACCGCGCTCTTCATGGACGTCACGACCCCCGCGGTCGCCGCCACCCAGTTCACGGCATACATGGCGATGTCGAACCTCGTCATCACGTACACGTCGTGGTGGCAGGGATTGTCCATCGTGAGCTGGGGTTACCCGGTCACGCTCGTCATCGATTCGGTGGTGGGACTCGGCGTGCTCTTCCTGCTGCCGTTCATGACGTCCCGCCGCGCCGGCGCCTCCGAAGCTCCGGACGGCGCCGCCGCGCCGACGTAGCGAAATCAACCACTTGCCGGTCCGCGCGGGAAGATTCGGGCGCGGATGTCGATTTCGACCGCGCCCGTTCGTCGTGCCGGTGGGAAGCGCGCAATCGCAGTTCAATCGCAACGCGAAGGAGTCAACATGAAGATCGAGCCCTATCTGTTCTTCGACGGCCGCTGCGAAGAGGCCCTCGAGTTCTACGGCCGCGCCGTCGGCGCCAAGACCGAGATGCTCATGCGCTACAAGGACAGCCCCGAGCCCGCGCCGCCGGGCATGCTCCCGCCCGGCTCGGACAACAAGGTGATGCACGCGAGTGTCACGATCGGCGACAGCCGCGTCATGGCCTCCGACGGTCACTGCGGCGGCAAGCCGAGCTTCCAGGGATTCTCGCTGTCGGTCACGGTCGCCGACGAATCGGAAGCCAAGCGCGCATTCGGGGCGCTGTCCGAGGGCGGCAAGGTGAACATGCCGCTTGCCAAGACCTTCTTCTCGCCTTCGTTCGGCATGCTCACCGACAAGTTCGGCGTGGGCTGGATGGTGATCGCGTATGACCAGGCCGCGCAAAAGAGCGGTTGACGCGGGCGCCGTGTTCGGCCGCCGCTGGTTCCTCGCCGTCGCGTTCGGCAAGGCGGCCGCGCGCAGGCGCATCCCGCGCAACGGACGCGCGAAGGAGAAGACATGCGATTCATGATGCTGATGATTCCGAAGGGCTACGAATCCGCGGTGCCGGGGACGCTTCCCGACGCCGCGGGTGTCGCCGCCATGATGCGTTACAACGAGCAGCTTCAGAAGGCGGGCGTGCTGCTCGCGCTCGACGGATTGCATCCGCCGTCGATGGGCGCGCGCGTCAGCTTCGAGGGCGGCAAGCCCAGGGTGTGCGACGGCCCGTTCGCGGAAGCAAAGGAAGTGCTCGGCGGCTACTGGATGATCCAGGTGAAGTCGAAGGAGGAAGCGATCGCGTGGGCGTCGCGCTGCCCGGCCTCGCCCAACGAGGTGATCGAGATCCGCCAAGTGCAGGAATTCGCCGACTTCCCGCCCGACGTGCAGGAGGCGGCGGCCGGACTGCCGACCATGCAATCGCAGTCGAGCGCGTGACGCAGGACGCGGCGCATAAGGCGATCGAGGCCGTCTTCCGCATCGAGTCGGCGAAGATCATCGCGGGCGTCGCGCGGATGGTGCGCGACGTCGGCCTCGCCGAGGAGCTCGCGCAGGACGCGCTCGTCGCCGCGCTCGAGACGTGGCCGCTCGACGGCGTGCCCGACAATCCCGGCGCCTGGCTCATGACCGCCGCCAAGAACCGCGCGCTCGACCGCCTGCGCCAGCGCAAGCTGCACGCGGAAAAGGAGGACGAGCTCACGCGCGAGATCGAGGCGCAGCTCGCCGACGCCATGCCGGCGGTCGACGCCGACTTGAGCGACGACATCGGCGACGACCTCCTGCGCCTCGTGTTCATCGCGTGCCACCCGCTGCTGTCGACCGACGCTCGCGTGGCGCTCACGCTCAAGCTGCTGGGCGGTCTCACCACCGAGGAGATCGCACGCGCCTTTCTCGTGCCCGAGGCGACGATCGCGCAGCGCATCGTGCGGGCGAAGCGCACGCTGGCCGAGGCGCGCGTGCCGTTCGAGGTGCCGGGCGCGGCGGAGCGCGCGCAGCGCCTGTCGTCGGTGCTCGAAGTCATCTATCTCGTCTTCAACGAGGGCTACTCGGCCACCTCCGGCGGGCATTGGGTGCGCCCTACGTTGTGCGAGGACGCGCTGCGCCTCGGCCGTATCTTGGCGCAGCTCGCCGCGGACGAGCCCGAGGTGCACGGCCTGGCCGCGCTGATGGAGATCCAGGCCTCGCGCCTCGCCGCGCGCATCGGTCCCGGCGGTGAGCCAATCCTGCTCATGGACCAGAATCGCGCGCGCTGGGACCAGCTTCTCATCCGGCGCGGCCTTGCCGCCCTCGCGCGCGCGGAGGCGCACGGCGGCGCGCTCGGGCCATACGCGCTCCAGGCCGCCATCGCCGCGTGTCATGCGCGCGCCATCGCCGCGGCCGACACCGACTGGCCGCGCATCGCGGCGCTCTACGATGCGCTGGCGGCGCTCACACCGTCGCCGGTGGTCGAGCTCAACCGCGCGGTGGCGGTGGCCATGGCGTTCGGGCCGCGGGCGGGCCTCGCTATCGTCGACGCGCTCGTCGCCGACGAGTCGCTTCCGGAATACCACCTCCTCCCGAGCGTGCGCGGAGATCTCCTGGGCAGGCTCGGCCGCAACGCCGAAGCGTGCGCCGAATTCAAGCGCGCGGCGGAGCTTACGCGCAACGAGCGCGAGCGAACCCTGATGCTCGAGCGGGCGGCGGCGTGCGCGTCGACAATCGCGGGCGCGGCAAGGTAGCGTATCCGTCCGGCATTCGTCGGCTACGGCATCGGAGGCGCCCCCGCCGCCGCCTTCGATCGCTGCGCTCGTTTCTAGCGGCGGACAACGAGCGAATCGAACACGCGCTCCACGCGCGGCTGCCCACCGACGAACTTCACGAGCGCCTCGCGCTGCGCGCTCGTGTGAACGCAGCCTTCGAGCGTCACCCAGCGCCGGCTGGTCGTGATCCAAACCGCGGTGTTCGCGAATCGCTTGTCGGCGGCGATCGCGGCGCGCACGGCCTCGTTGATCTCGGGGTCGCGGCGGTAAGCGCCCCCGGGCTCGCAGGTGCCTTCCATCGCGCAGCGCGTCCCGCGCTCGGAGCGCGCGTGCGCCGCCGTCCCGGCCTCCTCGTTCGTGTACAGGCGCGGGTGCGCGGGCGGGCACGCGGGATAGCCCGAGGTCGCCTGCGCGAAGGGGTCGAGCTGCTGGAGCTCCTCCGGCGATGCGGCGGCAGCGAGGAGCACGGCGAAAAGCGCGAGCGCGCGGCGCATGCCTCGCATTGTGGCAGGAGTTCCGAGGCATGTTGCATGCGCCCGCGATCGGGTGTCTCATGCGCGCATGGGCGCACCCGCGGTGTGGATCGTCGTCGCGATCTCCGAGCTCCTGGCGCTCGTGCTCATCGTTCACCTTTGGCGTTCCGCAGAATCGCCGGCAATGAAGGTGATGCTCACGCTTCTCGCGCTGGTGCCGGTGCTCGGGCCCTTCTTCGTGCTTTGGGTGGCGAGGTTCCCGCCACGCGTGCCGCGCGCGATGCAGAACCGGAGCCCTCGGGGGCGCCCCTACTATTACCTCGACTGGCTGCATGTCATGCAGGCGAAGTCGCCGATTCGCCGTTTTCGCGCGTGGCAGGCGGAAGCCGGGGAGGAAGACAAGCCGGACCATCGACCGCCTTGGTAGCCGGGCGGGACCCGCTACAATCGGCTCCTTTCGCACGAAGGGACACCATGACGATCTCCATGTACCGGGCCTCCGCCGCCGCGTTCGCGCGCGGCCTGCAAAGCCTCGCCCACGTTCTGAGCAAGGGCGCCGAGCACGCCGCCGCGCGCAAGATCGACGATCGCGTGTTTCTCGAAGCCCGGCTCTATCCGGACATGCTTCCGCTCGCCGCGCAGGTGCGCATCGCGACCGATTTCTCGCGCGGCGCATGCGCGCGGCTCGCCGGCTCGGAGCCGCCGAAGTGGGAGGACGACGAGACCACGCTCGCCCAGCTGATCGCACGCGTGGAGCGCGCGCTGGAGGCGGTGCGCGCCTACACGCCCGCGCAGATCGACGGCTCCGAAGCGCGCGAGATCACGCGACCGATCGGCGGCACGCCGAAGACCTTCACCGGGCTCAACTACCTGCTGCAGTTCGTACTGCCGAACTTCTACTTCCACTCCGTGACGGCGTACGCGATCCTGCGCCACAACGGTGTTGAAATCGGCAAGAGCGACTTCATCGGCGCGCTGGACTAGCCCAGGTTCGGCGCGAGCCGCCGCGCCGCGTCCTCGCGTGAGATGCCGGCGCGTAACGCGAAGTCCTCGAGCTGGTCCTGGCCGATGCGCCCGACTGCGAAGTATTGCGAGTCGGGGTGCGAGAGGTAGAAGCCCGACACCGACGCGGTGGGGAGCATCGCGAAGCTCTCCGTCAGCGTCATCCCGACCGCATCCGCCCGGAGGAGCGCGAACAGCGGCGCCTTCACCGCGTGATCGGGGCAGCCGGGATAGCCGGGCGCGGGACGAATGCCGCGATACTCCTCGCGGACGAGCGCCGTATTGTCGAGAGCCTCATCCGGCGCGTAGCCCCACAGCTCGCGCCGCACTTTCGCGTGCAGCCATTCGGCGAAGGCCTCGGCGAGACGGTCGGACAGCGCCTTGAGCATGATCGCGCTGTAGTCGTCCTTCGCGGCCTCGAACTCGGCGAGCTTGCGCTCGATGCCGAGGCCCGCGGTCACCGCGAAGCCGCCGATCCAGTCCGTTCGGCCCGACGCTTGCGGCGCCACGAAATCCGACAGGCAGAAGTTCGCCTTGCCCGGCGGCCGCTCGTTCTGCTGGCGCAGGTTGCGCCACGCGAGCGCAACCTCGCCGTGCGGGTCGAGGACCTCGATGTCGTCGCCGGTCGAGCGTGCGCGCCACAGCGCCATCACGCCGTTCGCGGTCAGCCAGCGCCCTTCGACGATCTTGCGCAGCATGGCCTGGCCCTCCGCGTGCACGCTGCGCGCCGATTCGCCGACGATCGGATCGTCGAGGATGGCGGGATAGGGCCCCGACAGCTCCCACGCCTGGAAGAACGGGCCCCAATCGATGAAGCGCGCGATCTCCGCGAGATCGACGTTGCGGAATTCGCGACGGCCGGTCATCCGCGGCTCCGGCGGCGCGTACGACGACCAGTCGGTTGCGAACGCGTTGTCGCGGGCGATGGCAAGCGGGATCAGGGTCGGACCCTTCTTGCCGGCGTGCTGGGCGCGAATCCTCTCGTAGTCGGCCGCGACTTGGGCGACGTAGCCCGTCTTCAATTCGTCGGAGAGGAGGCTCGACGCGACACCCACCGCGCGCGACGCGTCCGGCACGTATACCGTGACGCCGCCGTAGTGCGGCGCGATCTTCACCGCGGTGTGCACGCGCGACGTGGTCGCGCCGCCGATCAGCAGCGGCTGCTTCATCGACAGGCGCTGCATCTCGTGCGCGACGTGCGCCATCTCTTCGAGCGACGGGGTGATGAGGCCGGAGAGGCCGATGAGGTCGGCGTCGTGCTCCGCAGCGGTCTCCAGGATCCTCTTGGCGGGCACCATCACGCCGAGGTCGATCACGGCGAAGTTGTTGCACTGGAGCACGACACCCACGATGTTCTTGCCGATGTCGTGCACGTCGCCCTTGACCGTCGCCATGACGATCGTGCCCTTGGGCTTGCCCGCGTCGCCCGACTGCGCCTTTTCCTCCTCGATGAACGGCACGAGATGGCCCACCGCCTGCTTCATCACGCGCGCCGACTTCACGACCTGCGGCAGGAACATCTTGCCCGCCCCGAACAGATCGCCCACGACGTTCATGCCCGCCATCAACGGCCCCTCGATGACCTGGATCGGACGCTCGTACTTTCGCCGCGCCTCCTCGGTGTCATCGATGATGTGCGTGGTGATGCCCTTCACGAGTGCGTGCGACAGCCGCGCTTCGACCGTGCCGGCGCGCCAGGCGAGGTCCTCGGTCGCGACCTTGCCCTGCGCCTTGACCGTTTCGGCGAAGGTCACGAGGCGCTCGGTCGCATCCGCCCGGCGGTTGAGCACGACGTCCTCGACGCGCTCGCGAAGCTCCGGCTCGAGCTCGTCGTATACGCCGAGCTGCCCTGCGTTGACGATGCCCATCGTGAGCCCGGCGCGGATCGCGTGGTAGAGGAACACGGTGTGGATCGCGGCGCGTACCGGCTCGTTGCCGCGGAAGGAGAAGCTCACGTTCGAGATGCCGCCCGACACCTTGGCGTGCGGCAGGTGCTCGCGGATCCAGCGCGTCGCGTTGATGAAGTCGACCGCGTAGTTGTTGTGCTCCTCGATGCCCGTGGCGATCGCGAACACGTTGGGGTCGAACACGATGTCCTCGGGCGGGAAGCCGACACGATCGACGAGAAGGTCGTAGCTCCTGCGGCATATACCGGTCTTGCGCTCGAACGTGTCGGCCTGGCCCTTCTCGTCGAACGCCATCACGATCACCGCCGCGCCGTAGCGGCGCACGAGCTTCGCGTGGTGCAGGAACGCCTCCTCCCCCTCCTTGAGCGAGATCGAGTTGACGATGGGCTTTCCCTGCACGCACTTCAACCCCGCTTCGATGACCTCCCACTTGCTCGAGTCGATCATCACCGGCACGCGTGCGATGTCCGGCTCGGAGGCGATGAGATTGAGGTAGCGCACCATCGCCGCCTTGGAGTCGAGCATAGCCTCGTCCATGTTGACGTCGATGATCTGTGCGCCGCTTTCCACCTGCTGGCGCGCGACCTCGACCGCGCCGGCGAAGTCGCCGGCGAGGATCAGCTTGGCGAAGGCGCGCGACCCCGTGACGTTGGTGCGCTCGCCGACGTTGACGAAGAGCGAATCGTCGGCAACGCTGAGCGGCTCGAGGCCCGCCAGCCGCATCACGCCTGCCATCACGCGACCGCGACTTCCTCTTGCGGGAGCGCTCGCGGAGGCAGGCTCGCCACGGCTTGCGCGATCGCGCGGATGTGCGCGGGTGTGGTGCCGCAGCATCCGCCGACGATGTTCACGAAGCCGCTGCGGGCGAAATCGGCGAGAAGGCGCGCGGTCTGCGGCGGCGTCTCGTCGTAACCCGTGTCCGACATCGGGTTCGGCAGCCCCGCATTGGGATAGCAGGACACGAACGTGTCGGCCACGCGCGAAATTTCCTCGAGGTACGGCCGCATGAGCGCCGCGCCGAGCGCGCAGTTGAGGCCCACCGCGAGCGGCCGCACGTGGCGCACGGCGTTCCAGAACGCCTCCGGCGTCTGACCCGACAGCGTGCGCCCCGAGGCGTCGGTGATCGTCCCCGACACGATGAGCGGCAGGCGCTGGCCGGCGCGCTCGAAATACGACTCTATCGCGAAGAGGGCGGCCTTGGCGTTGAGCGTGTCGAAGATCGTCTCGACGAGGATGAGGTCGGCACCGCCTTCCGCGAGGCCGGCGACGGCTTCGCCGTACGTGGCCGCGAGCTGGTCGTAGGTGACGTTGCGCGCGCCCGGATCGTTGACGTCGGGCGAGATCGACGCGGTGCGATTGGTGGGACCCATCGCGCCGGCGACGAAGCGCGGCTTGTCCGGCGTGCGCGCGGTCCACGCGTCGGCGCACTCGCGCGCGATGCGCGCCGCCTCGCGATTGATCGCGAAGACCTGCCCCTGCATGCCGTAGTCGGCTTGCGCGATGCCCGTCGCGCTGAAGGTGTTGGTCTCGATGATGTCGGCGCCGGCCGCGAGGTATTCGTCGTGGATGGCACGCACGATGTCCGGTTGCGTGAGCGCGAGCAGGTCGTTGTCGCCCGCAAGATCGTGCGGATGGTCGTGGAAGCAGCCGCGGAAGTCCGCCTCCGAGAGCTTGCGCTGCTGGATCTGGGTGCCCATCGCACCGTCCATGACGAGGATGCGCTCGCGAAGCAGCCGGGTGAGGAGGGCGGTGCGGTCGGGTTGCATATCGTTATGCAATATCGTGATGCATGGCCTTGAATTTTAACATTTCTGCGGCCGTGCTCTGCGGCCCGTCGAGGCGTCACTCCGCGACCACGCGCAGCTCGACGCGTCGATTGGCCGCGCGCGCCTCCGCCGTCGCGCCGTCCGCCGCAGGCAGGCGAGCCCCGAATCCAACGGCGCGCATGCGATCGCGCGGAACGCCCGCACCCGCCAGGTAATCACGAATCGCCTCGGCGCGCCTGCGTGCCAGCGCCTCGTTGTAGGCGGCGCGTCCCGACGCGTCGGCATGGCCGGCCACGACGATCACGCCCTCGCTCGCGCGGAGGTCGTCGATCACCACGGCCAGCTCGCGCCGCGCCTCCTGCGACAGCAGCGCGCTACCGCTCTCGAATCGCAGCGAAAGGCCGGCGAGGCGCGGCGCGAGCGATGGGTCCGCGGCCACCGTCACCTCGTACAGCAGCGGAAGCGTCCCCAATCCGGCGTCGGCGAGGCTTTGCCGAAGCTCTCGCTCGAGCGACAGCCGTGTGGCGCGGCTGCGCACTTCGCCGGCGACGACGACGAGGTCCGGGCGCGTCAGCACCGTGCCGCGGCGAAGCGCCGACAGCGGCGCGCGGTACACGGCCTGCACGACCGTCGTCCACGCGGGCGAGGTCGCGGCTCGCTCGGCACAGACCGCGTTGTGCGGATAGCCCCAGTGATCGACCGCGACGATCACCGCCAGCGCGGCCGCGCCAGGCGGCGCGAGACCGGTGAGCGGCGGCCGGTCGCCCGGGAGAGTCAACCACAGGCCGGGGCGCGCGTCGGCGCACGCGAGCGGCGGCGGCATGCGAAAGCGCGCGACCTCGAGCGCGAGCCACGAAACGCTGGCGAGGCTCGCCGCCGACGCCAGCACGAACCCAAGCCTCTTCCCCATCGCCGCCCCCGCCAAGCAACGGCTTCCATGGGGCAACGGTGCGATGGCTTTGCGGAGCTCAAATGGTGGCAAAGCGGTGAGGAATGCGGGCGCCCTGCCGACGCACGCGGCCGCGACCGTGCTAATCTAACTTGCATGAAACACTTGAAGCCCAAGGAAGCAGAGGAGCTTCTCGCCGCCAATCCGCAGGCGGTGTTCATCGATTGCCGCAGCGAGATGGAGTACTACTTCGTCGGCCATCCCATCGGCGCGCAACACGTCGCGTGGAACGACGGCCCGGACTGGGAGATCAATCCCCACTTCGTCGGACAGGTGAAGAAGGTGGCGAGCATGAACCGCCCCGTGGTGCTCATCTGCCGCAGCGGGCATCGCTCGGTGGACGCCGGCCTCGCGCTCGAGAAGGCCGGCTTCAGCGAGGTGTACAACGTGGTCGACGGCTTCGAAGGGCCGCTCGACGACAAGCATCACCGCGGCACGCGCTCCGGCTGGCGCAAGGAAGGCCTGCCGTGGGAGCAGCTGTAGCAGCGCAGGCGTTCGGCCCGCTCGCCGCGCAATTCCACGACACCGTGCCGCGCGCGAGCGGCAGCGAGCTCGCGGTCTTCCTTCGTCACGTGACCGGCGAGGTCACGCTCGCGCTCGACGTGATGTGCGGCACGGGCCGCGTCCTCGTGCCCTGCCTCGCGCACGGCGCGAAGCTCCACGGTGTGGATCAATCGCAGGCGATGCTTGCGAGGTGCGAAGCGAACGCTGCGGCGAGCGCCCACGCCACCGCGCTGTTCCGCCAGGACGTGGCGCAGCTCAACCTCCCCTTCCGCTACGGATGCGCCTTCGTCGCCGGCGGCGCGCTGCAGCTCGTCGCGATCCCCGCCGTGCACGCCGCGCTGACGCGCATCCGCGCCCATCTCGTGCCGCCGGGCACGCTGCTCATCGAGTGCCGCATTCCAGGTAGCGACCGGCAGCGCCTCGCCGCACCGCTGGTCGAGGTCTGCACCGTGAAGCTCGCCGACGGCTCGCAGATCGTGCGCCGCTCGGAGACGACGTGGACGCCCGATGCGCGGCTTGCGCGCGCGCAGCACCGCTATACGCATCGCCGCCGCAACGACCGCCTCGCCGAAGAGCACGAGAGCATCGCGAGCACCTGGTACGAGCGCGCCGAGATCGCCGAGATCGTGCGCGCCGCGGGCTATTCCGATGTGACGATCGAGCCGTGGCCCGCCGAGGCGGTCGAAGGCGACGCGTTCCTCGTGATGGCGCGCGCGTAGAAGCTACCAGCTCCCCGAGCTGCCGCCGCCGCCCGAGCTGCCGCCGCCGCCGGAGAAGCCACCGCCCCCCGAAGACCCCGACGACCAGCTCGATCCGCCGCCGCCGGAGGTCATCGTGAACCCACCGATCGTCGCCCTGCCCTTGGTCTTGAGCTCCTGCTGCGCCTTCTCGTACCACGGCGAGCGGCTGATGATCAGCTTCGCGACCGGATAGCCGACCACGTAGACGCATAGGAGCGCGAGCGCGCCCTTCACGCCCACGATGATGATCGGGAACATGGCCCAGAACGGGATGAGGAAGAAGTACAGAAACCAGCCCACGCCCGGCGTCAGCACGCCGATCACCGTGAAAAGGCCGATGATGCCGAAGATGAACGCGCCCAACAGGATGCGCATCGGCCACGGCGGCAATTCAGAGTTGTCGATCGTGTTGAAATGCACGCCGGAGCTCGACGGACTGTCCTGCGCGGGCTCGGTGCCCGATTCGAGCAGCGCGACGATCGCCTTCAC
Source organism: Casimicrobiaceae bacterium (assembly GCA_035499955.1). Taxonomy (GTDB): domain Bacteria; phylum Pseudomonadota; class Gammaproteobacteria; order Burkholderiales; family Casimicrobiaceae; genus VBCG01. Next base: position 32,275 of record DATJXV010000086.1, read on the forward strand.
CCCGTTCTCGACACCGCCGTCGAAGTTGTTGTTGCGAAACTCCGGCGTCATCTCGTTTCGGATGATGCGGCTCGACATCGCGTCGGTGAGCGTGCCCTCGAGGCCGTAGCCCACCTCGATGCGCATCTTGCGGTCCTTGGGCGCGACCACGACGAGGACGCCGTTGTCCTTACCTTTCTGGCCGAGCTTCCACGCCTGGAAGACATCGTTCGCGTATTCCTCGATGCTCGACTGGCCCGTGGTGGGGACGGTCAGTACGACGATCTGGTCGGTGGTCTTGTCCTCGTGCGCCTTGAGCGCGGCGGCAAGGCGCTCGCGCGCCGCGGGGGATAGGATCTCGGCGTTGTCGACGACGCGGCCGGAAAGATAGGGCACGTCGGACGCGACGGCCGACATGGCGAGGAGGAGCGCGCCGCAGGCGATCGCAAGGATCCTCACGCTCCGGGCTCCTCGATCGGGCGATCTGCGAAGGCGTTGCCGGTCTCGTGCGCGAATTTCTTGCCGGCAAGCAAGCCGCGGAGAGCATCGAGGCCGTCGAGGATCGCCTCGCCGGTGGCGCCGTTGCGAAGCTTCGCCGTCATCCGCGCGATGACGGCGTCCCATTCCGCCGCCGAGACGTGTGCATTGAGCCCCGTGTCGGCGAGGATCACCACACGCCGCTCGAGCATGCTGACGAGCACCAGCACCGCCGTGCGCTGCTTCGTCGCGAAAAGCTGGCGGTCGAGGAATTGCGCCTTCGCGCAGTGCGACACTTCGAGCGCCGCGCGCGACTCGCGCAGGAACAGGCGCGCGATGCCGGGGACGTGTACGGCCGCGAGCGCGCAGGCCGCGCCCACGGCGAGCAGCGCTACCACCGACGCGAGGACCGCGCCGGGGGTGCTCCACTCGCTGCGCAGGATCTCGCCTGCGGCGACCACGAGCGCCGTCATGGCCGAGCCCAGCGCGAAGGCCTTCCATACGGTTTCGGGGTAGACGTCGGACTTGGCGACGACCATCGTCACGACTTGGAGCCCGAGGTCCTTCTCGAGCGCGGCCACACGCGCCTCGATCGCCTGCATGTCGGAGGGCGTGAGATACATTGGGACTACAGCGCGAGGCTCATGTACACGGTGCCGGGCACCGGGTTGCGATAATACGGGGAACGCTCCGTGAAGCCCAGACGCTCGTAGAGCCTGCGCGCATCGCGCATGGAGGGGAGCGTGTCCAGGCGAAGCTCGCGGTAGCCGATGCCGCGCGCGTCGGACAGCAGCCTGTGCATCAGCGCCTCGCCGAGCTTCGAGCCGCGGCCCGCGGGCCGGACGTACAGCCGCTTCACCTCGCCGACGCCGGGCTCGGACAGCGGCCGCAGCGCGATGCATCCGACGAGTCCCGCGGCGCCTTGCGCGACATAGAGGCGGCCGTGCGGCGGCGCGTACGCGCCCGGGAGCGTTGCGAGCTCCTCGGCGAATCCCTGGAAGCACAAGTCGACGGCGAGCCACGCCGCGTATTCCTCGAACAGCGCCCGAACGTGCGCGAGATCGGCCGGCGCCGCCTCGCGGATCGCGACCGCCGTCAAGTCCCGCGCTCGCAGGCCGTGGTGCGAAGATCACTTCCGGGGTACTGCGCGGAGAGCTCGCGCAGTCTCGCCATCACCGATTGCTGCGGGTCGCGCACGACGATCACGGTCTGCGCGATTGGCTGCTGGCGGCGCTCGACCTTCGCGAGATTGATGCCGAGGCGCGCGAGCCCTTCGGTGTATGCGGTCGCGGCGCTCTCCGCATAGAACGTGCCGAAGGACACGGCGAACTGACCCTTCGGCGCGTCGGCCACGGTGAGCTCTTTCACGCCTTGCTTGCGGAGGTCGCCGATGCGGTTCTCCGCCGCCGCGCGCGTGGCGAACGGGCCCATGTTGACCCAGTAACCGCTGTCGAAGTCCACGCGCTTCTGCGACACGAGCCGGCCAAGCGCAAGCGGCTCGAGGTCGGCGAGCGCGCGCGTGCGGTCGACGTCGGAGAGCGGACCCCACTCCACGCACACGTCGGCCAGCGCGGCGACCTTGGCGGGCCCGAGGGCGGCGACCTGCTGCGGCGTGAGCAACTTGATCTTGTCGGGCTGCACCTGGTCCTGCAGCAGCACCGCTTCGCCGCCGCCGGTGTCGAGCCTCGTGTACAGGTACAGCGTCAGGTTCGCGAGCAGCAGGAGAACGATGACGATGCGCATGCTGCTAGGTTCCCGAATGCTCCGCGGCGAGCGCCAGCACGCCTTCGAGCACGAGATTATCCACGACCTCCAGCGGCCCGGTAAGGTGGGCCGCGATCTCGTGCGCCGCGCCCCCGGTGACGTAGCAGCGCACCGCAGCGGCGTCCTGGCGAAGCCGGGCGCGCATGAGCTCGACCGCGCCGCACACCGCCTGCGCCGCGCCGCTCGCGAGCGCGTCGGGCGTGTTGGTCGGAAACTTGTGGAAGCGGCCCGGCGGCATTTTGAGCGCGACCGTTCGGTCGGCGATCGATTGCAGCATGAGCCTGGGCCCCGGGACGATGAGGCCGCCCAGGAACACGCCGTTGCCGTCGAGCGCGTCGATGGTCACCACCGTGCCTGCGTTCACCGCGACGCATGGCGCGGGCGACGGCGCGCTTGCTAGGACGCGGCGGCGCGCCGCGACCAGCAGCGCCCAGCGGTCGCCGCTCAGCTGCGAGGCGGGCCGGTAGCGATTGACGACGCCGCCGCCGCGTTCCTGCGCGACGAGCCAGAGGATCGACAGCCGCCATCTCGCGAGCTGGCTCTCCACGCGCACTCGCGCGGGTTCGCCGCCCGCATTGACGCCGACGGCGCTCGCGGGACGTGGCAGGTTCTGCCAGTCGCGCAGCGCGAGGGTGCCGATGTCGGCGTTGGGGAGCACGCCCTGCGCGAGCCATCCGCGCGGACCGATCACGCCCCACTTCATCCTGCTGTTGCCGACCTGCAGGATGAGGGTGGGTTGGTCCATCCGGCGGTGCGCCGGGGGTTACGCTCGGCGGAGCGAGATCTCGCCGGAGAGGAAGCGGGCGCGGCGCGGGCCGTCGGCGAGCACGAGCGCGCCGGTGCTGTCGACGCCGGCCACCGTGCCCTTCACGCTCGCGCCGTCGGGCAGGAGCAGCTTCACCGGCTTGCCCTGGTAGGCGTGGCGGCGCTGCCATTCGGCGGCGAACGCCGGGAAGCCTGCGCGCGAGTACGCGTCGAGGGTGGCCGCGAGCTCGGCGGCGAGGCGCGCGAGCAGGTGGTTGCGGTCGATCGGGGGCGCCCCGCGGCCGGCCACCGTGGTCAGGTCGCTGACGGGCTGCTCGATGTTGCGGCGGATCTCGGCGGGCAGGCGCACGTTGAGGCCCACGCCGACGACGACCGTCGAGGGGCCGAGCGCGTCGCCGTTGAGCTCGACCAGGATGCCGCCGACCTTCAGGTGGCGGAAGACGAGGTCGTTCGGCCACTTGAGCTCGACGCCCGGCAGGCCTTCGGCTTCCAGCGCCCGCACGACCGCCACGCCGACGGCGAGCGACAGACCGGCCAGGAAGCCTGCGCCCTGCTCGTAGCGCCACCCCAGGGAGAATGTGAGGCTGCCGCCCGCCACGGCCGTCCAGGCCTTGCCGCGGCGGCCACGTCCGGCGCTCTGCCACTCGGCCGCCAATACGGCGCCGTGGATGTCGCGGCGCTGCGAGCGGCGCAGGAGCTCGGTGGAGGTCGAGCCGATCTGGTCGACCACCTCGATGTCGAGCGGCGGGAAGGCGGTCCCCTTGGCGGCCAGCCCGCGCAACCCGGCGCGGACCTCCTCTGCGTCGAGGAAGTCGGGGGTGGCCGTCAGGCGATATCCCAGCCCACGTACCCGCTCGAGCGAGAGCCCGGCGGTCTCGGCCTGCTTGAGAAGCTGCGAGACGCGGGCGCGGGTCAAGCCCACGGTCGCGGCAAGGTCTTCGCCGGAATGGAAGGCGCCATCGGCAAGTTGCCGCAGCAGCGAGAATCCTAGAGGAGTGAGCACTGACATCTACCTGTCATGTTGCGCCGCCAAATGTAACATGGCGGCGCGATTTACGCACCAATTACGGGCCTCGGAAATGGCGGATGTGAGTCCGCTCTGGGCAAATTCCAAGAACTGTAGGACAACGCGGTGCAAAAAAGGTTGACGCAGGGCAAGCGCAACCGGTGCTTTACGTTATAAAGGCCGGCGCACCGAAAAGCTAGGCCTATTGACCCGAGGCTTTGAGTTTGTCGAGGAGCACCCGGTGTAGGGCAGGGTCGCCGCAGGCGATCACGGGGCCGCCCTGGTCGCACGGGCCGCCGGCCCAGTTCGTGACGACCCCGCCCGCAGCCTCGATGATGGGGATGAGCGCCTGGATGTCGTAGGCCTGCAGGCCGTTCTCGATGACCACATCCACGAGACCCATGGCGAGCTGGGTGTAGCAGTAGCAGTCGCCGCCGTAGCGGCTGAAGCGCGCACCCGCCGCCACCGTCTCCAGGGCGGCTTTTTCGGACGCCGAGACGAACTGCCGGGGGTCGGTCGTGGCCACGATCGCCTCGGCGTGCTCGGGGCACGCGCGCGTGCGGAGCGTGCGGGTCTCGCCGCCGCGCCGCCATTGCGCCCTACCGCCCGCGGTCCCGAGGAAGCTTTCCCCGACGTAGGGCTGGTGGGCCACCCCGACGACCGGCGCCGCGCCATCGTGCAGCGCGATCAGGATGCCCCAATGCAGCTGGCCGAGGATGAAGCTCTTGGTGCCGTCGATGGGATCGATGACCCACGTGAGCGCGGAGATGCCGAGCTCGCGGCCGTGCTCCTCGCCGTGGATCCCGTGCGCCGGATAGGCCGCCTTGATGGCGTCGCGGATCACGCTTTCGGCGGCGCGGTCGGCGGCGGTGACCGGGTCGTACCCCATGAAGTTGCGCTTGTCCTCGACCACAAGCGCCTGGCGGAAATGGGGAAGCACCACGGCACCCGCGGCTTGCGCCGTCCGGTACGCGAATTCGAGGTAAGCGGCGGCTTCGGCGGGACCGATCATTTCGACGTTGCGCCGAGCACGTCGCGCTCGGTGTCGGCGCTCATCACTTCCTTCCACGCACCGGCATTGTCGCGCGCGGCGAGCCACTGCGCCGTGTCGCGCACCGTGTCCGCGAGCGGCCGCGTGCGCAACCCCGCCCGCTGCGCTTTCGTGCAATCGATGAGCATGAAGCCGGCCTCGTCCTGGAAGGACTCCGGAATCCACAGCGGGAGGCCTGTCCACGGCTGCACCTTGGCCTCGACCAGATGGGCTTCATCGACCCAACGCGGCCGCGGCGCGCTTGCGCCACCGACCGCTTGCAGCGCCGCTACGACGCCGGCCATGGTCCATTGGCCGGCTTGGCTCGTCGCGTTGTGCGTGCCTTCGAGCTGCTTGTCCAGGAGCTCGCGCATGAACGCGGCGAGATCGCGCGCGTCGATGAACTGCAGCGGACGCGCGGGCGGGTTGGGCACGACGGCCTCGGCGGGGCGGTCGCCCAGCAAGGCGGGGTGCACGAAGCGGGCGACCCAGTAGCCGAAGCGGTCGGTCGAATCGTGCGGACCGACGATGAGGCCGGGCCGCACGTTGAGCGCCCGGTCGCCGTACACCTCGGTCACGACGCGCTCGCACGCCGCCTTGAGCGGCCCGTAGTACTTGCCGATCTCCTCGCTCGTCGGATCCTCGAGTGCGCCCACCGGATCGTGCTCGTTCAATCCCGGGCGCGCGGCCGCGGTGTACACCGAGATCGACGACACGAACAGGTAGCGGCCCACTCGCGGCGCGAGGAGCTCGGCCGATTCGCGCACCACGCGCGGCACGTAGCCGCAGGTGTCCACGACGGCGTCCCATGTGCCGTGCTCGATCGCGGTGAGGCCGGGCGAGACGGCGGGGTCGCGGTTGCCGGTGAGCGCGCGCACCCGACCGGCCCAGTGGTCGGGCTGCTTGCCGCGCGTGAACACCGTCACGTCGTCGCCATAGGCGAGCGCGACGTCGACGAAATGGCGTCCCAGGAACCGCGTGCCGCCGAGGACGAGGAGCTTCATCGCGGCACGATGGACACGCCGTTGAGCTTCTCCTGCGCCTCGATGAGCGAGGCGACGTACTTGTCCCCGAAACCCAGGAGGTTCGCGTTGACGAGGCTCTGGTGCACGGCCTCGCCCATGATCGCCGAAACGGGCAGCGACTCCGCGAAGTGCGTGTAGTAGCGCAGGTCCTTCATCGCGTTGGACAGCGTGAACTTGAGGCCCGACAGGTCGCCGTCGTTGTCCAGCATCTTGCCGACCATCATCTGGAAGATGCCCGAGTTGACGGCGCCCGCCGAGATGAGCTGATGCAGCTTGCGCAGCGACAGGCCGGACTTCACCGCGGCTGCGCAGGCCTCGGCCGTGGCCGTGGCAATCGCCTGGGCGATGAAGTTGTTGATGAGCTTGAGCACGATGCCATGGCCGGGCGGTCCGGCGTGCACGATGTTCTCGCAAAAGGCGGCGAACACGGGCGAGAGCTTGTGGAACGTCGCATCGTCTGCACCCACCATGATATTGAGGCGACCCTGCTCCGCCTCGACCGGCGTGCGCGCGAGCGGCGCATCGACGAAAAGCACGCCTATCGTCGCGAGCTCCTCGCGCATCTTCGTCGTCGTGGCGGGCTCGCTCGTCGAAGTGTCGATCACGATCAGGCCGCGCTGCGCGGTGTGGACCAGACCGTCCTTGCCGTTGACGATCTCCTCGACCTGCGGCGCGCCCGTCACGCACAGGAAGACGATGTCGTTGCCGCGCGCGAGGTCGGCGCTGGTCGGCACTTCCTTCGCCCCCGCGGCGAGGAGGTCCTCGAGCGGCTTGCGGTTGCGATGCGCGCGCACCGTGAGCGGGAAGCCCTTGGTCACGAGGTTCCTGGCGATGCCGTGGCCCATGAGCCCGAGACCCGTGAATCCGATACGTGGCTTGTCCATGCATTTCTCCTCAGTAATTGCCGGTCCCATCAATCGACGGCGGTCGGTTCCGGGGAGGCGATGAGCGCGCGCCGTCGCTCGTGCCAGGTCAGGAGCAGGCCGCTGCCGGCGATGAGCGCCATCCCAGCGCAGGTGAGCGGACCCGGCAGGTTCTCGAAGGCGAGCCAGCCGATCAACGTGGCGAACACGAGATGCACATAGGTGAAGGGCGTGAGCGCCGAGGCCGGCGCACGCTGAAAGGCGAGGATGAAGAGGAAATGGCCGACCGTGCCGAGCACGCCGATAGCGAGCATGAGGCCGACGTCGGTCCAGGCGACGTCGATCGCCGCGCCGAACCAGGGCCAGACGAGCGTCATGATCGCCACGCCGACCAGCCCGGGGTAGAACAGCGTCACGCGCGGGTCCTCGCCGGCGAGCATGCGTGTGGTGATCTGGTACACGGCGTAGCAGCCGGCCGACGCGAGCGCGAGCAGGGAGGCGCCGTTGAAGATCTCGGCGCCGGGCTGGACCACCATCAGCATGCCGGCCAGGCCCGCCACCACGAACGCCATGCGCGACGGCGTGAGGCGCTCGTTCAGGAAGGCAATGGCCAGCACGATCACCAGCGTGGGCGTCAGGTAGTTGAGCGCGGTGGCGTCGGCGAGCGGCATGAACTTGAGCGCCGTCATCATGCAAAGCGACGAGCCGATCAGAAGCACGCCGCGCACGAGCTGCATGCGAAGCTGGCGGGTGTGCACCATGCGCCTGCCCATCGACGGCGCGAGCCAGATCAGCATGGCGACGACCTGCGCCCCCCAGCGCGCCCACACGAGGAGGGGGACCGGGTAGCGTGCCGCGAGGTACTTGATGATCGCATCGGAGACGGAAAAGATGGCGACCGCGCCCACGATCATGAGGATGGCCGAGGACGGGATGTGGGCATGGCTTCTCGACATGCGTTACTTCGTCGTGGCGATGAACGCGTTAAACGAGGCCTGTTGCGTACGTCGCATCGCGATGCAACCGTCGATCCTCTCGAGCGCCTGCCTGTACCTGCGCTCGCCGCCGTCGACTTTCGCCGCGCGTGCTTCGAACGCCGCCACGAACTGCACGCGCTCGCGCGTCGTGCATGCGCCGCCCGCCCAGGCCGCGAGGAAGCTCTGCCGCTCCGCCGGAACGGCCGTCGCGACCGCGCCTTCGTGCCCGGCGAGGTAGGCGAGCGCCGCGTAGCGCGTGTCGTCGTCCTCGAGGGCATGGCGCAGGAGCTCGCTCGCGAAGCGACCCTTGCCCGAGGTCGCGAGCGCGAAGGCGCGCGTGAGGAGCGCCGGGTCGCGAAACGAGCCGAGCGCGATGAAGACGTCCTCGCGCTCGTTCTCGTCCTTGCCGGTGACCGCGATGTCGGCGAGGCTGTCGAAGAGCTTTGTGGCGTCCTCGTCCTCGCTCGTGCGCGCGGCGACCGCGAGGATGGTGACGCGCGCCTCGGGCGGGATCGCGCTGCGGTGGACGATCCAGCGCTGCGCGAGCTGCTGCGCCTTGCGTGCGAGCGCGGCGTCGCCGCCGCGCACCGCGACGAGCTCCGTGGCCACGATGCGAAGGCGCAGGACGTCGGGCGCGTCGCCCCGGCGCGGCAGCCAGCCGAGCGCACGCGCCCGGTCTGCGAAGTGATGCCTGATCCATGCCGCGTAGCGCGCCCGGTTGTCGCTGTCGACAAGGCCCGCGGGGACGCTGGCGGCGAGGTCGCACGCACGCCGCGCGCTGCGCGAATCGGGGTTGCCAGCCTGCCTCGCCGCGATGCGAAGCGTGACGTCGTAACCCACGGCACCGGCACGGGACAGGGTGGCGAGATCGCCGAGCAGCGGCTCGTAATCGGCGGGGGCCAGCACTCGGTCTGCCTTCGCGAGCGCATCATAGAGCGCGGGCGTCAGCCGCGGCAGGTAGTAGCCGACGCCAGTGCGGTTGGCAACGACCCACTGCGGACAGATGCTCACGGCAAGCGGCACGACCTGCACCGGCTCGCTCACGAGCACGCAGGCCTGGCGGCCCTTGGTCGCGTCGCCGAAGTCGAAGCACGCCGGAAAGGCCCACCTGCCGCTTCCGGGGGCGCTTCCTCCCGACAACAGGAAACGCTGCTGCGTGAGCCTGAGCGAGGGCTTGCCGGTGCAGTCGAGCGCCACGTCGAGCAACGGCACGCCGCCGGTCTCGGCGAACGTACGGAAGGCCGGTAGCGCCGCATCGTCGGCGGCGGCGAGCGACGCGAAGAAATCCTCCGCGGTCGCGTTGCTCCACGCGTACTTCGCGACGTAGCGGCGCACGCCTTCGCGGAACTTGTCGGGCCCCAGCCACTGCTCGAACATCGCGAGCAGCGTCTCGCCCTTCGCGTACGTGATGCTGTCGAACGCGGCGCGGATGTCCGCGTCCTCGATGACCGGCGGCCGCAGGGCGCGGGCCGCTGCGAGCTGGTCGAGCTCGATCGCCTTCGTCCGTTGCAGCGAACGCCAGCCGGCCGGCCACTCCGGATGCAGCTCCTGCGTGACGCGCGTGCCGAGCCAGGAGGCGAACGACTCGTTGAGCCACAGGTCGTTCCACCAGGCCATGGTCACGTAGTCGCCGAACCACATGTGCGAGATCTCGTGCGCGGCGATCCCAACGAAGCGCTGCTTGAACATGGGCGAGGTCTCGTCCGGGCGGGCGAGAAGCGCGCGCGCGCTGAACGTGATGAGCCCGGGATTCTCCATCGCGGTGCCGAACGTCGATTTCGGGTAGGCGACGAGGTCGAGCTTGGGAAACGGGAACGGCTGTCCGAAATAGTGCTCGACCGCGGCGAGCACGGCGCCGGCGCTCGCGGCGGCGTAGTCCGCCTCGCCGCCCCGGTCCCTGGGCACGACGATGGAGACCGGAGTTTGGTGGATTCCCGCACGCCCGGCGTCGCGCACGTCGAACTCCCCGACCGCGAACGCGACGAGGTAGGAAGGCAGCGGCGGCGAGCGCTGGAACGTCACCTCGCGCCACCCCTTGTCCGCCGCGCGCTCGCTCTCGATGGGCATATTGGCGAACGCGCGCATGCCGGCGGGTATCGTCAGCACGATCTTCCACGGCGCCTTGCGGTCGGGCTCGTCGAAGCAAGGGAACACGCGCCGCGCATCGCGCGGCTCGAATTGGGTGAGCGCGTACCAGCGGCCGCCTTCGTCCTGGCGGAAGAGGCCGATGCCGCCGTTGCGCTGCACGGGACCGGTGTAGGCGAGCGTGAGACGCACCTCGCCGGGCGGGAGCACTTTCGCGAACGAGAGGCCGATGACGTCGTCGGTGCCGGGCACCACCGTGCCCGCGATCGCCTCGTCCGGTGCGGACAGCGCCGCCGCGCGCACCTCCCGCACGGCGAGCGCCTTCGCATTGAGCCAGACGAGATCGGTCGGCTCGAGCACGCGCACCGTGATGTCGATGCTTGCGCCGAAGGCGTCGCTCGCCGGGTCGACACGCACGCGCGCGTCGTACGCCAGCGGCTGGACGTTGCGGGGAAGACGCAGGCCCGGGACCGCCGTGACACCCGAATCCGCCGCGGCCTGCGCCGCGAGCAGCAGCCCCGCGAGCGCGGCGAGCGCGCGCACTCGCACGACGCGGCGGGTGGAAGCGGCAGTCAACGTGGCATTGCTTTGAAAGGCCGGGCCATTCTATCAGCCCGCTGCGCGGCCTCCGGCGGGCGCCCTGACCGCGACGAGCGCGGCGCCGACCACGAGCGCCGTGGCGGCGGCCAGCAGCGGCGTGAGCGGCCGTCCGGTCACCGCGAGCAGGAGCGCGGTGGACAGAAGCGGCGTCGCGTAGGCAAGCACGCCGATCACGCGCGGATCGCCGCGTTTCATCGCCACGTCCCAGAGGTAGAAGGCCGCGCCCATCGGCCCGAGGCCCAGCGCGGGAAGCCGCCACGCGTCGCCCGCCGCGAACGAGGCGGACGGCTCGAACAGCGCGTGACACGCGAGCGCCAGGAGGCCGGAGGCGAGCGCGAAACCGCCGATCGCCCACGACGAGAACGGCGGCACGCGGCGCACGAGCAGCGAGTAGCAGGCCCAGGTAAGCGCCGAGCCTCCGGCGAGCGCGAATCCGATCGCCGCGCGTGCGCTCATCGCGGCAGGTGCGATGCCGATCGCAAGCGCGGCACCCGCAAACCCGAGAAGGGCCGCGAGCACGTGCCGCAGCGTGAGGCGCCAACCCGGCAGTAACAAGGGCGTCAGGAGCACGATCAGCAGTGGCCATAGGTAGTTGACGAGATTGGCCTCCACCGGCGGGGCGAAGCGCAGCGCGAGAAAGAGCAGGAAGTGGAAGCCGAAAAGGCCGCAGATGCCGAGCAGCAGCGTGCGCGGCGGGACCCGCCACTCGCGCCAGCGCCAGACGCCGGGCAGCGCGCCGAGCACGAGCGCGCAGCCGGTGAGAAGAAACGGCGGAAGGTGAGAGAGCGTGAGCCCGAGTGCCGCGAGCGTGCTCCAGAGCAGGATCGCGCCGGCGGCGGCGGCGAGTGGAAGCCTCATCGCAGGAAGCTACTTCGCCGGCCGTATCATCCCCGCGTTGAAGCGGCGCTCGGGCCGATGCGTCACGGCGAGATTCTTCTTCGACGCGTAGTCGAAGATCGGATAGAAAACCGGGATGATCGCCTGGTCCTCCATGGCGAGCTCGATGGCGCGCGTGAGCCACGCGCTGCGCTTGCCTTCGTCCATCTGCACCAGCGCCTCGCGCGCGAGCGCGTCGACCTTCGCGTTGCTGTAGCGCGTGCGGTTCGCGGTGCCGGCGCCGGTGGAGGCATCCGGCGTCATGAGCAGCGCCCGGATGCCCGCACCCGCCTCTTCCGAGCCGTACTGCGCGGCGAACGCGCTGAACTCCTGCTTGCTCGCGCGCCCGAAAAAGATGCTGCCGGGCACCGCCTCGATCTCCACCTTGAGGCCCAGGCGCGACCACATCTGCCCGATCGCCTGCGCCACGGCGGCGTCGTTCGGGTAGCGGTCGTTGGTCGTGGCGAGCACGATGCGGAAGCCCTCGCCCCAGCCGGCCTCCTTCAGGAGCGCCTGCGCCTTCGGCAGATCGAACGGGTCGGGCTTCAACTTCTGGCTCGTGCCTGGGTAGGTGGCGGGCAGGAGCTGAGAGGCGGGCTGCGCACTGCCTTCCATCAACTTGTCGGCGATGAGCTGGCGGTTGATCGCGAGCGACAGCGCCTTGCGCACGCGCGGGTCCTTGAGCGGATTCGCGGTCAGCGGCTTGCCGTCCTTCGCCGTCACGTGGGGTGACACGTCGCGTGCCGAATCGAGCGCGATATAGTGGACGAGGCCTGCGGCGCCGTTCGTGAGGCGGAAGCGCGGGTCGGCGCGAATGCGCGCGAGGTCGGCGGTCGGCGGCAGGTCGATGGCGTCGACCTCGCCCGCAAGCAGCGCAGCGACGCGCGTGGGGTCCTTCGCGATCACCTTCTCCGTCACCTCCGCCCACGGCTCCTTCGGGCCCCAATACGCGTCGTTGCGCGCGAGCACGAGGCGGTCGCCGTTCACCCATTCGACCACCTTGTACGCGCCCGTGCCGATCGCGGCCTTGCCCGAGTTGAAGTCGGCGGTGGTTGCCGACTTCGCGATGCGCGCCGGCACGATGAGCACGCGCGACATCTCGAACGCGAGCTTGGGGTTGGGCGCCTTGGTCTTGATGATCAGCGTATCGTCGCCCTGCGTGGTCACGCTCGATATGCCGCGCACGAACTGCGCGAAGGAGTTGGGCGAGTTCGGCACGTTGGGCACGCGCTCGAAGGTGGCGATGACGTCGTCCGCCGAGAAGTCGCTGCCGTCGTGGAACTTGACGCCATGGCGCAGCTTGAACTCCCAGGTCGTGTCGTCGATCACGCGCCAGCTCGTCGCGAGCGCCGGCTTCAGCTGCTGGTCGGGGGCCACGTAGACCAGCGGGTCGTAGATCATCGCGTGCGACGACCCCGTGGGAAACGCGTTGAAGAAGTGCGGGTCGAGCGTGTTGAGCTCGAGCTTGGTGCCGAGCACGAGCGACTGCGCGAGCGCCGCCGGCATCACCAGCGCGGCGGCAAGCAGGATGACGAGATTTCGGAGGACGGCCATAATCCGTCACGACCCTCTTTGAAGCGAAGCGCGAACGATACCGCAAACGCCCATGACCCGTCCCCGCATCGCCCTCGGCAGCTTCATGCTGGAGTCCAACGCGCATTCGCCGCTGGCCACCCGCGAGGAGTTCGAGCAGAACGTCCTCATCGCGCCGGACGACCTGCTCGCCGACCTTCGCGGCGCCCATCCGTCCTCGCCGGGTTGCCTCGCGGGTTTTTTCGAGGCGATGTCGGGCGCGACCTGGGAGCCGGTGCCGATGATTGCCGCGGCGGTGGGCGCGAGCGGGCCGATCGAGCAGGCATTCTTCGACGAGATCGTGGCGTCGATGACGCGCTCGCTCGAGGCGGCGCTCGCCCACGCGCCGCTCGATGCCGTATTCATTTCGCTGCATGGCGCCGCCATCGCCACCGCCGACCCGGACCCCGACGGCACGCTGCTCGCAGCCGTGCGACGCGTCGTGGGCGAGCGCGTTCCCGTCGCAGCCACGCTCGACCTTCACGGCAACGTGTCCGCGGCGATGGTGACGAACGCGGACTACCTCGCCTCCTATCTCACCAATCCGCACGTGGACACGCACGCGCGCGGCGCCGAATGCGCCCGCGCCCTCCTGCGCATGATCGAAAGCGGCGCGCGCCCGCATCGAGCCTTCGTCAAGCTTCCGTTCATCCCGCCTTCGGTCACGCAGAACACGAAATCGGGGCCGTACGGCGACATCATCGCGTTCGGCCAGGCGCGGGCGGGCGGCGACGTGCAGAACGTGAGCGTGTTGTCAGGGTTCACGCTGGGCGACACCCCGAAGGCCGGCATGAGCGTCGTGGTGAGCGCGGCCACCGCGGAGGCCGCGTCGCGGACCGCACGCGAAGTCGCAACGCGCGCCTGGGCCGATCGCGTGCGCTACGTCCCGCATCTCACGTCCCTGGCCGAGGCCACCCGCATGGCCGCTGCCGTCGGCCGCGATCGTTCGCTCCCGCCGCTCTTATTCGCCGACGTGGCCGACAACGCGGGCGGCGGCGGGCGCGCGAACACGGTGTGGATCCTCGAGGCGTTCCATCGCGCCGGCGTCACCGGCTGTGCGCTGGCGATCTTCTACGACCCTCGCGTGGCGGCTCAGGCGCACGCGGCAGGCGTCGGTGCGACCCTGCAGGTCGCGTTCAACCGGGACGAGACGCACCCGCTCTCCGGCAGGTTCGAAGCCGACGGCGTGGTGATGCAATTGCACGACGGGCGTTTCATCGGGCGCCGCGGCATCGCGGCGGGCCACGCCATCGCGCTTGGACCGTGCGCGCGCATTCGCGTCGGCGGCATCGACGTGATCGTGGTGAGCGTGCGCCAGCAGGCGAAGGACCCGGTGTTCCTGGAGGACATCGGGGTCGATATCGCGGCGCTGCGCTCGCTCGTCGTCAAGTCGCGCGGGCACTTCCGCGCGGCGTTCGACGAGTTCTTTCCGGACGAGCGTATCGTCGAGGTGGACGTCCCGGGCCTGACTACGCCCGTGCTCAAGAACGTTCCCTACGAGCACCTGCCGCGGCCGATCTATCCGCTCGACGAGGACTGGGGCTTTGAAGTCGGCGAGCCGCAGGTCTTTGCCGCGCGCCGAAGCTAGGCCAACGCTATCTCCACGCGCCGGTTGCGTTTGCCCTCGCTCTTGATCTTGAGCACGCGGATGGCGCCGATCTCGGCGATGTTGCGCACGTGCGTCCCGCCGCACGGCTGGAGGTCGATGCCCGGGATGCGCAGCAGGCGCACGCGGCCGCTGCCGCGCGGCGGCTGCACGCTCATCGTCTTCACGAGCTCGGGACGCGCATCGAGCTCCTCGTCCGTGATCCACACCGTCTGCGTCTCGACCCCGCGCGCGATGAGCGCGTTGGTCTCGCGCTCGATCTTCGCGGCATCGAGCAGGCTCATGTCGATGTCGAAGTCGAGCCGCGCCTTCTCGGGCGCGATATTGCCGCCGGTGACCGGCGCCACGACGACGCACGACATCACGTGCAGGGCGGTGTGCAGGCGCATGAGCGCGTAGCGCCGCTCCCAGTCGATCGCGAGCGTCACCGACTCGCCCACCTCGAGGGGCGGCGAGCCCGCGGCCGCGACATGCAGCACGCTGTCCGGCGTCTCGCCCTTGCGCGTATCGGTTACCGCGACACGCTCGCCGCTCGCGCGGACCAGCACGCCGCTGTCGCCCTGCTGGCCGCCGCCCAGCGGATAGAAGATGGTGCGGTCGAGGCTGACGCCGCGCTCGCCGAACCCCGTGACACGCGCAGCGGCTTCGCGCACGTACGCGTCGTCGCGAAAGAGGAGCTCGGTAGGCATAGGGGCATTGTAGCGGTAAGATCGCTCGTCTATCCCGGTTGCGGAAGGATCCTGCGATGCGAGGCACATTCCCACTGATCGTCCTCACCGCGCTGCTTGCGGCCGCCGCGCCGATACACGCCCAGCAGGCATCGGTTCGGCCGCGGGTCGTGATGCAGGTGAGCGACGCCGATCCCGCGAAATGGAACCTCGCGCTCAACAACGCGAAGAACATCCAGAGCGATCTCGGGGCCGCCAATGTCGATATCGAGATCGTGGCGTACGGGCCCGGTATCGGCATGCTCAAGGCCGATTCGGTCGTCGGCAACCGCATCGACGAAGCGGTGGCCGCGGGCGTCAACGTGGTGGCCTGCGAGAACACGATGCGCGGCCAGAAGCTCGCCAAGGCCGATATGCTCGCCAAGGTCGGCTACGTGTCGGCCGGGGTCGTAGAGCTCATGCAGAAGCAGCAGCAGGGCTGGGCTTACATCAGGCCCTAGCCGCCGTGGACGAATCGAGGCGGCCGGGCACGATCGGCGCAGGCTACGCCGACCGCTATCTCGCCGACAGCGAGGTCCGCGACATCGTGCGCGAGGGCCTTGCGGCGTTGCGTCCCCAGGGCAAGCGCATCCTGTTCATCATCCCGGACGGCACGCGCACGATGCCGATGCCGCGGATGTTCGCGCTGATACAGGACGAGCTCGCCGGCCGTGCGGCGGCGGTCGACTTTCTGATCGCGCTCGGCACGCACCAGCCGATGGACGACGCCGCGCTCGGCGCGCATCTCGGCGTCGCGGTCGAGAGCGGACGCGCGGGCGCCTCTCGCGTGTTCAATCACGCGTGGGAGGACCCTGCGACGTTTCGCACGATCGGCACCATCGCAGCGGACGAGATCGCGCGATTGTCGGGCGGCCGACTCGCGCAGGACGTCACCGTCGCGCTCAACAAGCGCATCTTCGACTACGACCAGCTCGTGATATGCGGGCCCGTGTTCCCGCACGAGGTGGTCGGGTTCTCCGGCGGCAACAAGTACTTCTTCCCCGGCATCGCCGGCGCCGACGTCATCAATTTCACCCATTGGCTCGGCGCGCTCATCACCAACTACGAGGTGATCGGTTCGGGCCACACGCCGGTGCGCGCCGTGATCGACCGCGCCGCGTCGATGGTCACCGTGCCCACGGCGTGCTTCGCCCTGGTCGTCACCGCACAAGGCATCGCCGGCCTCTACTTCGGTGATGCGCGCGACGCGTGGGAGAAGGCCTCCGCGCTGTCCGCGCAGCGGCACATCGTGTGGCTCGACCGCCCGATGAAGGCGGTGCTCTCCGTGATGCCGCCGATGTACGCCGACGTGTGGACCGCGGGCAAGGGCATGTACAAGATCGAGCCCGCGGTCGCCGACGGCGGCGAGGTGATCATCTACGCACCGCACATCCGCGAAGTGAGCGTGACCCACGGCAAGATCCTCGAGGAAGTCGGCTACCACTGCCGCGATTACTTCACCGCGCAACCTGAACGCTTTGCGGCATACCCGGGCGGCGTGCTCGCGCACTCCACGCATGTGAAGGGACTCGGCACCTACGACAAGGCAACCGGTGTCGAAACACCGCGCGTCACCGTGACGCTCGCCACGGGCATCCCGGAAGCACGCTGCCGAAAGATCAACCTGAGCTACCGCGATCCGGGCTCGATCGACATCGCCTCCTGGCGCGGCCGCGAGGACGAAGGCATCCTCGTCGTGCCGCGCGCGGGAGAAATGCTGTATCGCCTGAAGCGCGGCTAGAGCGCTAGCGCGCCGCCGCGATCTTCGTCCCGCACTTGCCGCAGAAGTTGGCGCCTGCAGCGAGCGCCGCGCCGCACTTGGTGCAGAAGCCCGCGGTCTGCGCGGCTGCCGGCGCTGCCACCCGGCGACGCCACATGAAGAGCACCAGCAGCACGCCGACGATGCTGAGCGCGGCGAACGCGACGGCGGGCACAACCCATTCCGGCAAGTTGGCTCCGCTCGCAGCGGGCGCCGCGGGCGCCGATGCAGCGGACGCAGGCCCAGCCTGCGCCGTGCGGATGCCCTTGATGTCGACCGACGGACGCGCGTCCGCCTTCGTGTACTTGATCGTGATCGGCAGCGCCTTTCCCGCGGGAAGCGCCCCGAGGTCGCCGAAGCGGTAGGTCATGCCTTCGCCGCCGGTTGACTTCTCCGCGAGGTTCGGCTCGACGACGATGCCTTCGGCCGCCGCAGGCTCCTGCACGACGACCGTCGCACGATCGACGGCGAGATCCCCCGGCCACGTGTAGGTGAAGCTACGCGCCCGTTCGCTCGTCTGCACCGGCGCGTAGAACTCGACGTGGAAGAAGCGCTCGGGCAAGTCGAACTTGACGGTGACGTAGTCGCCGGACTTCGTCTGCTCGTTCTTGAGGTTGAGGAGGTTGCCGTCGGCGCTTGACGAGTAGGCCACCGCTGCGGCGCCCTCCGACGCGGCGGGCAGGCGTATCGAGATCGCGGCCGGGAGCTTGACGCCTTCGGCCAGCACGCCGCGCAGGATGACGAGCGCGGCCGGACGGTCGTACTCGGGCCATATCTCGACGGCGAGGCTCGCAAGCCGCGGGGCCGCCTGCGCCCACGCGAACGCGGGTGCGAGCAGCGCGAGGAGAAAGAGGAAGCGGCGCAAGAGAGTGGATGGAGCGGGTGAAGGGAATCGAACCCTCGTCGTAAGCTTGGGAAGCTTCTGCTCTGCCATTGAGCTACACCCGCGCGGCGTGCAATTCTACTGCACCGCGCCCACGGCGGCGATGGCCGCGTCGATCGCCGCCGCTTCGTCGAGGCACGCCATGGAGACCGCACGATCGCGCAATGCCGCGAGGGCGGCGGGGTCCGCGTGGCCCCGCCCCGCGTCCGCAAGCGCATGGGCCAGCCCCACCTGCAGGTCGGTCCAGGGCACGGGCTCCGCGTGCATGAACGCGGCGAGCCGCTCGGCGTAGCGGTCGGCGTCGTCCCATGCGCCGGCCTCGAGCGACGCGGCGATCGCGTCGCGGTAGAACCAGATGCTGCTGTGCGCGAGCGAGCCCTCGCGCAACAGGGTCTCGCCCAGGCGGAGTGCCGCGGCGCGCTCGGCGGCATCCGCGGCGTAGCAGGCGAGCGCGCCTTGCACGATCGCGCCCGAGAATCCGTGGCCCGTCTCCGCAGACGTCTTCCACGCCGCGTCGAGCAGCTCGCGCGCCTTGGCGGGGTCGTCGCGTCCACGGGCGCGCGCGAGCAGGATCAAGTCCATCGTCTCGTAGCGGCGCGCGCCGATCTCGCGCGCGATCGCGAGGCTGTGCGTGAGATGGACGATCGCCTCTTCGCGGCGGCCGCCCGCGACCAGCATCCATCCCGTGACTTCCTCGATCATCGTTTCGGCAAGCCGATGGCGCAGCGCGCGCGCGTCGGCGCTCGCCCGCGCAAGACGGGCGAGGCTCGCCTCGCTGCGGCCCAGCCAGTGCTCGACGATCGCGATCATCGCGTGGTTCATGAGCGCGAAGCGGGTGAGCCCTTCGCGCTCGCAGATCGCGACACACCGCGAAAAGGCGTCGTGCGCCGACAGCATCCGGCAGTGCGCGTAGTACGCGTCGCCAAGGCCGCTTTGCGCCTGCGCTTCGGCCTCCGCGTCGCCCGCGCGCTGCGCGAAGTGCAGCGCCTGCTCGTGCTCGCGCTGGCAGGCGGCGGCATCGCCCACTGCGAAGTGAAGGTTCCCGCGCAGGTAGTGGATGCGCGCGAGCTCGCGCTCCATGCGCCCGGCGTCGGCGAGCGCCTGCGCGCGGTCGAGCGCCTCCAACGCCGGAGGCATCGTGCTCGTCACGCGGTAGCCCGCGGCGATGCCGATCCACGCGGCGCAGCGCGCGCGATCGCCGGGCGCGACCGGCAGCGCGCGCTCGAAGGCGGCAATCGCGCCCTGCGCATCGCCCAGGTCGCGGCACAGCTCGCCTTCGAGCATGGCGAGGTCATGACGTACGTCTTCCGCGGCCGGGAGCGCGGCACCGCGGCGCAGGAGACGCAACGCTTCATCGAAGCGCAGCGCCGCAGCCTCGCCGCGCGCCGCTTCCAGATACGCCGCCGCCGCGCGCGCATCTTCCGCGCGGTCCAGGTGCGAGGCGCGAAGCGAGGCGTCCCGCGTCTCGTACCACGCCGCGGCGCGCAGATGAAGCGAGCGTCGCACGCTGTGCAGGAGCGAGGCGTACGCGCCGTCGCGGATGAGCGCGTGCACGAACATGAGCCGACCGGCGTGTCCCGCCTCGCACCGCACGAGATCGCGCTCGACAAGCGCTGACCCGTCGTAGGCCGCGTCCGCGACCAGATGTCGCAGCGCATCGAGGCCGAAGCGCTGGCCGATGACCGACGCCGCCTGCAGCGCGCTCTTGTCGGCCGGCGCGAGTCGATCGAGGCGCGCGAGCACGACGCTCTGGATCGAGCCGGGGATCGTCGCGCCGTCCGCGCCGCTTCGCAGGAGCTGGGTCAGGAACAGCGGATTGCCTTGCGCGCGCTCCACGCAACGCAGCGCCACGTCCGGGTTGGCCTCGAGGTAAGTGCGGGCGAGCGCGAGCGCATCGGCGTTGCCGAGCGGCGGCAGGTCGAGGCGGACGACGTCGCGCGCCGCGGTCATCGGATCCCCTTCCCGGCGCGTGGTGAGCACGAGGAGGCACGGGGCGCGGTGCGCGCAGCGCGACCACACGTCGATGCACGCCAGCACCCACGGCGAGGCCCAATGCACGTCCTCGATACAGATCGCGACCGGGCGTTGCGCAGCGGCACGCTCGAGTGTCATGCCCAGCACGCGCAGCTTGCCCTGCGTGCGTCCTTCGTTGTCCATCGCCTCGTAGCGCGCCTGTGCGCGCGACGGGATCGCCATCAGGTCGGCGGCGAAGGGCTCGTCTTCCGCGGACAGGCGGCCGTCGGACACGGCGCAGTCGATGGCCTCGCGGCGCTCCGCCGCCGAAGCATCGGCGGCAACGCCGTGCAGGCTCGCGTAGACAGCGTGCGCCGCGTCGCGTCCGCGCGCGGCGCCGAAATCGAGCACGGCGGCGTAGTGCGTGTCGCACCCCGCAGCGGCCGCCGCCGCAAGCAGCGCCTCCGCGAGGCGTGTCTTGCCCATGCCGGGGTCGGCACGCAGGAGGCACGTCGCACCCACGCCCGACCGCTTCAGGGCGTCCTGGAGCAAGCGGAAGCGGGCGAGCTCCACGTCGCGGCCGACGAGGGGCGTGGCGGTCGCGGCCGCGTCGATGAGGCCGCGCAGCCGCCACACGCGCATGTCGCCGGCGAAGCCGCGGATGGGCAGCGTGCCGACGTCATCCGCTCGCACCGACGGCATGCACGCACGGTAGACGTCGTCCGAGATCACGGTTTGCCGAGCGCGCGCGAGCTCGTTGAGCCTCGCGGCGAGATTGACCGCATCGCCGGTCACCGTGTAGTTGCGATGCACCGCGCTTCCCGTGTCCGCCGCCACTACCTCGCCGCTGGCCACGCCGACGTGCGCAGCGAGCGGCCGGCCGAACTCGGCCGAAAGCGTCTCCATCGCGGCGTGCACGCCGAGTGCGGCGCGCACCGCGCGCAGCGTGTCGTTGCCGTGCGCGACCGGCGCGCCGAAGACGCCCATCACGGCGTCGCCGATATGCTTGTCGACGGCGCCGCCGTTGCTCTCGATCAGCGCATCGACGAGCTCGAAGTAGCGCGACAGCAGCCGGTGCACCTCCTCGGCATCGAGCTCGTTCGAAAGTGCGGTATAGCCCGAGAGGTCCGCGAACAGCACGGCGACCTGGCGGCGCTCGCCGGCCGGGCCGGCGGACGCTGTCGCGAGCGGCGCCCCGCATCGCGGGCAGAAGCGCGCGCCCGCGGGCAGCTCGGCACGGCAGCGCGGGCAGGCGGAAGCGTTCATCATCGGACGCATTCTAGGGCGAGGTTGGCGCCCGGCGGAATTGGCGTAAACTGGCGTGAGATGCGCTAGGGGTCCTGCGGCGTCGCCGTGGGTGAGATGAAACCCTTGGAACCTGATCCGGATAATGCCGGCGCAGGGAAGCGTGAAGCGATCCTTCCGCTCCTCGCCGGCCCTGCTTGACGAAGGAGCACACCATGAACGCCAACGACCGGTTCTTCGCCCGCGACGCGAAGGTCGATTCCGCCGCGGTCGCCCCCCTGCCGGCGTCGCGCAAGATCTACGTGCAGGGCACGCGCCCCGACGTCCGCGTGCCGATGCGCGAGATCGCGCAGACCGACACGCCGGCGTCCTTCGGCGCGGAGAAGAACCCGCCGCTCGCCGTGTACGACTGCTCCGGACCGTACACCGATCCGGACGTGCGCATCGACATCCGCAAGGGGCTGCCGGCGCTGCGAGCGGGCTGGATCGCCGAGCGCGGGGATACGATCGAGCTCGACGGACCGACGTCGCGCTACGGACTCGAGCGGCTGGCGGACGCCTCGCTCGCCGGCATGCGCTTCGACTTGCACCGCAGGCCGCGCCGCGCCAAGCCTGGCGCGAACGTCACTCAGATGCACTACGCACGCCGCGGCCTCGTCACGCCCGAGATGGAGTTCATCGCGAT
>DATJXV010000087.1:0-8443 GCA_035499955.1 Casimicrobiaceae bacterium
ATACCCGCTGAAGTGCGAACAGAACGCGCTCGTTGACCACACCGACCGGCCGGCCGTTTTCCACCACGACGACCTGCCGCACGCCGCGTGCGGCCATCACGTGCATCGCCTCGTAGGCGGTGGCGGACGCAGGCAGCGCGACGACCGGGGACGACATCACCTCGGAGAGCGGCCCATCGAGCCCGCGGCCGGGCAGCACCACGCGCTCCAGCAGGTCGACCAGGGTGAACATGCCGATGGGCGCACCTCGCGGGTCGAGCGCGATGATGGTGCGCACCCTGGCCGCCGCCATACTCTGCGCCGCCTCGCGCAATGTCGCCGTGGCGGGGCAGGCGATGGGCGCGTGGCGGACGAGCTCGGCCAGCGTCCGGGTCAACGACTGCTGCTCGGCCGCCCGCTCCCGGTATTGGCCGTGCAGACTTTCCAGGGACTGCTTGAGCGTCTCGGTGATCGCCTGCGTGCAAAACCGCTCGAACTCGGGAGAGATGCGCTGCAACTCGAGGAAATCGACGCGCGGCAGCAGATAACAGGACGTGTCCTTCAGCGCGAAGAACACGCGGGTCGTGCTGCCACCGGCCGACAACGCACCCACCGGAAAGAGCTCGCCGGGCCCGAGCGTTCGGTCGGGGTCCGCCTCCGCGTTGCCGGGCCGGCTCCCGAGGAGTCCGCGCTGGACGATATGCAGATGGTCAACGGGGCCGCTTTGCGCCGTGAGCACGTTCTCGCCCTTGGCGAATCGAGCGACTTTCAGCCGCTCCGCGAGCAGGCCGAGCGCGGCGGCGTCCATTCGGTCAAATGGCGCGTAATGGCGGAGAAATTCCCTCACCGCCTCGGCGCCCGTGGTTCGGGTCGGCATCGACTCGCAGGCCGTAGGGTCTCGTACGAAGCATCATGGGGCAGGCGAAACACCCCATGCAAGCACGCATTCCCGCGGCGCAGCGCGAATCATTGCGCTGCGTCAAGCAACCCCGCAAACATCGCAGAAATGGGCCGCCGGCAAACCCGGCGGCCCGGCACGCGATGCTGTGCGAATGGTCAGTGCGCGGTGGCGACCTCGGCGCCAAGACCGGTTTCGGAGCGGACTTCCTGCGCGTCGAACGCCCCGCGTTCCTTGTCGGCGCTCGCGCTCTTGTCGGTCACGGAGGCCACGAAAGCCACGATGAGCACGGCGGGCAGCACGAAGAACGTCGGGAAGTCGTACGGGAAGATCGGCGGACCCATCTCGAGCACCTTGGTCCAGACCGTCGGGCCGATGATCAGCAGGCCGATCGAGCCGAAGATCCCGGTATAGCCGCCGAGCACGGCCCCGCGCGTTGTCAATCCACGCCAGAACACGGCAAGCACCAGGATCGGGAAGTTGGCGCACGCGGCAATCGAGAACGTCAGCGCGACGATGTATGCGACGTTCTGCTTCTCGAACATGATGCCCAGGATGACCGCTAGGATGCCGAGACCGATGACGCACAGCTTCGACACCCATACTTCCTGCGCCTCGCTCGCCTTGCCCTTCATGATGACGTTGGCGTAGATGTCGTGCGACAGCGCCGAAGCGCCCGCCAGCGTCAGCCCGGACACCACCGCGAGGATGGTGGCGAAGGCCACCGCTGCGATGAATCCGAGGAAAAAGTCTCCTCCGAGCGAATGCGACAGGTAGACCGCCGGCATGCTGCTGCCGCCCTTGAGGTTGAGGACGTTCTTGGCGACGTCGACGACGTATTCCGGATTGTTGGCCACCAGAACGATGGCGCCGAATCCGATGATGAATGTCAGGACGTAGAAGTAGCCGATGAAGCAGGTGCCGTACAGCACGGACTTGCGCGCGGCCTTGGCGTCGCCCACGGTGAAGAAGCGCATCAGGATGTGCGGCAGCCCGGCGGTCCCGAACATCAGCGTCAGGCCCAGCGAAATCGACTCGATCGGATTGGCCTTCGCGCCGATCGGCACGACCGACTGCATGATTTCGATGTGCTTCGGATGCGCCGCCACCGCGTCCGCGAACAGCTTCTCGAAGCTCCAGCCCGAGTGCGCCATGACACCGAGCGCCATCAGCGTGGCGCCACCGAGCAACAGTCCCGCCTTGATGATCTGCACCCATGTCGTGGCCTTCATGCCGCCGAAGGTGACGTAGATGATGATCAGCGCGCCGATGATGACGATGGAGACCCGGTAGGAGATCTGGGGAACGAGCGTATGCAGCAGCTGGCCTGCGCCCACCGCCTGGCCAATGAGGTACCAGATCACCACGATCAGCGAGCCGATGGCGGCCATGGTGCGGACCGGACCTTGCTTCAGACGGAAGGAAGCGACGTCGGCGTACGTGTACTTGCCCAGGTTGCGCAGCCTCTCGGCGATCAGGAACAGGATGACCGGCCATCCGACCAGCCAGCCCACCGAGTAGATGAGCCCGTAGAAGCCGTTGAAGTACACGAGGGCGGCGATGCCCAGGAACGAGGCGGCCGACATGTAGTCGCCGGCGATGGCCATGCCGTTCTGGAAGCCCGTGATGCCGCGACCGGCGGCGTAGAAATCGGTCGCCGTCTTCGTGCGCTTCGCCGCCCAGTAAGTGATGCCGAGCGTGATGCCGACGAAGATGATGAACATCACGATCGCATGCCAGTTGAGCGGCGGCTCCGCGGGAGCGGCGCCCGGAGCGTCGGCGGCGAATGCGAGCTGCACCGCGGACAGCGCCGCCGAGGACAGCAGCGCCGAGAGAGCAATCTTCATGGTTCTCACTTGGTCGCGTCCTGAATGATTTGGGAGATGAGAGGGTCGAAGGTGCTGTTCGCCCGGTACACGTAGATGCCCGTGAGCAGGATGGACGACAGGATCACCCCCACGCCGAAGAGCATGCCGATCGGGATCACGCTGGTGGACGAGATGGGCTTGGTGAGGAAGCCCGGCGCGAATGCCACCAGCAGGATGAATCCGAAATAGATCACGAGCACGAGCACCGTGAGCGTCCACGCCAGCACGTCCCGCTCCTTGACCAGCTGATGGTATTTCGGGTCTTTCTGGATCTTGCTCGCTGACAACTCAGACATCACTTCCTCCTGGCAGCAGGTGATACGGGCAGTCGGCGGCGCGAAACGGGAAAGCGGGCCGTCGAGAAGACTGCGAAGCGCGGCAGCAGCGTACCGCCCTGGCGCGAACGTTAACCAGTAAGCCCCAAGGCTCACGGACCCCTGGCGACCCGCCGCAGCGGCGTTGAGCCTGTTCTCCTCCTTACGTGGTTGCGTTGCCGAGCCCGCGCCTGCGGTCCCGACGATTTCGCGCATTGAGGCACGCGCGCGGCGATCCTGCGTTGACGCAAGTCAAAGGCTCCGCCGACGCGGCGAGCGCGCGAGGCGGATCCGTCGAGGAAGGGGAGCGCGCTACCCTGTGGGTGAACGCCACTGCGGCGAACGCTTACCGAGGAAGGCGTCGATGCCCTCGGCGGCATCCGGGTCGAGCATGTTGCACGCCATCG
This sequence comes from Casimicrobiaceae bacterium, assembly GCA_035499955.1. GTDB lineage: Bacteria > Pseudomonadota > Gammaproteobacteria > Burkholderiales > Casimicrobiaceae > VBCG01. The sequence goes on from DATJXV010000087.1 coordinate 3,467, forward strand.
TCTCGCCCGCGAGGTCGTAGGCGCTCGCGATCCCTTGCTCGATCTGGGCGTAGAACGCGCGCTTGCCGAGCGCGACCACGGGCGCGCTCTTGCGGGCGATCGTGGCCGCGAGCGCGCGCACGGCGGCGTCGAGCTCGCCCGCGGGGACCACGCGGTTCACGAGCCCCCACGACAACGCGGTCTGCGCGTCGATCAGCTCGCCGGTGAGCACGAGCTCCATCGCGCGCTTGCGCGAGACGTTGCGCGCCACGCCCACCCCGGGCGTCGTGCAGAAGATGCCCGCATTGATGCCCGACAGCCCGAACTTGGCGTGGTCGGCCGCCACCGCGAGATCGCACATCGACACGAGCTGGCAGCCGGCCGCGGCCGCCGCACCCTGCACGCGCGCGATCACGGGCTGCGGGATGCGCGTGAGCTTGAGCATCATGCGCGTGCACGCGTCGAACAGAGCGCGCTGCCACGGGTGGTCGATGTGAGCTCGCATCTCGGTGAGGTCGTGCCCGGCGCAGAACGCGCGACCGCTGCCGGTGAGCACCACGACGCGTGCGCCTGGATCGCCCGCGACCGCGTCGAGCGCCGCGTCGACCGCGGCGATCATCGCCATGGACAGCGGGTTGAAGCGGTCGCCGCGGTTGAGCGTGAGCGTGCAGATGCCGTCGTGCGTGTCGGCCAACACGTACGGCGCAAGGCCTGCTTCGATGGGAGCGTTCATGGCGGCGAAAAATCCTGGAAAGGCTCATTCTAGGCCCGCGCGACCCCCGGATCCCGCCGGCTGGATCGAGCGATCGCGGTCTATGCTTCCAGTTGCAAATTGCTTATATTTGTCAAAATATAGCTATAATCACTGTGATTTGCGGAAAATAACGTGGAACTCACCCAATTGAGCCTCGCCGCGGCGCGCGAGCGCATCCGCGACGCCCATCGCGCGGCGGAGCCCGCTGCGGTCTTACCGCTCATTTCGGAGGCCGCCTTGCCCCCGCCGCTCCTCGCGCGGGCGCAAGCGCTCGCCGCGCGCCTCGCCGAAGGCGTGCGCGCCGCACGTCACAAAGCGGGTGGGGTCGACGCGCTCATGCTCGAGTTCTCGCTCGACTCGCGCGAAGGCATCGCGCTGATGTGCCTCGCCGAGGCGCTGCTGCGCATTCCCGACACAGCGACGCGCGACCGCCTGATCCGCGACAAGATCGGCCGGGGCGACTGGCGCGCGCACATCGGCCGCAGCCCCTCGTTCTTCGTCAACGCCGCGGCCTGGGGCCTGCTCGTCACCGGCAAGCTCGTCGACTCGCGCAGCGAAGGCAGCCTCGAGCAGGCGCTCGCCTCGCTCCTGCGCAAGGGCGGCGAGCCGCTGATCCGCAAGGGTGTGGATCTCGCGATGCGCCTGCTCGGCCAGCAATTCGTGCTCGGCCGCACGATCGGCGAGGCGCTCGACAATGCTCGCGAGCGCGCCTCGCGCGGTTATCGTCACTCCTTCGACATGCTCGGCGAGGCGGCGCTCACGAGGGACGACGCGGCGCGCTACCTCGCCGCGTACGAGGATGCGATTCGCGTCATCGGCGCGACCGCCCGCGGCGCCGGCGTATACGCCGGACCCGGCATCTCGATCAAGCTTTCCGCACTGCATCCGCGCTACGTGCGGTCGCAGCGCGAGCGCGTGATGCGCGAGCTGTACCGGCGCGTGCTCGACCTCGCCGCGCTCGCGCGGAGCTTCGACATCGGCTTCAACGTCGACGCCGAGGAGGCCGACCGCCTGGAGCTTTCGCTCGATCTCTTCGAGGCGCTCGCCGGCGACCCCGCGCTCGAGGCATGGGATGGCCTGGGCTTCGTCGTGCAGACCTACCAGAAGCGCGCGCGCGCGGTAACCGACTGGCTCGTCGCGCTCGCCCGCGCACGGCAGCGGCGTTTCATGGTCAGGCTGGTCAAGGGCGCCTACTGGGACTCGGAGATCAAGCGCGCCCAGGTCGAGGGCCTGTCGGACTACCCGGTGTTCACGCGCAAGGTGCACTCCGACGTGGCGTACCTCGCCTGCGCCAAGGCGATGCTAGCCGCGCCGGACGCCATCTACCCGCAGTTCGCGAGCCACAACGCGTTCACCATCGCGGCGATCCACACGCTCGCCGAGGGGGCCGACTACGAGTTCCAGTGCCTGCACGGCATGGGCGAGTCGGTGTACGACCAGGTCGTGGGCGGTGAGAATCTCGGCGGCGCGTGCCGAATCTATGCGCCCGTCGGCTCGCACGAGACGCTGCTCGCGTATCTCGTGCGCCGGCTGCTCGAGAACGGCTCGAACTCTTCGTTCGTCAATCGCGTCGTCGATCCCAGCGTCGCGATCGCCGACCTGGTCGCCGATCCCGTGGCGCGGGCGGGCGTCACGCGCGGCACGCCGCATCCGCGAATTCCCAGGCCCGTTGCGCTCTACCCCGATCGGCGCAACTCCCGCGGACGCGACTTCTCCGACGAGCGCGTTATCGCCGACATGGAAGTGCTGATGGCCGCAGTGGAAGCCCCCGCGCATGCCGCGCCGATCCTCGCCGACGCGCCCGCGCGCAGGCGTGCCTCGCGCACGGTCGTGAATCCGGCGGACCATGCGGACGTGGTCGGGACGGTCGAGGACGCCGACGCCGGCGACGTCGCGCACGCGATCACGCGAGCCGCATCGGGCGGCGCGGCATGGTCGGCGCTCGCGGTCGACGCACGCGCGGTTCGCCTGGAACGCGCCGCCGACCTCCTCGAGGAAGAGGCGCCGGCGCTCATGCGGCTCGCCGTGCGGGAAGCCGGCAAGTCGCTTCCCAACGCGCAGGGCGAAGTGCGCGAAGCCGCCGACTTCTGCCGCTACTATGCGGCGCAGGCGCGCAGCGCGCTCGCCGGCACGACGCCGCGCGGACCCATGGCGTGCATCGCGCCGTGGAACTTTCCGCTCGCCATCTTCGTCGGGCAGGCCGCCGCCGCGCTCGCCGCCGGCAATCCCGTGCTCGCCAAGCCCGCCGAGCAGACGCCGCTCATCGCCGCCGCGGCCGTGCGCCTGTTCCATCGCGCCGGCGTGCCGCATGACGCGCTGCAACTGCTGCCCGGCCCCGGAGAGACCGTCGGCGCCGCGCTCGTGGCCGACGCGCGCATTGCCGGCGTGCTCTTCACCGGGTCGACGGAGGTCGCACGCCTCATCCAGCGCACGCTCGCCAAGCGCACCGACGACCCCGTGCTCGTCGCCGAGACGGGCGGCCAGAACGCGATGATCGTCGACAGCTCGGCGCTCCCCGAGCAGGTCGTGGCCGACGCCGTGGCTTCCGCGTTCGACAGCGCCGGGCAGCGCTGTTCGGCGCTGCGCATCCTGTGCGTGCAGGACGACATCGCGGACCGGGTGCTGCCGATGCTGCGCGGGGCAATGGAAGAGCTTCGCATCGGCGATCCGCGCCTGCTGGCCAGCGACGTCGGGCCCGTCATCGACGAGGAAGCGCGGCAGAAGCTCGAAGCCCACGTCGCGCAGTGGCGCTTTCGAGGCGCGCACGTGTTCTCGCTGCCGCTGCCCGCGGCATGCGCCAACGGAACGTTCGTTGCGCCCGCATTGATCGAGATCGCCGATCCGCGCGTGCTCACGCACGAGGTGTTCGGGCCGGTGCTGCACGTGGCGCGCTTTCACGAAGGCGAGCTGCCCGCGCTGATCGACGCCATCAACGCGGCGGGCTACGGGCTCACGCACGGCATCCAGAGCCGCATCGACGAGACCGTCGAGCTCATCGCCTCGCGCGTGCGCGCGGGCAACGTATACGTGAATCGCAACATCATCGGTGCGGTGGTCGGCGTGCAACCTTTCGGAGGAGAGGGACTGTCGGGCACGGGGCCGAAGGCCGGCGGGCCGCATTACCTGTGGCGACTCGTGCGCGAGCGCGATCCCGCGACGGGCCCCTTGCCGGTGCTCCTGTCCGGCCCGACGGGCGAATCGAATGCGCTGTCGCTGCACCCGCGCGGGCGGGTGGCCTGCATCGCGCCGACGAGGGAAGAGCGCGACGCGCAGGCCACCCTCGCAACGTCGCTCGGCAACGCCATCGTCGACACGATCGCACCGCCGCCCGATGCCGTGCTGTTCGCAGGCAGCGAAGCGGACGCGGCGGCGCTGCGCGAGGCGCTCGCGGCCGGCGAAGGTCCGATCGTGCCGATCGTCGAGCGCCGCGAAGGGCGCTACGACGGAGCACGGCTCTTGGCCGAGCGCACGCTTACGATCAACACGACGGCCTCCGGCGGCAACGCGTCGCTGCTGTCGCTCGAAGAGAGCGAGCCGGCTTGAAGAAGCTCGACAGCATCGACATCGCGATCCTCTCGGCCCTGCAGCGCGATGGGCGCCTGCCCAACGTCGCGCTCGCCAAGGCGGTCGGCCTGAGTCCCACGCCGTGCGCCGAGCGCGTGCGGGCGCTGGAGACGTCGGGTGTCATCGCCGGTTACGCAGCCGCGCTCGACGCCGAGAAGCTCGATCTCGGCCTCACCGTGTTCGTCGAAGTGGCGATCGAGCGCACGTCCGAGGACGCCTTCGACGCGTTCCGCGGCGCGATGCTCGCCATCCCGCAGGTGCAGGAGTGCCACATGGTGGCGGGCGGCTTCGACTACCTCCTCAAGGTGCGCATGCGCGACATGGCCGCCTATCGCGCGTTCCTGGGCGAAGTGCTGTCGAAGGTCCCCGGCATCCGCTCCACGCACACGTATGCGGTGATGGAGCGGGTGAAGGATTCACGCGCGATCGACTTGTCGCATTTGACATAATAAAAGGGTCAGACCCCATTACTAGGCCTGGCACCCTTTCTCACTCAATAGCCGTCGTCGACTTCGCCCGCTCGCGCAGCACGTACTTCTGGATCTTGCCGGTCGAGGTCTTGGGCAGCTCGCAGAAAACCACCTTCTTGGGCGCCTTGAAGCGTGCGAGAAGCGACTGGCAATGCGCGATGAGTTCGGCTTCCGTCGCCGCGACACCCGGCTTGAGCTCGACGAAGGCGC
>DATJXV010000088.1:0-45350 GCA_035499955.1 Casimicrobiaceae bacterium
GGCGAGATAGCGAGAGCGGTCGTTCGCGGAGACCGTCCGACAGACTCGACAATTGCTTGGCGGCGGCAATCGTGGCCGGCCCTGCCACCACGCTGACTGCATCCATCGAGCAACAGCGACGCGGGGCATCTTTCTTCACTCCGGCCACGTGAAAGTCAGATGTGCGGAAGCCGCCGTTCACCAGCGACACCTGATGGCCGGGACGCTGAATTCGAGGCGAAGCCCGTCCGCGGTCCTTCGGTGTTATTGCCAGATTTCTCAACCTCATGTCGGCCAGCGTCGCCAATGGGTAGCCCGGGCCAGGAACGGAGGTCGGCAACGACCGCTTCGCGGCAGCGGCGTTGACGTGATCACGATGCGCGCTATTTCGAGAACCAACCGGAGATGCGCTGGCGCATGCGCTCGAAGAATCCCGCGCGCTCCACGCCAGCGAGCGCGACGACCGGCGCCTCCCCGAGTTGCTTGCCGTTGGCCGTGACGACGACCTTGCCGATCACGGCTCCCTTGGAGATCGGCGCCTCCAGGCCCGGGGTCAGCGAGATCGAAGTCTTGATCGCCGCGCCCTGTCCCTTCGGTATCACCAGCGTCCACGACTGTGCAACGCCCGCCGCGACATCGGGCGCCACGCCGTACAGCACCTTGGCGGTCGCCAGTGTCGCGCCTGCCTGGGCAGGGGTCGCCTCCTCGAAATTGCTGTAGCCCCAGTTGAACAGCAGTCGGGTCTGGTCAGCTCGAGCTTGCGCGCTGTTCGCGTTCATGATGACCGAAATCAGGCGCATCCCGTTTCGCTTGGTCGATGCGGCCAAGCAATACCCAGCTTCCTCCGTGTGCCCCGTCTTGAGTCCGTCGACGGTCGGATCGGTATACAGCAACGCATTGCGATTGCCCTGCTTGATGCCGTTGTAGGTGAACTCGTGCTCCGCGTAGATCGGGTAGTACTCGGCGCTGTTGCGGATGATCGCCTGCGCGAGCACGGCGAGGTCGCGTGCCGAAGCCTTATGGTTCGGGTCAGGCAGCCCGTCCGAATTTTCGAAGTGGGTATGCGTCATCCCCAGAGTCGCCGCTTCAGCGTTCATCATGGCGACGAACCCGGATTCCGAGCCGCCTATGTGCTCGGCCAACGCCTTTGAGGCGTCGTTCCCGCTGTCGATGACGACCCCGCGTAGCATGTCGATCAAGGAGGCTTGCGCGTTGAGCGGAACGAACATGCAACTGTCGCCACCCTTGCCGCCGCGGCACCAGGCGTTCAGGCTCATGGTGACCGGCTCGCTGGGCTTCAACTTGCCGCTCTTCAGCCCTTGTTCCACCAGGTAGCTGGTCATCATCTTGGTTAGAGACGCGGGCGGAAGCGGTTCGTCCGGATTGGACGAGGCGAGGATCTGCCCTGTGCTGAAGTCCATCAGGACCCACGCCCTGTTGGCGAGCACCGGCACCGAGAGTCCGTTCGCGTCGGTGGTCATCGCGGGTTCGGTGGATGCGGCCGGCTTTGGCTTGTGAGCTGCGGCGTGGGCCCTGAGATGCGGCGCGCCAGAAGCAGTCCCAGCCAAGCCGATCAGGATCGCGGTTGCGAGGATGGATGGGAGCAGTGGGGAAGTGCGAAGACTGAGGGTCATTGAGAGATGCTTCCTGAAATCTGGTTCGACGTGCGTGAGTGTGCTCGACGGGGGATCGCGGGTGGATCATGACCAATTGTTGCGGATCTGCATACCCCACTGACTCGGCTGGCGACTGCAATCCGGCGGCGTGCTCCGCGACGTCGTCTTGACGCATGAGCAACACGTCAGGAAGCGCAGATGGCTCACCCCCGGCGTCTTGTGGCCGGTCAGCGACGATCGAGCCTGAACCCGCGCGGCGATTCGTCGACGGTCGCAGTTCGACCTCCAAAAGCAGACCTGCGATAAACTCGTCGAACGAACACCCGCGAGGGGATATTTTTGTGTTTCCGTGGCTGCGCCTGACCCGGGTAGGTTTGGGCCTGGTTACCGAATCCAAGGTCGATTTGCTCGCGACCACGCGCGTTTATTTCCGCGTTTGGCCAAACGACTTGGACTTAAACATCCACGTCAACAACGGTCGCTATCTGGCGCTCGCCGACATTGGCCGCATTCATTGGTTCGTGCGCACCGGGGTGCTTAGGGTTGCACGACGGCAGAAAGCGTTCCCGGTGATAGGCGATGCGATCGCGAAGTTTCGTCGCGATCTCAAGGTATTCCAGACATTCGAGATTCATACGCGTCTAATCGGTTGGGATCGCAAGTGGGGGTTTCTCGAACACCGCTTCATGCGTGAGGGTCGCGTGATCGGAGTGGTTGCAATTCGCGGTGTCTTTAAAGGGCCCGGCGGCCCAGTCGATCCGGGAATACTTCTAGCAGGACTCGCCCACTCGACGCCATCTCCGGAATTGCCGGGGTGGGCAACTCGTTTTCATGAAGGGGGCGAACTATTGAGCGAGTTGCTACGCCAGGAGGAGCGCTCGCAGGGACTGCGCGGGCAGAAGGAAGAATCCGACTAGCGCGATCACCGACGCATTCGGGGCGAAGATCGCCAAGACGGAGAAGAACGAGGCGATCAAGCAACCGAACAGGGACGACACCTTGCCCAAGCAGCGGAGTGGCCGGCCGCCAGCCAGAGCGCCATCAGGCGAGAAGCGATGATGCGTCGGGTCGCGCGCACGCGCGCGACCCGATCGCGCCACAGCAGGTGTGCTAGCTCAGATAGTGCGAAAGATCACGTTCACCATACACGCGGCGCCCTTCGTGGTATCCGGGAACACCAGGAACGAGTACCCGGACTTGACTGCCGCTCCGATTTTGGTCACCGGCAAATAGCTACCCCCAGCAGGCGGTGACACGATGGGAAGATAGAACGGTGCCAGGATGGGGCCGGATAGCCCCACGACGAGTCCCACCGACGGATCTGCACCAACGCCGATAGCACCATTCTTTCCAGCGGCCCCCCGTCCACGTAGAGCAGGGCGGATAACGCCGCACCCCCACAATCCATGCTGATGGACTCGAGGATTGCGGGCGCAGCGAGCGTGAGATCCGCCCTGAGAACGCTCTTATACGGTGGGCCAGTCGTTTGCTCGATGAAGAAGGGAACGTTGAATACCGATCCCGAAGGAACCGGACACGGAGGCTGTCCGGCCCCTCCGCATCTCTGCGCGAAGGATGCCGTGCAAAAGACGAAGAGAAACAGAATCGCGATGGTGCGGAACTTGGCGTACCCCTTCAGGAAAATGCCCGCTCAATAAGGAGGGCGGGAAGTCGTTTCGTCAAGAAGGTTTCCCCGCGCAGCCAGCGGCTGAGCCTCCCGGGTCGTCGCCCAATCCGTCCCGCGTGAACGCGCGACGGACAATAAACATCGTACACTCCATGCGGGAAAATAGAAGCGGCGTCGGAGTCGCTCGGCCTTCCAGGCAGGCAGTAGATTCGCCTGGCGCAAGTTACACCCCGGAACCGCGGCGCCGACTTCCTTGGAGCAAACGCCGATGACGATACCTGCAACGGTTGGCGCCTTTGCCATCGTGCCCAGCAACAATCTGACCGCGGCGGTTCCCTTCTGGGAGCAGCTCGGCTTTGCGCGCACGGGCGGGGACGCGAACTACATCATCATGACCGGTTGGGGCTGCGAGGTGCATCTAACGCAGGCCGGCGTTGGTCCATGGCGCGTGCCGGAGGAGCACAACCCGTTCGGTGTCTTCATCCGAACGCCCGAGGTCGAAGCCATCGCAGCACGGGTTGACGATCTGGTCATCCGGCCCGGCGGCGTCCTGAGGCACCGCGAGTGGGGGCTTTTCGAAGTGGGTATCTGTGGCCCGGATGGCCTGCTGGTTCGAATCGGCTGGCCATCCCGGTCGATGCAGCATGGTCCGCAACCATCCCCATGACGCAGCAGTTGGCCTGATCCGACCCCCCCGCCTCCATTGCCTCCCACCGCCGTCTTGACTCGGCGCCGGCCTCGTTGAGGACCCCGGTCGCGTGATTCCACGCGACCGGAACCCGTCGGGATCAGCTCAGCCGTCCACGCCGTCGCGGGGAAACGTGCACTTTGCCCGGGAGCCCGAAACATTTTCGGCGCAGCCGGCGGCACGCCGGCCCAGCCGATCCACATGCCCATACACATCACCGACAAGGACCTTCAAGATCTCGTCGATCTGCTTCTGGAGATGATCCGCAAGGTTTGGGATCGTCTGATGCCCGAGCAGGATGAGCCTGATCCAGCAGTTCCTGAAGGCGGTCGCCGGGGAGGCGGGTGCCGCCGGCGCGGGCGGTTCATCGGTCACAGTCGGCTCGGTGACGGTCACCGGTATCACGGCCGTCACGCTGACTGCGTTTCTCATCGAGCTCGTGGTGATCTTCGTGGGCCTGTATCTGTGGTACGACTACTGCGAGAAGCAGGCCGGCACCGCCCCGCTTCCTTACGGCGGCAGGCCATGCGGCAGCGGGAGGCCCTCGCGCAGGGCCTCAAGGACTTGGGACATCAGCTACGGAAAAAGTACGCTCCTGGAACAACCTGATGGCCAGCGTACGCGCGACCGCGGCAACCTATGCCTGCGCCGGCAGTTGCGCGAGCGACAAGTGCACCGGTGTTCGGGCGATCATCGACTACGACCAGACGACGCTCGTGTTCGGGCGTGTACAGCTCGTGCACGTTCGACGTCTACTGCGAATGCATTTAGCACCGGCTACGCGTTCCTCGGCAGGGCGGAATAGACGCGAACGATGAACGCGTGAAAATCGTTCATGTAGTTGCGCAGGAACTCTTCGGTCGTCGCTTCGGTCACTTCTCCCTCGTCGCTGATGAGGCCAGGCTTGAACTGGATGTACGCCTCCGGGGCATTCATCTGCGGCGCGTTGCAGAAGCTCAATACGCTCTTCAACTGCTGTTGCGCTATCGCCGTGCCGATGGCACCCGGTGAGGTTCCGATCACCGCCGACGGCTTTCTCGAGAACGAGTTCTTGCCCCACGGGCGGCTCGCCCAATCGATTGCGTTCTTCAGTCCGCCGGGAATCGAGCGATTGTATTCCGGCGTCACGAACAGCACGGCCTCGACGGCGGCGATCGCGGCCTTGAAATCCCTGGCGACCTGCGGGAAGTCCGCGTCGTAGTCGTAGCTGTAGATGGGAAGGGCTCGGAACTCGATCTCCCGCATGTCGAGATGCGGCGGCGCGAGCTTCACGAGCGCCTTCGCAAGCTTGCGATTGATCGATTTGGTAGCGATGCTGCCGACGAAGTAGCCCACCTTGAACGTAGTCATCGAATCCTCCATCAAGCGCGGCCGGCCTGCCGTTGCGTCGTTGGATACTATAGGCCCGTCGAGTCCACTATGGTCTTAACCGCAGGCATGCATGCGCCAACCGCCCTTCTCGCGCTCTTCGCCTCGCTCGCCTTCGCGCAATCCAGCCTGCAGGCGCACGTGGCCCGAACAGCCGCCGACGCGAAGGGCACCGTCGCCGTCTCCTGCCTTCTACCGGGCACGGCGCTCAATTGCGATCTGAACCCGCACGCGCGCGCCCCCATGCAATCGGTGTTCAAGTTGCCGCTCGCCCTCACCGTCCTTCACATCGCGGATACCGGCAAGCTCTTGAACGCTCAGCGTCCCGGCGAATCGATGAGCGTCACGCTCGACCGCACGGTCCGCTTCCTTCCCGAAGACCGCATTCCCGGGGCGTATAGCCCGCTCACGGACCGCTATCCCGATGCGAACGTCGACGTTTCCCTTCGCGAGTTGATCCAACTGACTGCCGGCGAGAGTGACAACGCGGCATCCGAGACACTGCTGCGCCTCGTCGGCGGCCCTGCCGTCGTCCAAGCCTACGTCCGCTCTCTTGGCATCGCGGAGTTTCAACTCCAGGACGGCGAGCGCGGCCTCCAACGCGACCCCACCGCGCAGTACCGCAACTGGATCGCGCCGGCCGCAGCGGTACGGCTTCTGCAGCGACTCGCGAGCAACCCGGCGCTGTCGCCCGACGCCAACGACTTTCTCCTGCAAACGCTCGCCGCCTCACGCACGGGCTCCGCGCGCCTGCGTGCCGGCCTTCCGGAAGGCACGCCGCTGGCTCACAAGACGGGCACTTCCGGCGAGCACAACGGCAAAGCCGAAGCCACCAACGACATCGGCCTCGTCACCTTGCCGGACGGTCGGCGCCTCGCCGTCGCTGTCTTCGTCACGGACGCTCGAGTCGACGAAGCCACCCGCGACGGCGTGATCGCCCGCATTGGCCGCGCGGCCTACGACGAGGCGCTACGCAGCAAGTCTCACTGACGCTCGCCCGCCTACTCCACGTCCGGTACGCTATGCAGCGCCGGCGGATGCACCTCGCCCTGCGCCACGCTGCGCTTGCGGATCGCGGCGCGAATCGCGAAGAACAGCTGCCCCGCGATCAGGAGGCCGGTCACGCACATGAAGCCGATGCTGATGGGCTTCTCGAAGAACACGAGCAGGTCTCCGTTGGACAGCAGGAGCGCCCGGCGGAAGTTCTCCTCGACGAGCGGCCCCAGCACGTAGCCCAGAAGAATCGGCGCGATTGGAAACTCAAGCGCCATCAGGATGGCGCCGAAGATGCCGAACACCAGCACCTCGTAGACCTCGAACAGGCTGTTGTTGGTCGAGTACACGCCGATGGCGATGAAGAACAGCGCGGCCGGGAACATGTAGCGGAAAGGCACCGCGAGCAGCTTCACCCACACGCCGATCATCGGCACGTTGAGGATCATGAGCAGCACGTTGCCCACCCAGAAGCTCGCGATCAGGCCCCAGAACAAGTCGGCGTGCTCGGTGATGAGCTGCGGACCCGGCTGAATGCCCTGGATCAGCAGCGCACCGAGCAGCAGCGCCATCACGGCGTCGCCGGGAATTCCGAGACTCATGGTCGGAATGAAGTCGACCTGCGTCTTGGAGTGCGTCGACGCTTCGGGGCTCGCCACCCCTTCGATCGCGCCCTTGCCGAAGCGGTCGGGATCCTTCGCGATCTTGCGCTCGATCGCATAGGCGATGAAGGTGGTGATGGTGGGGCCCGTGCCAGGCATGGCGCCGAACAACGTTCCCACCAGCGTGCCGCGCACCATCGGCCAGAACGCCTGCTTCATCTCCGCCTTCGTCGGCCGCATGTCCCTGAAGCGGACCTTGGTCTCGCTGCCGACGAACTTGATGCGGTTCACGTTCTCGAGAAAGTCGGCCACGCCGAACAGACCCATGGCAAGCGCCACGAGCTCGACCTTGTCGGCAAGCTCCGTCAGCCCGAACGTGAACCGCTGCGTGCCGCTGTTGACGTCGGTTCCGACCGTGCCGATGAGCAGCCCTATCGTGGTCATCGCCACCCCCTTCAGCGGCGAGCCGCGCGACATCGTCGACCCCGCAATCAGGCCGAGCAGCATGATCGAGAAGATCTCGGTCGGCCCGAACTTGAACGCGATCTGCACCAGCAGCGGCGAGGCGAAGACCATCACCAGGATGCCGAAGGACGCCGCGAAGAACGACGCGATCATCGTGATGCCGAGCGCCGTTCCGCCCTTCCCCTGCTTGGTCAGCGGATAGCCGTCGAGGCAGGTGACCGCGTGCGGCGGGTGCGACGGCATGTTGAGCAGGATCGCGCCGATCGCGCCGCCGTACTGCGAGCCGTAGAAGATGCCCGCCAGCATGAGGATGGCCGGCACCGGCTGCAGCGTGTACGTGAGCGGCAGCAGCATCGAGATCGCCGTGAGCGCACCCATGCCCGGCAGCACGCCGATCAGGTTGCCGACCAGCACCCCGAAGAACGACCACCAGAGATTGTGCGGCTGGAACGCGACGCCAAAGCCGAACCACAGGTCCTGCAGCGCTTGCCAGATCATCCTTCACCCCACTGGAATAGCGGGAACTGGATGCCGAGTCCCCATACGAACACGAGCAGGCACATGACGACCACGCCCGCGGCGAGGAGGAACGCGTTGAGCAGCGTGTTCTGGCGATCGCCCAGCGCGGAGATGAAGGTGATGGCGAACGTCGCCGGCACGAGGCCGCCGTAATGGCCGATGACGACGAAGGCGATGAGACTCACGATAATGCATATCCAGCCGCGCCACTCGGGCGGCAGCGTCTCCTCCTCGCTGGGTTCGTGCGCGAGATTCGCGGTGGCTGCGATCGCCGCACCCATGATGACCAGGATGCAACCGAGGGACACGGGAAAGAAGCCCGGTCCCATATGGCTCAGCGTTCCGATCTGGTAAGTGCGCCCGATGGCGATGGCGCCGATCCCGAGCAGGATCATGAGCGCGCCGCCGATCCAATCTTTCCTTCTGCTGCCGCCCGCTCCGTGCATGCGCTCCTCCACTTGACTTGCCGAACGTCCCCGAACTGCTTCCTCTTATTGTCGTCCGCTCGTCCGCATTGACTGGACTTGCCGCAAGCCGTCGGCGGCGGGTCCAAAATACTGACAATCAGAGAAAACCCGCTACCAGTGTTTACCCTAGTTTCTCCTATAAGCCTCGGATCGACTCAAGCCGCATCCGCGTCATGGTCGCCGATCCGCTTCATCACCCACGCATATACGATCGTCTGCAGAAGTGCGACGGTGCTGCCCGTCATGACCTCGGCCACGCGCAGCATGGCAAGGCGGACTTCGTCGCTGAAGCCCGTCCCTGCTAGCGCTGCCGACATCAGCACGACGGTCGTGTTCGGGGCGAGCCGCCAGTTGTTCGGATAGTTTTCGAATGACATCGCGATCATTGTCGCGACGATCATGGAAGCGAGCATCGCGCCGAACGTCGCCCCGAAGATCCACAGCGCCGCGCACGCCACGACCGTCCCGTTGACCGTGTTGACGACCCGTGCTCGGAAGTTGCGCTTCGCGAGGTCGAGCGCGGGCTCGGTCACCACGATGAGCGAGATCATCGCCCAGATGGGCTCGTGGATGCCCGCAGCTCGCAGCCCGTACCAGACGACGAGCGATCCGGTGAGCAGCTTGATCATGTAGATCAACGCGTTCTCGCGCAGCGTCACCGACGGCATTCGTACCGGCAGCCTCATGATGCCCCTCGTCCTTTCTCGTGCCGCACGCCGCAACGATACCTCCATCCGCGCGGGGACACGCGCTTCAGCCCGTCTTGCGCAGGCGCTCGTCGCGGCGTTGCAGCCAACCGACGAATGCCATGAAAGCGAGCGAGATCGCGATCAGCATCGTCGCCGCCGCGGTGATGGTGAGGCTGATGTTGTCGTTGATGCCGGCGAACATCTGGCGCGGAAGCGTGCGCTGCCCGGGACCTGCGATGAGCAGCGCGACCACGACTTCGTCGAACGATACCGCGAATGCGAACACGGCTCCGGAGAGCACCCCCGGCAGGATGAGCGGCAGGATCACGCGGCGCATCGTCGTGAGCGGATGCGCGCCCAGGCTCGCGGCCGCACGCACGAGCGTGCGATCGAAGCCCGCGAGGGTAGCGAGCACGGTCACCACCACGAACGGCGCGGCAAGCGCGGTGTGCGCGAGGATGAGCCCCGCGTAGCCGTCGTTCAGGCCGAGCGGCGCGAATGCGAAATACACGCCGACGGCGACGATCACGACCGGCACGACCATCGGCGAGATGAGCAGCGCGAGCAGGAGGCCCTGCCCCGGAAAGCGCGTGCGCCACAGGCCGAGCGCGGCCAGCGTGCCGAGCAGGGTTGCGAGCAGGGTTGCGCAGGTGCCGACGATCAGGCTGTTGCGCACCGACGGCAGCCAGAACGAGGAGTTGAAGAAGTCCTCGTACCAGCGCAGGCTCAATCCCGGCAGCGGGTAATAGAAGAACGATCCCGACGAGAACGAAAGTGGCACGACGACTAGGATCGGCGCCACCAGGAACGCGAGGACGACCGCCGTCGTCGCAGCAAGCGCGACGTGCGCGATCCGCTGCCCGAGGGTGTGGGTCTGGATCTTCACCGTCATCCCAGGCGCATGCGCTCGACGCCGACCAGTCGGTTGTAGACCGCGTAAAGCGCGAGCGTCGCAGCGAGGAGCATGATCGACAGCGCCGCCGCCATGCCCCAGTTCACCGTCTTGCTCGCGTAGAACGCGATGAAGTAGCTGATCATCTGGTCGTCGGCGCCGCCGACCAGCGCCGGCGTGATGTAGTAGCCGAGCGCCTGGATGAACACCATGAGGCAGCCCGCGCCGATGCCGGGCAGCGTCTGCGGCAGATAGACGCGGCGAAACGCCGTGGCCGGCCGCGCGCCGAGCGACCACGCCGCGCGCACGTACGTGGGCGAGATGCCCTTCATTACCGCATAAAGCGGCAGAACCATGAACGGCAGCAGGACGTGCACCATGGCCACGTACACCGCGAAGCGATTGAAGATCATGCGTACGGGCTCGCTGATCAGACCCAGCGACAGGAGCAGGTTGTTGAGGATGCCCTCGCGCTGAAGGAGCACGACCCACGCCACCGTGCGCACGAGCAGCGATGTCCAGAACGGCAGCAGCACGAGGAAGAGCAGCATCGAGGCGCGCAGAGGCGGCTGGCGCGCGATGAAGAACGCCACCGGATAGCCGAGGACGAGACAGGCGAGTGTCACAACCCCAGCGATCCACAGCGTTCGCCCGAGCACGTTGCGGAACACCGCCTGCTCGGGCGGCGAGGCGGTCACGGCGCCGTCGGCGTCGCGGCGAAGATCGACGGCTGCGAGCAGGTAGAAGTCGGTCACCGGGCCGCCCGCGCGGCGCAGCGCGGCCCAGGTCTCGCGCTCTCCCCACTTGGGGTCGATGGCGATCAGCGCCTCGCGCGCGGAACCCGCAGGCTCGCCGGACAATGCGCGGCCGGTCGCGAAGAGCAGCGTGCGGTAGCCCGCGACGTCGTAGTTGAGGCGCGTGGCGGCGCTCGCGAGCGTGCCCGCTTCTCGCGCCGCACGCACGTCCACGATCAATGCGGCGTAGGCGCTCTCCGGCGGCGAGCCGCGGCCGTCCCAGCGCGCGAGCTCCGCGGTGACACGCGGCAGGATGCGCGCGATGTCGGTGTCGGTCACGCCGCGCGCGAGCATTGCGCCGATGGGCGCGATGAAGGATGCGAGCAGGAAAAGGAAAAGCGGCAGCACGAGAGCTGCCGCCTTGAGTTGCTCGCGGCGCTCGCTCCTGCGAAGCGCGCGACCGAGGGCTACCGAGTCACTTGGCGACCCAGGCATTGAAGCGCTGGTTGAGCTTGTCGAGGTTTTCGAGCCAGAACTTGTCGTTGATGTAGAGCGCCGACTTGATGTTGTCGGGCGCGGTCGCGAGGTTGGGCAGCACGTTCTTGTCGATGAGCGCGGTTGCCGCCTTCGCCGTCACGCCGTACGGGATCTTGGGCGGCAGGTTCTTCTGGTTCTGTGGGTCGTTGACGAAGATCAGGTACTTCTCGGCGTCGGCCTTGTTGGGCGTGCCCTTCATGATCACCCACGAGTCGATCGTGTACAGGTTGTTGGTCCACACGATCTTGAAGTTCTTCTTGTCCTTCTCGTTGGCGGCGGCGAGCCGGCCGTTGTACGCGTCGACCATCACGACCTCGCCGGACGCGAGGAGCTGCGGCGGCTGCGCACCCTTCTCCCACCACACGAGGTCGGGCTTGAGCTCGTCGAGTTTCTTGAACGCGCGATCGACACCCGCGGGGGTCGCGAGCGTCTTGTACACGTCCTGCGGCGCGACGCCGTCGGCCATGAGCGCGATCTCGAGTGTGGTCTTGGGACCCTTGCGCAGCGCACGCTTGCCCGGCCACTTCCGCGTGTTCCAGAAGTCGGCCCAGTTCTTCGGCGCGTCGCCCTTGATCTTGTCGCCGTCGTAGCCCAGCACGAAGCTGTAGACGATGGCGCCGACGCCGCAGTCGTTCACCGCATCGGGGAGGTACTTGTCCTTGCCGCCGAGCTTCTGCCAGTCGAGCTTCTCGTACAGGCCCTCCTCGCAGCCGAGCAGCAGCTCCTCGGACTCGACCTGCACCACGTCCCACGTGTTGTTGCCGCCCTGGATCTTGGCGCGAAGCGTTCCGACGCCGCCGTCCCAGCTTTCCTCCGCCATCTTGGTGCCGCTCGCCATGAAGGGCTTGAAATAGACGTCGCGCTGCGCGTCCTGGTAGGCGCCGCCCCAGGAGACGACGGTGAGGTCGCGCGCGGCGGCGGATGCCGCGAACAGCAGCGCCGCAGCTGCGACGCCGCAAAGTTTGAGTGATTTTCCCTGCATGATCGTTCCTCCCATTTTAGAGTTCTTGCGCAAACGTGCGGCAGTGCTCGGGCATCCACGTCAGATCGACCGCGGCGCCGATCGACGGCAGCCGGTGAGTCTCGTCGATCGGCCGCTTGACCGTGAGGTCGTCGATGCCCGCAAGCGCCACGCGCGCACGCACGTGATCCCCGAGATAAATCACTTCGCGCAACGTGCCCGTCAGGTGGCGGCCCGCGATCCTGTCGATTGTATGCCCGGCGGGGCCGATTTGCACCCGCTCCGGGCGCAGCGACACCGTGACCGCGCTGCCCGGCGCGAGGGCGCTCGCCGGCACGCCTTCGATGCAGACGTCGGGCGCGATCCGTACGGTGCACAGACCGCCGTCCATCGCTTCCAGCCGGCCGTCGTAGCGGTTGTTCTCCCCGATGAAGCGAGCGACGAACGCATTGGCGGGGCGCTCGTAGATCGCCTCGGGCACGTCGAGCTGCTGCACGCGTCCGCGGTGGAAGACCGCGATGCGGTCGGACATGGTGAGCGCCTCGTGCTGGTCGTGCGTCACGTAGACCATGGTGACCCCGAGGCGCTGATGCAGCCGGCGGATCTCGAGCTGCATCTGCTCGCGCAGCTGCTTGTCGAGCGCCCCCAGCGGCTCGTCCATCAGCACGAGCGCGGGCTCGAAGACGAGCGCGCGGGCCACGGCGACGCGCTGCTGCTGGCCGCCCGAGAGCTGCGCCGGCCGGCGCCTGTCGAGACCCGAAAGCTGCACCATGTCCAGCACGCGGGCGACCCTGCTCGCGATCTCCTCGCGCGTCGTGCCGCGCACGGACAGCGGGAAGGCGATGTTCTCGGCGACGGTCATGTGCGGGAACAGCGCGTAGTTCTGGAACACCATCCCGATCTGCCGCTTGAAGGGCGGCAGGTGGGCGAGCGGCTTGCCGTCGAGGAAGATCTCGCCCTCGGTCGGCGCCTCGAAGCCCGCGAGCATCATGAGCGTGGTCGTCTTGCCGGAACCCGACGGTCCGAGCAGCGTCAGGAACTCTCCGCGCTCGATGTGCAGGCGCAGGTCGTCAACCACGCGCGTTGCGCCGTCGTATGTCTTGCCGATGCGCTCGAAGCGGACGATCGGATCGATCATAGGACCCCCACGCTCGCTGCATGGCAGCTCGCTGCCCCCCGAGGGGGCGCAATTCGCGCTCGGGAGCGGCCCTTCGCGCTCATAGGATCCCGCGAATCGGGATCAGACCAACCCCTTCTCGCGCACCATCGCCCACGTGTCGTCGAGCGCCTTGCCGAAGCCGCGCATCATCTCGTCGACCTCCACCTCGCTGATGATGAGCGGCGGGCTGAACGCCACGATGTCGCCCGGCATGTTGCGCAGTATCACGCCATGGTGCTGCGCGCGGCGCACGAGATAGGCCGCGACTGCCGCCTTGGGATCGAAGCTCTGCTTGCTCGCCTTCTCGCGCACGAGCTCGACGGCGCCGATGAGCCCGATGCCGCGCGCGTCGCCGACCAGCGGATGGTCGGCGTGGCTCCGGATTCCGGCTTGCATGCGCGGCCCGACGCGCCGCACGGCGCCAACGATGTCGCGCTCAGCGTAGATCGCGAGTGTCTCGAGCGCGACCGCCGCCGGCACCGGATGCGATGAGTAGGTGTACCCGTGACCGAAGATGCCGAGCTTGTCGCTCTGCGCGAGCAGGACGTCGTAGAGCCTCGCCGACACGAGGTTGGCGGAAATCGGCTGGTATCCCGCCGACAGCGCCTTGGCGACCGTGATGATGTCCGGCGCAAGGTCGAACGTCTGTGAGCCGAACATGTTCCCCGTGCGCCCGAAGCCGCAGATGACCTCGTCCGCCACGAACAGGATGTCGTGCTTGCGCAGGATCGGCTGGATGCGCTCGAAGTACGTGGCTGGCGGCACGATGACGCCGCCCGCGCCCATGACCGGCTCGGCGAAGAACGCGGCGACCGTATCGGGGCCTTCGCGTACGATCAGCGCCTCCAGCGATTCCGCGAGGCGCGCGGCGTACGCCTCCTCGGACTCGCCGGCGCGCGCGCCGCGGTAGTAGTGCGGGCAGTCCGTGTGCAGGATGCGCTCGATCGGCAGGTCGAAGTCCGTGTGCGCGAAGGCAAGGCCGGTCAGGCTCGCCGCGGCGATGGTCACCCCGTGGTACGCGCGCTGGCGGGAGATGATCTTCTTCTTGCGCGGCCGCCCCTGCGCGTTGTTCACGTACCACGCCAGCTTGATCGCGGTGTCGTTGGCCTCCGATCCCGAGTTGGCGAAGAGGACGCGCGCCATGCCGGCCGGCGCGATGCCGATCAGCCGCTCCGCGAGCTCGGCGCTGACGGCGGGCACCTTCCCCGCGAAGCTGTGATAGAACGGCAGCTCGCACATCTGCCGGTACGCGGCGTCCGCGAGCCTGCGCTCGGAGAAACCGAGCGAGGCGCACCACAGGCCCGACATTCCCTCGAGGTAGCGCCGGCCTTCGTCGTCGTAGACGTACACGCCGTCGCCGCGCGTGATGACGAGCGGGCCTTCGGCCTGCACCTGGCGCAGATTGGTGGACGGATGCAGGTGGAACGCGAGGTCGCGGCGCGCGGCCGGCGTGGTGAGCGACATGGGGAGCCTTCGGGCGGCGGAAGACTTGGATTGTTTCCAAGCCGGGCGGGGCCCGTCAAGCGGTGATGCGCGCGGGCGCTTTCGCTCGTACAATGGCCCAAGCGCTCGTCGGATCCGGGGGGAAGCCGATGTTCCACGTCTTGGCGCGACACCGCCGTGTGGTCGCGCGCTCGCGCGTCGGGCATCGCTGCACGGCCCTTGTCCTCACGCTCGGCGTGACCCTCGGCGGCGCTGCGCCGGCGATCGCGCGCTCGTCGGCGGCGCCGCAAGGCGGCCAGGCATCGGCCGGCCTGATGTTCGCGATCGTGATCCCGTCCGTGCTGCTGCTCGACACCCGAAGCGGCGTCATCTATTCGAACGACCGGCGGGCGCGCATGCTCGTCGGCAGCGCGCCGCTCGTCCGCTACTCGGGCGACGTGTCGAAGCTCCATCCGGTCGCGGCAACCGGTCAAGCGCGCGCGTACGCCCCGGGACGCGTGGTGGCGCGGGGTCTCGGAGGGGCCGAAGTCTTGTGCGTTCCGTAAGCGTCTGCCTTTAGAACAAACGCTCTACGCGCGGGCGATAGAATCTCGCTTTCGACCGGGCGGCTACGCCTTGCCCGCGTCGCCACATCGAGGATCCATGAACGTCGAGGCATCGATCGCGGGCAACCCGCCGGCTTCCTTGCGCGAGGCATGCGGCGCTTTGGTTCGCCAATTGAGGCAGCTCGGGTATCCCTTCGCGGACGCAACCACCTGCGAGCGCATGCTTCGCGCGTACTTCGCTCACGAGCCGACGCTGACCGAGGGCTCGCCCGACCTCGCCGCCGGCGTCGCGTTTCTCGAGCGCTTCGTGGACGAGTGCCGCAAGCGCGCAGCCGAGACCGGCGGGGCGCCGCGGCCGCGCCGCTGCTATGGGCGTGCGGTGGAGCACGCGCTGGACGAATACGCCGCGATCGGCGACTTTGCCGGGCGGGCACCCCGCCTGACCGAGCTCATGACGCAGCTCGATGCCGACGGCCACGACACGACCCTGCTCCGCGCCGAGCTCGCAAGCCTCGTCGACGAGCTCGCCGTGCGGCAGTTCTACGGCTGATCGGGCACCACCGCGGTCGCTTCGATCTCGACCTTCGCGCGATCCTCGATCAGCGCCGTCACCTCGACCGCGGTCATGACCGCGTCGTAGCTTCCGATGAGGTCCCGAAACGCCCGTCCGATCGCGGGATACGCGGCGATGTAGTCGCGCTTGCTCGTCACGTACCAGGTCATGCGCACGAGATGCTCGGGACGCGCGCCGCCCTCCGCGAGCACCGCCACGACGTTGGCAAGCGCCTGCCGCGCCTGTTCGGCGAAGTCGTCGGAGACCACGCGCCCCTTCTCGTCCCAGCCGATCATGCCGGCGACGAACACCATGCGGCCGCGCGCGCTGACGCCGTTGGCGTAGCCGCGCGGACGCGGCCAGGCTGCGGGTTGCAGCACTTGTTTGCCGCTCATCCCATGGCCCGCAGTTTGAACCGCTGCAGCTTGCCGGTCTCCGTGCGCGGCAGCGCATCGAGGAACTGGATCGCGCGCGGGTACTTGTACGGCGCGACCGTCCGCTTCACGAATTCCTGCAGCTCCTTGACGACTCCCGCGCACCCCGCGTTTCCGGGACGCAGCACGACGAAGGCCTTCACGATCTGGCCGCGCACGTCGTCCGGGATGCCGACCACGCCGCACTCCGCAACCATAGGATGCAGCAGCAGCGCGTCCTCGACCTCGGGCGAGGCGATGTTGTAGCCGGCGGAGACGATCATGTCGTCGGTGCGCGACTGGAAATGGAAGTAGCCGTCGTCGTCGACCAGGTAGGCGTCGCCCGTGAAGTTCCACCCATCCTTCACGTAGCTCTTCTGTCGCTCGTCGGCGAGATAGCGGCACCCCGTGGGCCCCTTGACGGCGAGGCGCCCGACCGTGTTCGGCGGCACGGGGTAGCCCGCCTCGTCGACCACGCGCGCGACGTAGCCGGGCACCGCCTTGCCGGTGGCGCCCGGACGCGCGTGCGACTCGTCCGCCGAGATGAAGATGTGCAAGAGCTCGGTAGAGCCGATGCCGTCGATGATCTCGATGCCCGTCGCCTCCTTCCAGAGCGCGCGTGTGGCCGCCGGCAGCATCTCGCCCGCCGCCACGCACTTGCGAAGCGGCGTCTTGCGCAGACGTGCGGCGTGCGTGGCCATCGCGCGGTACGCGGTCGGCGAGGTGACGAGCACCGTGGCGCCGAACGCCTCGACGGCGTCGACGAGCGCCTCCGGCGCGGGCCTCTCGACGAGCGCGGTCGACGCCCCGACGCTCATGGGGAAGAGCAGGAGGCCGCCGAGCCCGAACGTGAACGCAAGCGGCGGGCTGCCGACGAAGACGTCGCTTGCCTCCGCACGCAGCACGTGCGGAGGGAAGCACGCGCACGCCGCCATCACGTCGCGGTGGAAATGCATGGTCGCTTTCGGTACGCCCGTCGTGCCCGACGTGAAGGCGAACATGCACGTGTCGTCGGCCGCCGTGTCGACGTTGTGGAACTCGCCCGGCTTGCGCGCCATGGACGCCTCGAGGCTCGAGGCCGAGGCGTCGTTGAAGAACCGCGCGTGCGTGAGCGAGTGCGTCTGCCCGGCGGCCTGGCGCAGCTCGTCGGCCAGCCGCAGGTCGCACAGGGCATGCGCGACGCGCGCCTTGTCGATGATCGTGCCGAGCTCCTTCGCGCGCAGCAGCGGCATGGTGGCCACCGCGATGGCGCCTGCCTTCATCACCGCGAACCAGCACGCCGCCATCATCGGGTTGTTCGGGGCGCGCAGCAGCACGCGGTTGCCGGGCACGACCCCCATGTCGTACACCAGCACGTTGGCGATGCGGTTCGCGCGGTCCAGGAGGTCGGCGTACGTCCAGCGGGTCCCGCCCGGCGCCTGCAGGCATACCACATCGCCATGGCCCTCCGCGACGCGGCGGTCGAGAAGCTCCGTGGCGCAATTGAGCTGCGCCGGAAAGCGAAGCTCCGGCAATTCGAAGAGAAATTCCGGCAGCTGCTCCGGTGGGGGCAGGTTGTCCCGGGCAAACGTGTCGCGATGCGCGCTGGTCATGGCGCAGTCCCCCTGTGCTCGCGCATGAGCTCGCGCGCGATGATGAGCTGCTGGACTTCGCTGGCGCCCTCGTAGATGCGCAGCGCGCGGATCTCGCGGTAGAGCAGCTCCACACTCCCGCCGCTCACGACGCCTCGCCCGCCCAAGAGCTGCACCGCGCCGTCGATCACCTGCTGCGCGCCCTCGGTCGCGCTCATCTTGGCCATCGCCGCCTCGCGGGTCACCGGGCGTCCCTGGTCGCGCTGCCACGCGGCGCGGTAGGTGAGCAGCGCCGACGCGTCGATCGTCGTCGCCATCTGCGCGAGGCGCGCCTGCGTGAGCTGCAAATCGGCGAGCACGCCGCCGAACATCCGCCGTGCGGCCGCGTGAGCGAGACCCTCGTCGAGCGCACGGCGCGCGAAGCCGACCGCCGCTGCCGCCACCGACGTGCGGAAGATGTCGAGCGTTCGCATGGCGAGCTTGAAGCCTTCGCCCACGGCGCCGAGACGCTGCGACGCCGGAATGCGGCACCCGTCGAAACGCAGCCGCGCAAGCGGGTGCGGCGCGATCACGTCGATGCGCTCGGCGATCGCGAAGCCCGGCGCGCCGGCGTCAACGACGAAGGCGGAAATGCCGCGCGACCCCGGCGCCCCGTCCGTGCGCGCGAAAACGACGTACTGGTCGGCGATCCCGCCGTTGGAGATCCACGTCTTCTCCCCGTCGAGCACGTAGCGATCGCCGTCGGCGCGCGCACGGCAGGTCAGTGCCGCGACGTCGGAGCCTGCGTCCGGCTCGGACAGCGCGAACGCGGCGATAGCGTCTCCGCTGGCTACGCGCGGCAGGTAGCGCGCCTTCTGCTGCGCAGTGCCGGCCAGCCCGATCGCGCCCGTGCCGAGTCCCTGCATGGCGAACGCGAAGTCGGCGAGGCCGCAGTAGCGCGCGAGCGTCTCGCGCACGAGACAGACGGCACGGGTGTCGATGACATCGGAGACTCCGCCGTGCTCGCGGCCGGCCACGGCGTGGCGAAGCCAGCCGCCGTCGCCCAGACGGCGCACCAGCGTGCGGCACGCTTCGTCGACGTCGTCGGGAAGCCCGCCCAGATTCGCGCCCGCCCACGATTCGAGCGCGCGCGCGAGCTCGCGATGACGCGGCTCGAAGAACGGCCAGTCGAGGTAACTCTTTTCGCTCATCGTCCTTCGAACGAGGGCTTGCGCTTCGCCACGAACGCTTCGTACGCACGGTTGAAGTCGCCCGTCGCCATGCACAGCGCCTGCGCCTGCGCCTCAGCCTCGAGCGCCTGCTCGATCGTCATCGACCATTCCTGGTGCAGCATGGTCTTGGTGATCCCGTTGGCGAACGTGGGGCCGGACGCGAGGTCACGCGCCATCGCCAGCGCGCCGTCCAGAAGCGCCTCCGGCTCGCACAGCCGGTTGAACCAGCCCCAGCGCTCGCCCTCCGCACCGTCGAGCGCGCGGCCCGTGTACAGGAGCTCGCTCGCACGACCGTGGCCCACGATGCGCGGCAGGATCGCGCACGCGCCCATGTCGCAGCCGGCGAGGCCGACGCGGTTGAACAGGAACGCCGTCTTGCTGCGCGCAGTACCCAGGCGAAGGTCGGAGGCCATCGCGAGGATCGCCCCGGCGCCCGCGCAGACGCCGTCCACAGCCGCGACGATGGGCTGCGGGCAGGCGCGCATCGCCTTCACCACATCGCCGGTCATGCGCGTGAACATCAGGAGGTCCGGCGCGGCGAGCCGCACCAGCGGTCCGATGATCTCGTGCACGTCCCCGCCGGAGCAGAAATTGCCGCCGGCGCCGGCGATTACCACCGCTTTGACATCGTCGGCGTGCTTGAGCCGGACGAACAGATCGCGCAGCTCGGCGTAGGACGCGAACGTGAGCGGGTTTCTGCGCTCGGAACGGTTCAGCGTGATGGTCGCCACGCCGTCCTGCGCTTCCCAAAGGAAGTGGCTCGCCTCGTAGCCCGCAAGGGGCCGCCGGTTACCGGCCAGGAGATCGGGATCGACGGTCATCGACTACCCTCCGCGCCTCGCGCTGCGGGGCTGATTCGCGCTCGGGAGCGGCCCCTCGCGCTCACGAGGAAGCCTCCGTGGAGTCCATGTTGCGCACGAGCTGCAGGCGCAGCTCGCCGAGGCTCGCGTACAGGCGCTGCAACGCGGAGGCGTCGACGCCCGCGAACAGCTCGAGAATCCACTCCTCGTGCTGCTTCGCCATGGTCTCGAAGCTGCGCCGTCCAAGCGGGGTCAGGCGCACGATCCACGCCCGGCGGTCCGTCTCGCTGCTCGCGCGCGCAACGAACCCCTCGCGCTCGAGCTCGTCGGTGAGGCCCGTGACATTGCCGCCCGTGACCATGAGGTAGCGCGACAAGTCGCGCATCTTGAGCCCGCCGTGCCGGTACAGCTGCGCGAGGTAGTCGAAGCGCGCGAGCGAGACGCCGAAGCGCGCGCGCAGGCGACGCTTGACTTCGTCCTCGATCTGCGTGGTGCAGGCGAGCAGCCGCAGCCAGAGCTTGAGCGCGGCGTGATCGTCGGCGCGCACGCGCGCCTCGTGCCCGAGCTCGCGTGCATCGCGAAGCCGCGCGAGTGACACGTCGTTCTTCATACGGTTCCCCCGCCGGTGATCGCGATCGCGGCGCCGTTCACACCCGCCGCCCCCGCACCGCAGAGCCATCGCACAGCGTCGGCGACCTCCTCCGGCTGCACGATGCGACCCTGCGGATTCGTGGCGACGAAGAAGGCGCGCGCCTCTTGGGCGGTGCGGCCGCCGCGCGCCACCACGTTGGCGATGCCTGCGCGCACCATGTCGGTCTCCACGTATCCGGGGCACAGCGCGTTTACCGTGATGGCGCGGTCGGCCACCTCGAGCGAGAGCGAGCGCGTGAGCCCGACCACGCCGTGCTTGGACGCCGAGTACGCGGCGCCGTAGCGGTACCCGTGCAGGCCGGCGCTGCTCGCGATGTTCACGATGCGTCCCGCGTGCGCGGCGAGCATGTCGGGCAGCGCGGCCCGGGAGCACAGGAACGTGCCGGTCAGGTTGACCGCCAGCATGCGCTGCCACAGATCGAGCGGCGTCTTCACGACGGGCGCGGTCTCCGCCTGCCCTGCATTGTTGACGAGGATTCTCACCGGGCCGAAACGCTCGCGCGCCTGCGCGAACGCCCGCGTCACGTGCGCCTCGTCGCCGACGTCGGCGACGACCGCGAAGCTTTCGCCGGGCAGAGAATCCGCGAGCGAGCGCAGCGTCGCCTCGTTGCGTCCGAGCAGCGACACGCGCGCGCCCTCCTTCGCCAGCATGCGCGCAATGGCAGCGCCGATCCCGCGCGCGGCGCCGGTCACCACGGCATGCACACCTTGAAGTTCGCCCGTCATCACACCCCCATCGCCCGGTTCGCCTGCTCGAGCGGCGTCAGGCCGCCCGCCTGCGCCGCGGCCGCGCGCTCGCGCGTAAGGTTGCGCGCGAGCTGCTCCTTCGCCGCGCGATACTGCTTCGGCCACAGCAGGTCGAGGTAGCCGATCTTCGCCGCCTCCATGAGCGTCCAGGCCGGGTTGGCGAGATGAGGCCGCGCGATCGCACAGAGGTCGGCGCGGCCGGCCGCGACGATGCCGTTGACGTGATCGGCCTCGGAGATCGCCCCGACTGCGATCGTCGCGATGCCGGCCTCGTTGCGGATGCGGTCGGCGAACGGCGTCTGCCACATCCGGCCGTACACCGGCTTCTCCTTCTTGCTCACCTGCCCTGCGGAGCAGTCGATCATGTCGGCGCCCGCCGCCTTGAACGCGCGCGCGATCCGCACCGCGTCGTCGGGGGTCACGCCGCCCTCGACCCAGTCGTGCGCCGAGATGCGCACCGACATAGGCAGGTGCTCCGGCCACACGCCGCGTACCGCCGCGAAGACCTCGAGCGGATAGCGCAACCGGTTTTCGAGCGAGCCGCCGTACTCGTCGGTGCGCAGGTTGGTGAGCGGCGAGATGAAGCTCGACAGGAGATAGCCGTGCGCGCAGTGGAGCTCGAGCCAATCGAAGCCCGCGTCGGCGGCGAAGCGCGCCGAGCGCACGAAGTCCGCACGCACGCGGTCCATGTCGGCGCGCGTCATGGGACGCGACCAGTCGCTCACGCCGTCGATATATTGCTGCGGCGACGCCGAGACGAGCGGCCAGTTGCCCGAAGGCAGCGGCTCGTCGGTGCCCTCCCATGACACCCGTGTGGAGCCCTTGGCGCCGGCGTGACCGAGCTGCATCGCGATCTTCGCCTCGCTGTTGGCGTGCACGAAGTCGACGATGCGCTTCCAGCCGTCGCGCTGTGCCTCGTCCCACAGGCCCGGGCATCCCGGCGTGATGCGCGCGTCCGGCGACACGCAGGTCATCTCGGCGAAGACGAGTCCCGCGCCGCCGAGCGCGCGCGCGCCGAGGTGCACGAGATGGAAGTCGGCGGGGAGCCCGTCGACGCAGGAGTATTGCGCCATGGGAGAGACGACGACGCGGTTGTTGAGCGTCACGCCGCGCACAGTGAACGGCGTGAACATCGGCGGGATCGGCCTTTGCGCGGCCGAGCGCACCACACCCGCGCGCTCGGCCAGCCAGTCCTCGTAGCTTTCGAGATAGCGGCGGTCGCGAAGGCGCAGATTCTCGTGGCTGATGCGCTGGCTGCGCGTCAGCAGCGAATAGGCGAACTGCTCCGGCGGCAGGTCGACGTAGCGCGCGACGTTCTCGAACCACTCGGTCGAATTGCGCGCGGCGTTCTGGATGCGCTGCACTTCCACGCTGCGTACGGCCTCGTACTTCGCAAGCGCCTCGCGAAGCTCGCCGCGGTCGCGGCCGACGCAGCGGGCGAGCTCGATCGCGTCCTCCAGCGCGAGCTTCGTCCCCGAGCCGATCGAGAAATGCGCGGTGTGCGCGGCGTCGCCCATGAGCACGACGGGGGTGGCCCCGCTGTAGTGCACCCAGTTGCTGCACACCACGCGCGGGAACTTGATCCACTGCGCCGAGCCCCGCAGGTGCGTAGCGTTCGACAGCAGAGCGTGGCCGTCGAGATGGCGTGCGAAGAGCCGCTCGCAAAAAGCGATCGACTCGTCCTTGTCCATGCGGTCGAGTCCGGCGGCGCGCCACACGGGCTCCGGCGTCTCGACGATGAACGTCGAGGTCGTGTCGTCGAAGCGGTAGGCGTGCGCCTGGAACCAGCCGTGCGCCGTCTCCTCGAACGCGAAGGTGAACGCGTCGAAGCGCTTGTGCGTGCCGAGCCACACGAAGCGGCAATGCCGCACGTCGATGTCCGGCTGGTACGTCGCGGCGTAGCGGTTGCGGATGCGGCTTCCGAGGCCGTCGCTCGCGATGACGAGGTCCGCGCCGGCGTACGGCTCGTCGCTTTGCACGTCGGTTTCGAAGACCAGCTCGACGCCAAGCGCCTCGCAGCGCGCCTGCAGGATGTTGAGCAGGCGCTTGCGGCCGATGCCGCAGAAACCGTGGCCGCCCGAGCGCACCTTGCGGCCGCGGATGTTGACCTCGATGTCGTCCCAGTGGTTGAACGCCCCGAGGATCGCTTCCGCCGACGCCGGGTCCGCTTCGCGCAGGTTGCCGAGCGTCTGGTCGGAGAACACGACACCCCAGCCGAAGGTGTCGTACGGCCGGTTGCGCTCGACGACGGTCACGCGGTGCCGCGGGTCCTGCCGCTTCATGAGCAGCGCGACGTAAAGCCCTGCCGGACCGCCGCCGATGCAGACGATGTTCAAACCCGCTGCCGTCCGAATTTGATCAGAGATGAATAGTTGACTTCTATAGCATGTTAGCGCGGCGGGGTCCGTTGTCAAGCGCTGTTATGCTCTTGCCGCCTCCCGTCCTTCGCGAGGGTCCCGTCCGATGCATCGTCTCGCCGCGCTCGCTCTCTTCCTCCTCCTCTGTCCGCTGGCCGCGGCGCAGGATCGCGTGGTGTTCGCCACCGACTGGCTCGCGCAGGCCGAGCACGGCGGCTTCTACCAGGCGCTGGCCGAGGGCATCTACAAGAAGCACGGGCTCGACGTCACGATCAAGATGGGCGGCCCGCAGGTCAACGGGCTGCAGCTCCTCGCCGCCGACCGGATCGACGTCGCCATGGCCGACGGCCTGCAAGTGTTGTCCGCGGTCGAGCAGGAGGTGCCGCTGGTGGCGGTCGCCGCCACCTTCCAGAAGAACCCGACGGTCGTCATCAGTCACCCCGGTGTGGCCAAGCTTGCGGACCTCAAGGGCAAGCCCATTGCCATCGGCGCCGCGAGCAACACCACGTTCTGGCCCTGGCTCAAGCAGAAGTACGGCTTCAGCGACGACCAGAAGCGCCCGTACGGGTTCTCGGTCCAGCCCTTCCTCGCCGACCCCAACCTCTCGCAGCAGGGATTCGCGACGTCCGAGCCCTTCTCGATCGAGAAGGCGGGCGTGGTTCCCGCCGTGTTCCTGCTCGCCGACCTGGGCTACCCGCCCTACGCCGAAGTGCTCGTCGTCAAGCGCGACGCGCTCGCGCGCCGGCGCGACGTCCTGCGCCGCTTCGCGCTGGCTTCGGCCGAAGGCTGGAAGAGCTACCTCGCGAACCCGGCGCCCGGCAACGCGCTCATCAAGAAGGACAACCCACAGATGGGCGACGACCTTCTCGCCTACGGGGTGCGCAAGATGCGCGAGCACGCGATCGTCGAAGGCGGCGACGCGAAGGCTGCCGGCCTTCTCACGATGACCGACGCGCGCTGGAACGCGACCGTCGCGTTCCTGCGCAGCGCAGGCCTCGCCAAGCCAGGCACCGATTATGCGAAGGCGTGGACGGTCGACGTCGTCAAAGACGTGCGGGTGACTCCATAGGCAGCGGCGGCGCGCCCGTCGTCGCGGTCGCAGGCGCGGCCAAGACCTACCCGAACCGCACGCGCGCGCTCTCGCCCGTCACCTTCGACGTGGCGGCGGGCGAGTTCGTGGCGCTGCTCGGCCCCTCGGGATGCGGCAAGACCACGCTGCTTCGCATGGCCGCGGGGCTGACCGCGCCCTCCGAGGGAGCCCTGCGCTGGTGGGGCCGCGCCCGCCCTCCGTTCGACGATCCGCAGCGCAAGCTCGCGATGGTGTTCCAGTCGCCGACGCTCATGCCCTGGGCGCGCGTGGAGGCGAACGCGCGGCTGCCCCTCGATCTTGCCCGGATCCCGCGGCCGCAGGGCGATGCCGCCGTCCGCGACGCCCTGGGCGTGGTCGGACTGGCCGACGTCGCGCACCGCTACCCCCGCGAGCTCTCGGGCGGCATGCAGATGCGCGTGTCGATCGCGCGCGCGCTGGCCGTCGCGCCCGCACTTCTGCTGATGGACGAGCCCTTCGCCGCGCTCGACGAGTTCACGCGGCACAAGCTCGACGACGACCTCGCGGCGCTGTGGCGCGGTCGCGGACTCACCGTGCTGTTCGTCACCCACAGCATCCAGGAGGCGGTGTACCTCGCCACGCGGGTCGTCGTGATGGCGGCGCGCCCCGGGCATGTGGTGGCCGACATCGCGATCGAGACGCCGCAGCCGCGCACCGCGGCGTTTCGCGGCAGCGCGGAGTTCGCCGCGCTGTGCGCGCGGATCAGCGCGCTGACCTCCGGGGCGTCCTTGCCATGACCCGCGAGCGCCTGCTTCGCATCGCGGCCCCGCTGCTGGTGGCCGCCGTGCTGCTCGGCGCCTGGCAGGCGATTGTCGCCGCGTACGACGTACCGAGCTACCTCGTCCCCTCGCCTTCGCGCATCGCCCGGGCCATGCTGGAGGACCGCGCCCTGCTCGCCGCGTCGCTCGGCGTCACGGCGGGCATCGCGCTCGCGGCGCTCGCGCTCGCCGTCGCGGCCGGCGTCGCCATCGCGCTGCTGTTCGCGCAAAGCCGGCTGATCGAGGCGAGCCTTTTGCCCTACGCCATCGTTCTGCAAGTGACGCCGATCGTGGCGATCGCGCCGCTCATCATCATCTGGGTGCACGACACGCGGCTTGCGCTCGTGCTGTGTGCGACCGTCGTCGCGATCTTCCCGATCATCTCCAACACCTCGCTTGGCCTGCGCAGCGTCGATCCCGGCCTCGCCGATCTTTTTCGCATGAGCCGCGCCTCGCGTTGGCAGACGCTCGTGCGCCTGCGCGTCCCGAGCGCGCTGCCCTACTTCTTCGCCGGGCTTCGGGTGGCGAGCGGCCTTGCGCTCATCGGCGCCGTGGTCGCCGAATTCGTCGCGGGCACCGGCGGACAAGGCGCCGGGCTCGCCTACCAGATCCTCCTGGCCGGCATCCAGCTCAACGTGCCGCGCCTGTTCGCCGCGCTCGTGCTGATCACGCTGGCCGGGATTGTGCTTTACCTCGTGGTGAGCGCTATCGCCACCCGGGCGCTCGCGCACTGGCACGAGAGCGAGGTGCCGCGCGACTAGGCATCCGCCGTTGCGCCCATTACACTAGGGTTGACCCGTGATTTCGTGGACACTACAGCATTTGGATACTGACGGCCTGCGTCGACGGCGCAAAATCGGCGGCCAAGGCGAATGCGCGGAGAACACGGGCATGCCGGCTGTGATCCGGGAGACGTGAACAGCATGCAAGCGGAGCGGTACGGCAGGACGGCGAAGGGGCACGAGGAGATCGGCCAAAGCAAGAAATCCCTGCCCGCCAAGTTGCGCACCGTCCTGTTCCTGATCGACGCGGACAAGGACGTCCGCGAGATCCAGCGGCAGATCCTCCTGATCGGCGCGCCCGTCGACGCCCTCACCCAGCTCGTCAACGGCGGCTACGTGGCGCCGGTGACGCAGTTCAACGCGCCGATCAAGGCCGGCGCGGTGTCGATCGAGGATCAGCTCGCGCACTTCCGGATCGCCAAGGCGTTCATGAACGAGACCGTGGTCGACGCGCTGGGCATTCGCGCCTTCATGTTCACGCTGAAGCTCGAGAAGTGCGCCACGGCGCAAGACCTCGCCACGCTCCTGCCCGACTACGCACAAGCGCTTCTCAAGAAGCTCGACCGCGAAGCCGTCCGCGCGCTCGTCGAGCGCACGCGCGAGCTCCTCGCCGCCGCGGGCGCAGGCGCCAAGTAGGCCGCGGAGCCTCTAGCCCGTCAGTCCGGAAGGGCCGCCCTGGCCGGCCGACCGCAGGCCTCGGGGTGCGGCGAGCGAAGCTTGGGACCCGTCATCGCTCGCGCGTCAGGCGCCACGCCACATAGGCGCTGACGAGGCCGATGGCGCCCAGGAACGCCCAGAACAGCACGAAACCGCGCGCGTCGTCGCGCGCCTGCCCGGGCGCCATGCCGCCGAGCTCCCACCACCCGTAGCCGGCGTACGCGAGGCACAGCGCCGTGAACGCGATCGCGATCACGAGCGTGAGACTGAGCGACAGCTTCATCGGGAGCGGGAAATGAAAAGGAGCCCCGATCGCGCGATCGGGGCTCCCGAGTTCGACTAAACGCTACTGGTAGGCCGACTCGTCGGCGTGCAGGTCGATGTCCTTGCGGTCGCGCAGGAACAGGATGCCTATCACGAACGACATGAGCGCCACGATGATGGGGTACCACAATCCGTAATAGATGTCGCCTTTGGCCGCCACGAGCGCAGTGGCCACCAGCGGCAGCATGCCGCCGAACCAGCCGTTGCCGATGTGGTACGGCAGCGACATCGACGTGTAGCGGATCTTGGTCGGGAACATCTCGACGAGGAACGCCGCGATCGGCCCGTACACCATTGTGACGAAGATCAGGAAGATGAACAGGATGAGCAGCGTCATACCCCAGTTGATCTGATCCTTCGCCGCGCTCGGGGGATAGCCCCTCGCCTTCAGCGCTTCGGTGAGCGCCTTGGCGTCGAAGCCCTTGAGCTCGGTGTCGCCGATTCGCGTGATGACGCTGTCGGTCGCACCCGCCGGCAGCGGTGTCGCGGTGAACGACAGGCCGGACTTCGTCAGGAAATCCTGCGTCCTGTCGCAATCCGAGAACTTCGACCACGGGCCGACGAAGATGTGCAGGTTGCAGTCCTTCGCCGCGACCGTGATCGGCGTCGCCTTCTGGAACGCTTCCAGCGCGGGGTTCACGTAGTGGGTCAGCGCCGCGAACAGCGGGAAATACGTAAGAGCGGCGATCAGACAGCCCGCCAGGATGATCTTCAGACGCCCGATCTTGTCCGACAGCCATCCGAAGAAGATGAAGAACGGCGTGCCAAGCAGCAGCGATATGCCGATCAGCGTGTACGCCGTCACGCCGTCGACCTTGAGCGTGATGGTGAGGAAGAACAGCGCGTAGAACTGGCCGGTGTACCAGACCACACCCTGTCCCGCCGTCGCGCCGAGAAGCGCGAGCAGGACGTACTTGTTGTTCGGGTAGCGCAGGAAGCTGTCCGTGAGCGGCGCCTTCGATCCCTTGCCTTCGGCCTTCATGCGCTGGAACACCGGCGATTCGTTGAGCTTCAGCCGGATGTAGATCGAGAAGATGAGCAGGACGAGGGACACGAGGAACGGCAGGCGCCAGCCCCAGTCCGAGAACTGCGCCGGGGTCATCACCCCCGTGAAGCGGCACACGCCGATGACGATCAGCGCGAGGAACAGGCCCAGCGTGGCCGTGGTCTGGATCCACGACGTGTCGTAACCCCGACGGCCCGGCTGGGCATGCTCGGCGACGTACGTCGCAGCCCCGCCGTACTCGCCGCCCAGCGCGAGGCCCTGAAGCAGGCGCAGGCTCACCATCAGGATGGGCGCCAACCAGCCCACGGACGCGTACGTCGGCAGCAGGCCGACCGCGAACGTCGAGAAGCCCATCACCGTAATGGTGACGAGAAACGTGTACTTGCGGCCGACGAGGTCGCCGATCCGGCCGAAAATCAGCGCCCCGAACGGCCGTACCAGGAAGCCGGCCGCGTACGCCGCGAAGGCGGAAAGGAGGGCCGCGGTGGCGTTACCCGGAGGAAAGAACAGCGCGGCGAAGAAGGGCGCGAGGACCGCGTAGAGATAGAAGTCGTACCACTCGAAGACTGTCCCCAGCGACGAGGCGAAGATGACTTTTGATTCTTCGCGGGACAGGCCGCCGCTGCTGCTCGGCATCGCAGGATTCGCTGCTGTTGCCATGAAGTTCCTCCGGAAAGTCGATGAAGAGTCACCAGTCACCCGCCGGTTCGTGCGTCCGCACCGCAACGCCTTCCGGCTTTTTCAACGACCCGGCCGCCCGCAGGAAGGGGGCAATGGGCTGTCCCCCAACACCCGGACGCGACCGGGCAATCCCCCAAAAATCACCGCCTCGGTGCCAGAAACCACGTACTTGCCCGGTTTTCACCGGTTTCGCAGCTGTGGCGCAGCGATCGTAGCGACCGTCGCCAATCAGCGGCACTAGGGTTTACCCCTATTTTGGGCAGAAATCCTCACCATCGGCCGCCGAGCCGACGCCCGGTCGCGGGCCCGGCGGCGGCGCTCTTCTAGGCCCGCTGCTGCTGCGAGGCCGTCGGCCTGCGCAGTTGGCGTCCTACGCACAGGTTGAAGAGCTCGGCCATCGACGCCACGCCGAGCTTCGCGTGGATGCGGCTGCGATGGAACTCGACCGTCTTGACGCTGATGAACAGCGCCTCGGCGATCGCGCGCGTCTGGCGGCCGTCGAGGATCAGGTCCAGCACCTCGCGTTCGCGCTTGGACAGGGACGCCACCGCCGGCGGAAGCGTGCGCGACTGCGCATCTGGCGGAAGCTCGCCGGACATCGCGGCGTCGATCGCATCGAGCAGGTGCTGGTCGTCGACCGGCTTTTGCAGGAAGTCGTACGCGCCGCGCTTGATCGTGCGCACCGCCATCGGGATGTCGCCGTGACCCGTGAGGAACACGATCGGCAGCGTGTCGTTGTGCTCGGTGAGCCATTCCTGCAGCTCGATGCCGCTCATGCCGGGCATGCGCACGTCGAGCACTACGCAGCCGGTGCGCGCGTCGCCGCGGCGGTCGATGAATTCCTGCGCCGTGGTGAAGGTCTCCACGGCACGGCCGGCGGCGCGCAGCATCATGGCCAGCGAGTCGCGTACGGCTTCGTCGTCGTCCACGACAAAGATGGTCGGTTCGGTCGGACGGTTCATGAGGTCCTCGTCGGAAGTGAAAAGTGGAACGCGGTGCCTCCCCCCACCCGCCGCTCGTGCCACAGCCGGCCGCGGTGCATCTCGACGACCGACCGGCAGATCGACAGGCCGAGCCCCAGCCCTCGCTCCTTGGTCGTGAAAAACGGCGTGAACAGCCGCGACTCGCTTTCCGCCGCGATGCCCGCGCCCCGGTCCGCGATCGTCACTCGCACGGCGCCCTGCGGCTCGGCCGCTGTCGCTATCGACAATTGCCGCTCCGCGGCGGGCAGACCGTCCATCGAGTCGACCGCGTTGTTGATTAGATTGAGCATGACCTGTTGTACCAGGATCGAGTCCGCCTGCACCCGGGGGAGACCCTCGGCCAGCGACAATTCCACCCGCACGCCATCGCGGTCCTCGTCGCGAACCCAGCCCAGCACTTCGCGCAGCATGGCATTGAAGTCGCAGGCCGACAACGTCGGCGACCGCTTTCTTGTGAGATCACGGATGCGCTGCAGGATTTCGCCGGCGCGAACCGCTTGCACCCGGCACTTCTCGAGCGCATCGGCCAGCTCCTCCAGGGGCGCGTCGCCCGAATCGAGCAGGCGAAGGCAGGCGGCGTTATAGCCCACGATGGCGAGCAGGGGCTGATTGAGCTCGTGCGCGAGCGTGCTGCCCGCCTCGGCGAGGCTCACGAGCCGCGCCGTGTGGTGCAGCGCGGCCTGGTTCTCGCGCGCGAGCGCGGCGGCACGCTTCTGCTCGGATATGTCCGTGAGCACGGTGAGCCGCACGCGCCGTCCGTCGATCCACGTGATCGCGCCGGCCTGCGCCAGGTACCAGCGGCCGTCGATCGCGTCACGCGCCTCGTAGCCGGCGAACGGCAGGTTCGCGGGGGTCTCGGACAGTCCGTGCGTGCCCGTCACCGCGATCGGGAAGCGCGCCGCGATGTCGGCGGAGCTCGGCGTGCGCCCGCGGTCGAGGATGCGCACCAGCCAATCGTTGGCGAACAGCAGCGCCTCGTCGTCGCTCACGAAGACGGCCGCATGCAGGCCGGAGAGCACTCGCACGAAGCGCTCGTCCGAGCGGGCGAGCGCGATATGCAAGCGGGCCACGAGCTCGACGAACAGGAGCAGCGTGAAGGCGAGCGTCGAGAACTCCCAGTAGAAGAACGTCTCGTAGGGGTAGGGCTGCTGCAGCTTGAACGCGAGCACCCACGCCACCACGCCGAGCGCGCTGACGGCAATACCCCACGCGCGGCCGCACGGCCACGTCACGAGCGCAACCGGGATGATGTAGAGCACCGCAACGCGCGCCTCGATGAGGTAGTCGCTGATGCCGACCGCCAGGACCGCCAGAAGCGCGATCGCGATCGCGAGCCTCGGATGCGAGGACAGCCAGCTCAGGCCGCGAGCAAGCCACTGGTCCACACGCGGCGCCGAGCCGAGGCGCGGGCCGGCGCTGCGCGCGACATCGGACGTCATGCTCGAGGAAGGTCCCATGGGCAGGCGTCAGCATACGCTTGCCTGGACGGCGAGGCGCTTTCTCTCGGTAACCAAGTACTACGGCGCGGCCAGCCGCCTGCGCATGGCAGCGGCAATCGATTGCCGGGTCGAAAAGAAGTCGGCCCACGGATCCTTGCCCATCGAAGCGAGGCGCTCGGGCACGTTGCGGACGTTGAAGTAGTCGTTGCGGACGTCCTTCGCGAGCTCGCTCCAGGCGATGGGTGTGGCCACGGGCGCGTTGGCACGCGCCCGCACCGCGTATGGCGCGATCGCCGTCGCGCCCTGCGCGTTGCGCAGGTAATCGATGAATATCTTGCCCCTGCGCGCCGCCTTGGACGCGCTGGCGGTGAAGCGGCCGGGATAGGTGCGCACGAGAAAATCGGCGACCGACTTGGCGAAGGCTTTGGCGTCGTCCCACGGCAGCGTGGCGCGGATCGGCACAACGACGTGCAGGCCCTTGCCGCCCGTGGTCTTGAGAAAGCCGCTGAGCCCCATCTCCGCAAGCAGCGCGCGCAACAGCGTCACCGCCGCCGCCAGATCGGCGAACGGCACCGCCGTGTCGGGGTCGAAATCGAAGACGAGGCGGTCGGGGCGGTCGAGCCGCGGCGCCTTCGAGCCCCACGGGTGCATCTCGATCACACCCCACTGCACGAGGGCGACGAGCGCGGCCGCGGTGGAGGCGCCCATATACGTCGCCTTGCCGCCGCCGGCCTCCGTGATCGCGATGCGGGCGACCGCCGCGTTCACGGCCTTGTCCGCATGCTTCTGGTAGAAGCATTGCCCGGACCACCCTTCCGGGCAGCGGACGAGGCTCAGCGGGCGGCCCGCGATGTGCGGCAGCAGGTGCGGGGCGACTTTCGCGTAATACGCGGCGATGTCGCGCTTGGTGAGGCCGGCTTCGGGAAAATACGGCTTGTCGGGACTGGACAGCGCGACGCCCGCTATCTCCACCCGCGCGTGCTTCGTCTTCGCGGTCCGGCTCGTCTTGGCCGCTGTCGAGGCTGCCTCCGGTCGCTCGCGCATCACGTCCGTCGCTTTCTTGTCGGGCCGCAAGCCCTGGAACGAGGGATGCCGCAGCGCGCCGTCGCGGCTCCATTCGGCGAACGCCACCTCGGCCACGAGATCGGGGCGTACCCAGTGCGCGCCCTTCGCCTCGTAGCCGCGGGGCGGGTCGGCAAGCGCGGGGGCCCTTTGCTCGAGGCTCGCGAGCCTCGGCGCGAGCTCGCGCAGCATGCGCTCGTCGAAGCCCGTCCCGACCTTGCCGGCGTAACGCAGCTTGCCGTCCTCATAGTAGCCGAGCAGCAGCGCGCCGAAGCCCGTGCGCGACCCCTGCGGCTCCGTGTAGCCCGCGATCACCATCTCCTGGCGCCGGATGCACTTGATCTTCAACCACTCGCGCGTGCGAAGGCCGCTCGCGTAGGTGGAGGCGGCGCGCTTGGCGACCGTCCCCTCGAGGCCCAGGCGGCAGGCCTGCTCGAAGAACGCAGCACCCGATCCGCGCACCTCCGGGCCGACGCGTACGGCACCCGCGCCGTTGCCGACGACGCCGCGCAGGATCCGCTTGCGCTCAGTGAGCGCGGCGCGGCGAAGATCGTAGCCATCGAGGTACATGAGATCGAAGGCGAAGAACGCGAGCCCTTGCGCCGACGGCGACGACAGCGCGTTCTGCAGCGCCTGGAAGCTCGTGCGTCCCTGCGCGTCGAGCACGACGACCTCGCCGTCGATCCATGCGCTTCTCACCGGCAACGTCGAAAGTTCGCGCGCGACCGCGGGAAACGACGCCGTCCAATCCTTGCGGTTGCGCGAGTAGAGGCGCGCGCGGCCGCGCTCGACGCACGCTATCAGCCGGTAGCCGTCGTACTTGATCTCGTGGACCCAGTCGTCGCCGGCAGGCGGTTCCGCCACGAGGGTGGCGAGCATAGGCGGAACGTACGCGGGCAGCGGCCCCTTCACCGCGCCCGCGATGGCCGCTTCGATTGTCCGCGTTCCCGCGATGGCCGCCATGCATGCCTCAGAGCCACCCGACGACCGCAAGCTTCTCGCCGCCCGGCATGAACTTCAAGCCTTCGCGCGAAACGTCGGGTCGACGCAACACAGGCTCATCCGC
This sequence comes from Casimicrobiaceae bacterium, assembly GCA_035499955.1. Lineage (GTDB taxonomy): Bacteria > Pseudomonadota > Gammaproteobacteria > Burkholderiales > Casimicrobiaceae > VBCG01. Next base: position 33,454 of record DATJXV010000088.1, read on the forward strand.
TAACCTACCTCTTCGCCCTGCGCCACGGCCTTCGGACGAACCCCGATCGCCGCGTCGGACAAATGCTCATGCCACCCTCGCCCGCCCTGCCGGAAGGCCCGTGGAACCCGGGTCTGGAATCGCAGATCCCGGCCGGGCTGCTTCCTCTCGCCACGCTCTATCGCACGGATCACGTGCGCACGCCGCTGCGCGATGCGCTGGAGCTTGCGGACCTGACCGGCCTGCCGCCACGCGAGATCGTGGCGTTCCGGCCGCAGCGTCTCGCGCTGCACGAGCTCCTCGTGCGCGTGACTGCGAACGTCTCGGTGCCCGACGGCACGCGCATCGAGGACCTCGGCATCAACTTCCGCCAGATCACGCAAGTCGTCCTCGAAGCGGACGTCGCCCCGAGGATGGAAGCGATATCGCACGCGCACGGCGAAGCGCGCGAGGCCTTGACCGCGATCGTCGAGCGCGAGCTTGCGCGCGCGTACTCGTCGCAGCCCGTGCCGTCCCCCGCGCGCACCGGCTGGCTCGCGCGGTTGCGGGGTGAGCGCACGCGCGCCTCGGTCCCCGCGCCGACCGAGGCGCAAGTCGTTGCCGATTGGGAGCTGCGCGCGCGCACCGCCGAGGGCGCCGAGCGGGCAGCGCTGCGGGCGCTGGCGCGCGTGGTAGGCGCGGTCCTCGTCAAGCACGAGCGGCTTTGGGGCGACCGTGATCTTGTCTCGCGCATCGCGATCGACCTCGCCGGCAACGACTGGGGCAGCGCGGTCGTCGGCGAGATGATCGAGCCGCTGGTCGCGCAGGCGGCGGCGCGGGAAGGCTGGCGCCTGCTGCCGCGGCAAGAGCGTCCGGTGGTGATGAACACGAAGGGGCCCTCGGCGGCGGGCAAGAGCACGATGCGCCCGCTGCAGAAGCAGCTCGCGGGGCGAATCGGCGTCGACTGGGGCGAGTTCGCGCTCATCAGCCCCGACATCTGGCGCAAGCAGCTGCTCGATTACGGCAGCCTGGGCGGCGCCTACAAGTACGCGGGCGCGCTGACCGGCGACGAGCTCGCGATCGTCGACCAGAAGCTCGACCGCTACATGGCGCGCAAAGCGGAGCGCGGCGAGATGTCGCACCTGCTGATCGACCGCTTCCGCTTCGACAGCTTCGCCCCCGACTCCGACGAGGCGGGCAGCAACCTGCTGACGCGTTTCGGCCAGATCGTCTACCTCTTCTTCCTGGTCACGCCGCCGGACGCGCTCGTCGAGCGCGCGTGGTACCGCGGCCTCGACGTCGGCCGTTACAAGGCGGTGGACGACACGCTCGCACACGCGGTCGAGGCGTACGCCGGCATGCCCGGGCTCTTCTTCACCTGGATCCGGCGCAGCGACAAGCGCGTTCATTTCGAGTTCCTCGACAACTCCGTCGCGCGCGGGCTGCCGCCGCGGACCGCGGCGTTCGGCTGGAACGAGGTGATGAACGTGCTCGACCCGCAGTGCCTGTTGGATATCGAACGCTATCGCAAGCTCGATGTCGAGGCGCGGTCCCCCGCGATGCTGTTCGGCGACGGAGCGCAGCTCGCGGTCTCGCGCAACCTCGCGTTCCTGCGGCGGTGCATCGAAACGTTCCGCGAAGTCAACTTCGCGCAGGCGGCGAGCGGCCGCGTCTACGCGAGCGTGCAGCGCGGGAAGGTCCGCTGGATCGACGCGCAGGCCGTCACGGCAGGCAGCGTGCTGGAAGCCGTGCTCGGCGCGGGAGCGCAGGCCGCGCCCCCGCCGCCGCAGGCCGTGTTCCTCGCCGACGACGAAGTCGCGCACACCGTCGGCCGCTGGAAAGTGCGCTGACGCCGCACCGATTCTACGCATTTGACTCCGGTTGGCGCGTCCATCACTATCCGCTTCCACGACGGACCTAAGACCCCCGAGGATTCGCGCAATGACATTCGCAAGGTTGTGCGGCATCGCCGCGCTCGCCGCGGCCTTCGCGGCGGGCGCGCTCGCGCAGGACAAGCTCAAGGTCGCGGCGGGGCAGCGCGGCAACTGGGACACGACCATCGCCGAGATGGGACAGCGCGCCGGCATCATGAAGAAGCACGGGCTCGAGCTCGAGATGCTATGGACGCAGGGTGGCGGCGAGACGCAGCAGGCGGTGATCTCGGGAAGCGTCGACGTGGGAGTGGCGCCCGGCATCATGGGCGTGCTGTCGGCCTATTCCAAAGGCGCGCCGGTGCGCATCATCGGCGCCGAGACGACCGGCGCGGCCGACCTCTTCTGGTACGTGCCGGCGACCTCGCCGATCAAGTCGCTCAAGGACACGGACGGCAAGACGATCGCCTACTCGACCAACGGCTCGTCCACGCACGGCATCGTCACCGCGTTCATGAAGCAGTACGACCTCAAGGCGAAGCCGACGGCGACCGGAGGCCCCGCGCCGACACTGACTCAGGTGATGTCCGGGCAGATCGATGTCGGCTGGTCGGCGCCGCCGTTCGGCCTGCCGCAACTGGACGAAGGCAAGATACGCATCGTGGCGAGCGGAAACGACGCGGCGGTGTTCAAGGGCCAGACGGTGCGCCTGCTCATCACCAACACCTCCACGCTTGCGAGCCGCAGGGACGTCATCGCGCGCTTCATGAAGGCGTACCGCGAGACCATCGACTGGCTGTATTCGAACGACCCGGCGGCGCTCAAGGCGTACGCCGATTTCGTCGGCATTTCGGTCGATATGGCGAAGCGCACGCGCGACGGCTTCTTCCCGCGCGCCGCCGTCGACCCGGATCAGATCGTCGGGCTCGACACCATCGTGCCCGACGCCGTCGCGCTCAAGTTCACGGCCGCGCCGCTCACCAGGGAGCAGCTCGCCGAACTGATCCAGATACCGCCGCGCTGATGGCGGACTCCGCGGCGGGCGCGCTGCTCGCGGTCGAGCACATCACGAAACGCTTCGCGGGGCGCGAGGGCGAGATCGTCGCCGTCGACGACGTCTCGTTCGACGTCGCGCCCGGCGAGTTCGTCTCGATCATCGGGCCGTCGGGCTGCGGGAAGTCCACGCTGTTCAACGTCATCGGCGGCCTCGTCGGCGAGTACGAGGGTCGCGTCGCGGTCGCGGGCGAGCGCATCTCCGGCACGCACCCCGCGATCGGCATGGTGTTCCAGGAGGAGTCGACGTTTCCGTGGCGCACGGTGCTCGACAACGTCGCGTTCCCCCTGGAGATCGCGGGCGTGGCCAGGCAGGTGCGCCACGAACGCGCAGCCCACTTCGTGGCGCTGGTCGGCCTCTCCGGGTTCGAGCGGCGCCTCCCGGCCGAGCTCTCGGGCGGCATGCGGCAGCGCGTGGCCATCGCGCGCACGCTCGCCTCCGAGCCGCGCATCCTGCTCATGGACGAGCCGTTCGCGGCGCTCGACGAGCAGACGCGCCTCCTGCTCGGCGACAAGGTGCTGCAAATCCAGCAGGCGCTGCGGCAGACGACGCTTCTCATCACCCACAACTTGAGCGAAGCCGTACAGCTGTCGGATCGCGTGCTCGTGATGACGTACCGACCGGGGCGGCTCAAGCGCGCGGTCGCGATCGACCTCCCCCACCCGCGCTCGGCCGATATCGTGGAAAGCGACGCGTTCGGCCATTACGTCGCGCAAATCTGGCACGACCTGCGCGAGGAGGCCAACCGCGGCATCGAAGAGGCGGAAGCGCGCGTGCGCTCGCACGCCGGCCGCGCATGACGCGCGGCGCCTCGCGCGGGCTTGCGCGCGCCGCCGGCGGCGCGACGCTCGTGGTCGCCGTCGCCCTCGTCGAGATGCTGATCCGCGCGGGCGTCATCAACGGCTTCATCGTTCCGCTGCCGTCCGCCGTAATGCAAGCGATCCCGCGCATCGTGGTAGAGGAGCACGTGCTGACCCGCTTCTGGCAGACCACGCTCGAAATCCTGTGGGCCAGCGTGCTGCTCGCCGCCGTCGGCATTCCGATCGGGGTCGTGCTGCATCGGTATCGCGTGGCTCGGCTCGCGTTCGAGACGTGGGCCGGCGCGCTCGCCGCCGCGCCCATCGTGCTCATGTACCCGCTGTTCCTCGTGATCTTCGGGCGCAGCGCGACGACCATCGTGATGATGGGCTTCGCGGCGGGGCTCGCGCCCGTGATCCTCAAGACCCTCGAAGGCCTGGCGGCCACGCGCGCCGTGCTGCTCGACGTCGGGCGGAGCTTCCGGCTCACGGGGGCGCAGCAACTGGCGAAGATCCTCTTGCCGGCGGCGTTGCCCTCGGTATTCGTCGGCTTCAGGCTCGGGCTCATCTTCGCGATGATCAACATCGTCGGCGTCGAGTTCCTGATCAACTTCGGCGGGCTCGGGCAGCTCATCAACGAGCTCGCCGAGCGGTACGATCTCCCCGGTACTTATGCCGCGATCCTGTTCGTCGTGGCGGCGAGCGTCGTCTTCTTCGACGTCACCGAGCGCATCGAGCGATGGCTGCGGCCCAACGCGTGACGGGCCGGCGCGTGTGGTGGCTGCGCGCGGCGGTGATCACCGTCGTGCTCGCCGCGTGGGAGGCCGTCGCCGCCTCGGGCCTCCTGTTCCGCGACGTCGTGCCGTCGCTTGCTTCGATCGGCCGCGCCATGGGACGCGTGCTCGGCGGCGTGGAGTTCTACGTGAACTTCGCGGCGACCGCGGGCGAGATCGGCGCGGCGCTATTGATCGGCGGCCTCGCGGGACTCGTCGTCGGCATCGCGCTCGGCGCGAACCGCTTCCTCGCCTGGGCGTACGAGCCGTTCGTGTACTACCTCGGGCCGACGCCGAAGATCATCTTCTTCCCCGTGATGATCATGTGGTTCGGCGTGGGCGGCGGATCGAAGATCGCGATGGGCGCGCTGTCGTGCTTCTTTCCCATCGCCATCAGCGCCGCCGCCGGGGTGCGCGAGATCGACGGCGTGCTCATCCGTGTCGGGCGCAGCTTCCGGGCGTCGCGCTGGCAGATGGCGACCCGGATCTACCTGCCTGCGATGCGCGCGGCGACCGTCAACGGCGTGCGCCTCGGCTTCGGCGTCGCGATCATCGGCACGCTGCTCGCCGAGACGAAGCTGTCGAACCGCGGCATCGGGTTCTTGATCATCCAGTCGTACGCGACGTTCGACATGCCTCGGATGTACGCGCTGCTGATCGTGCTGTTCGTGCTGGCGATCGGGGTCAATGCGATGATCGGGCGATTGGGAGGAAGCCGCGCGGTCGCGTAAGATTGCGGCGCAGCCCGGGTGGTGAAACTGGTAGCCACAAGGGACTTAAAATCCCTCGGCGGTTAGCTCCGCCATGCCGGTTCGAGTCCGGCCCCGGGCACCAGGAGGCTGGCCACCAACCCGCGCTATCGAGCACAGGCCGCTTCTTCCCCGAGGTAATCGCGGTGATACCCCAACTGGCTTATTTTGCGGCACGAGATAGGCTCGAATGCTCGCCTTTAACCCTGCGCGGCGTGAACTCCACCCAGCCGGTTCGTGGACCAGCTCAGATCAAGCGATGGCAGGTCAGCGTGCCGATCACAATCCACTGAACTGCAATCCAATTCGCGCCCGGGAGCGGGCTATTGGGCGCGGCGCGCCGCGCCGATTCATTGCCGTGCGTCAATGTGATGCGACTTACTTGCGACGCAATATTCGAGTTACGCTTGACGCTCCCCGTCCCGCCGACGTCGTTGCTGCCCGTGGCAGCGCACGCGCGGCGATGACGGAACGAATATCACCAAGAGGACTAGGGTATGCCGACCCCATACTCGATCGCTCCCGGGAACTCGTCGCGCCTGGACGACGGGGTCCAGCACTTGCCGCCCAGCCAGGCGGCAGCCCTCTTGCACAAGTGCTACGGCCTTTTCGAAGCGAAGCTCCTCGAGTCGGCGAAAGCGTCGCTCGAGCTTGCGGTTGATCTTTTCGAGTCCAACAGCCACGTCCCCGATGGCGAGGTTCAGGCATTCCTGAGCAAGCGAGGCGAATGGCTGGAGCGCTTTCCGCAGACCTTGCGCGACCTATTCGAGCGGCGGATCAGCGGTCAGCGACGCAAGGGTCGACGGCCGGACGCCGACGTCTCGCTCGCAACACTGCGCGTGCTGACGGCCTACGACCACGAGAAACAGGCCGCGTTGACGGCGGCAACCTCGTTCCTCGCAGGATTCACCCGACGCGAGCGATCGGCCCTCGACCTAAGAATCGACGAGTTACTCGCCGACGCCACACCCGGCGATATCGATAATCCATTCGACATCGAATACATCGTCGACGCGCTCGGCGCGACCTCGCGGGCCGTCTATCCGAACCCAAGAGTGTGGCGGCCGCTGCTCGAGCGATTGCTGGCCGACATGCGGTCCGTGATCAACAAGACGTACCTGACGCTCAACCGGCTCCTAGCCGATGAGGGCGTACTCCCCGAGATCAAGGCGGCACTTCGAGTGCGCAGCGATTTGAGGCCGTCCGATGATCGCGACCTGTTGGAGACGTTCGCGCAGATGCTGGGCAAACCGGAGGCCGGCGGGCTCGTCGATGTCCCCGTGCCGGAAGCAGGGGCGCCGGACGGCGCTGCGCCTGCGCCTGCGCCGATACTCGCCGACGCGCCGTCCGCGTTACCCGTGGTCGGCGCGAGCGAGACACCGCCAGAGATGGATTCCGAGGCCATCCTCAGCGGGCTGGCGGCGTTGGCCGAGGCCAGCGCCACAATGGAGAGGATGGCGCCCGCCCCAACGCTGGGTGCCGCCCGCGCCGAAGCCGATGCTCGGGACCTTCCCGGCCTCGATCCGCTGATGGCGATGGGTACGTCGACACAATTGTTCAAGACGCTGGGGCAGTTGCAGAAATTCGACCTCAATCGCGCCCTTGCCGATGTGGCGCGCGCCAACACACCCGACGGAACGGCCGGCGTCGTCGTCCCACTCAACCTGATTCCGCATATCCGGGCCGCGATCGACGCTCATATCACCAACCCAGCAGACGCCATCACGATGGACGTGATCGCGCTTCTGTTCGACTACATCTTCCGGGACGCATCGATTTCGGACGAAACGCGTCCGCTATTCGGGCGCCTGCAGGTACCTATCGTCAAGTCCGCGCTGCTGGACCGCACGTTCTTCTCGGACAAGCGCCATCCCGCCCGACTGCTTCTCGACCATCTCGCCGATGCCGCGATCGGCACCGCCCACCACGACGAATACCGTGCGGCATTCGTTGCAATGGCACAGCGTGTGATCGACGACATCGTGAGTGATTTCGACATCGACATTTCTGTCTTTCGAAGCGCAGACGAGCGCGTGCGCGATTTCGTCGAAACCGAGCGCCGCCAGATCATGACGGCAGTCGCCGACGACGTAGTCATGGCGCGCGCAGCGGAGGAGGGCGAAGCTCACCGTGCCGCCGTCATCTCGATCGTTCGCGACCGGCTGGCCGGGATCGATCTTCCCTTCGAGGTGCGATCTTTCGTAGAGACGGCGTGGACGGATTACCTGGCAGGCCTGTACCGCGAGCCTGGATTGGGAAGCGACGCATGGGAGGCCGGCCTGGCGACGCTCGACGACATGCTCTGGAGCATCGTCATCAAGGAGCGCAAGGGGCAGAAAGCGCGTCTGGCAAGAACGGTACCGAAGCTCGTCGCCAGCTTGCGTAAGGGCTGCAACGCGCTGGGCCTCGCGGCGGATCGCACGACTTCGTTCTTCGAGGCGCTGTACCAGCTGCACATGGCCGCGATCAAGCCGAACGTGGCAAGCGGCCAGCCGCAGAGCGGCGGGCCGGCGGTATCCACACCGCAAACGCAAGCAATGAACGTCCACGACTACGTTGTCGAGATGATCGTCGGTACCTGGCTGACCTTCACCGACGGCGAAGAGGTCGCCGACGCCCGACTCACCTACGTCAGCCCGCAGCGCACCAAGTACGTGTTTACAGGCCGATACCATTCGACGTCACGGGTGTTCACACCCGAGGAACTGGCCTACCTGCTCGGCAGCGGCAAGGCGCGCGTCCTGGCGGAGCCGGTGCCGTTGTGGGACCGAGCCGTGAGCGCCGCACTTGAAACCCTCGCTGCCCGCCACCCGCGGCAGGCGAAGCGACCGGCTCCGACGACGCTGCCCGCCTGATCCGCAGCGCATTCCAGTGGCAACGCTCGGTAAAACCCGCCCCGGACATGCAATCTGCTTCACGTTTGCGTGGCCGCTGAAGGAAGAGTTGCCCATGCGGCACGCCTTTTGCAGCTTGCCGTGGAATAAGCGAGAACAAGGCTTGGCTCATGGGTAAGGCAGCGGATGCGGTACCGGTTTCTGAGGGCTCACAGAATCAGCTGCGTCGAGACGTCGCCGCCGACGCCCCATGGTCATTGCTTCCAAACGACGACCCGATCGCTGCGCAGAGAGTGGCCTGCGACGCGGTTTCAAGGTTCATGCAGATCGACGCCCTGGACTCGCGTCAGTTGGACGTTCTGCGCGCCCTGGACCGGCATGCACGACGGGCGAGCACTCGATTACTGCGGCGATACGTCGAAGGCAATGCCCAGCTCCAAGTGTTTCATCGACGCGACTGGAGCGCCGCGCTGCGCCTCAGTCAGTCGTTCGCTGAGGCGTACCAACTTTTCTGGCGCCAAATCCGGGACGCCGCTGATGACTATTGGCTCCCGCATGCGCACCACGCACTGTTCCAGCTGCTTCACCATCGCCAAGTCGAGCTGCTCCTACGCTTCATTCGATACAAGAAGCGCATACCGTCCTACTGGACGGAGATCCACGAGATCTACAAATTCGCGCTGGCGCACGACATTGCGAGAGTCGACGTTGCCGCCGGCCTGTCGGACACCGAGCCTGCAAAGGCAACGACACTCGAGCAGAGATATATCAAGATTCTATTGCTAGACGCCCTCAACAGCGGGCAGCTGTCGCCGCGAGAGGGACTTTGGGCGGACGCCTGGCTCAGCCGCTGGTGCAGAGCGTTGCGCCTTCAGTCCCGCAAGGAGAAAGGCGCGGTTCAGGTCACCGAGAAGGGATTCGTCGTCGATCTCGACGCTACGGACGGTCTGAAGCGTGCGGTCCCTTCCACGGCGGCCAACGCGCTCTTCCTAGATACGTCGCCATTGAAGGATCTGATCGCACGGGGACTAAGATCGCTGGAAGAAGCGGAGTCACGCGCCGACACTCCGGATTTCGCCGCGCGCGCGGGTCAGATCGCCTTGCTGGAAAAGCTTGGGGCAATCGTCGCACCCACGCCTGCTCGCATAAAGCGGCGTGGCGAGCGTGATCCCGTCGCCATGACCGTGGAGGGGATTGCCGGTTTTGCGGACGTTGCCCAGGTGCTGCGCGCGCAGGCAATGTCGAATTCCGCAGCGGGATCGATGCAAGATGCGGCAGTGGAAGGGATCACCGTCTCGCCCCTGGGTGCCGAGCGTTTCTCCTCTCCGTTACCCACCGGGGCTGGCATCGATCCGGGATCGATCCAGCTCACGGAAGCGCGGGTCGTTGTGCCAAGGGCCTGGCAAGTCAAGGACGTCAGCGAATCCGGCTGCCGAATGCGCGGACAGATCGAAGACCTCAATCAGGTGATTCCCGGGTCATTGATCGCTACGCGCGAAAGCGCACACGCCCCCTGGGTCGTGTCCGTCGTGCGTCGATTCCGGCGCCTGATGGTCGATTACGTGGAGATCGGGGTGGAGTACATCGGCCGCAGGCCGCGACTCGTCAAGTTGGCCGTCGACGGCGTCTTCGGCCCTACCGTAAACGGGCTGGACGATGCGAATAATCGATGCATCGCTGCGCTCTACCTGCCGCCAAGCGAAGAGCGGCCAACAATGCCAATCAAGACCCTGCTTCTCCCGGCGCGATATTTCAAGGCGGAGTGCACGGTCACGCTCCTCTCGGCCAATGCGAACTACACGCTGCGGCTCGGCCGGCCGATTCGCCAGCAATTCGAGTTCGTGTGCGTGCCGTTCACGGTCCTGCACAAGCAAGTTGTTTCGCCTGCGTGAACCCCGAAGGGAATTGATGACCGCGAACAACGGCGAAAAGGATGTTGCCCAAGCGGTTGCCGCTTTGCCGAGGTGCGGGCGTTGCGCCTCGTGGACCGGACATCGCACCCGTAATTCCAGCGACGCGACAACCGGCTTCGCCATCAACGGACGCTGCTCGAATGCCGATGCGCCACCGGAGTTATCAGGGCGTCAAGTTCATTACATGGACGGAGCAGGTTGCCCGCAATTCAAGAATTGGAAGGTGCCATCGCGCAGAACAGGCGACGGCGACCAACCCATCCAATAGCACTCGAACGAGTTGCGCTGCACGGTGACGGCATGGGTAGGAGCTTCGTCGTAGGATCGCCGAGCGCCCGGGCAGCGCGCCGGATGCGCTGATCGTCGACTATGCCTGAGCGCCGGGCACCACGGCATGGACGCCGTCCCTACGGCAAGGACGTTCCGGCGATGGTCGTGCCGGGAGAGCTCGACCGATCACCTCGTCCGTATCGCCTCGAGCCGCTTCACGCTCTTGTACAAGCCCGTGGCGCCTGCAAAGCTGCTGGCCGCGTTGGCCTTCGCCATCGGCCGCCCCGCAACGGACAGCTAGGTCTGCCCCTGATGGCGTTTGTGTCACTCGGTAGCGGGCTGCTCAAGCCCGAGTTCCTGGCCAAACTGCACGAGTCTCACCACCGAGCGAACACCGAGCTTGCGCATCAAGCGTGAGCGATGCACCTTGACGGTCGCCTCCTGGCATTCGAGCGCCGCGGCGATCTGCTTGTTGAGCCGCCCTTGCAGCACCTGCGCGAAGATGACCCGTTCACGCGGGGTGAGCCGCCCCAGGCGCTCCAGCGAGCTTCCGCGCCGCAGCTCGGCGGCGCGAAACGCGGCCGACTTCTCCACGGCGCGCTCGACCGCGTCGAGCAGGGCGGCGCGCGCCACGGGCTTCTGCAGGAAGTCGACGGCACCCGCGCGCATCGCATGAACGATCATGCGGATGTCCGCGCCGCCGGAGGCGAACACGATGGGAACGCCGGGGTCGAGCTCACGCATGCGGGCCTGCAGCTCGAGTCCGCCACGCTTGCCCAGCATCGCCTCGGCCAGCACGCAGTCCGGACGCGCGGTCAGTCCACGCGCGAGAAACGCCGCCGCCGAGGCGAACGAATGGACATCGAAGCTCGAATCGGCCAGGATCCGCGCCCACTGGCTGCAGGCGTCGGCGTCCGGATCGACGAGGTGAACGACGTATGCGCGTGCCATAGTGGACCCCATCGCTGGCGAAGCACTGCAACAGCATCGAACGGGCCTAGCATAGAAATCCGCACGTCAGCCAACAAGGGTGCGGGTGTACGTGGCGCCCGCTTGCGGCGCAACTGGAATGGGCCTATTACCGCGACGTTATCACCCCGAAGGATTTCCGCTACGCTTGCGGGCAATTTCGCCGTCTGCAAGGAGAGCGATGCCTGCCGATGACTTGATCGAGCGCCTTCCCCGCCGCCTGCGCATGCGGGAGCTGCGCGTCTTCGTCTCCGTGCTCGAGCATCGCAGCTTCCGCAAGGCGGCCGCGGCGCTGCACGTGACCCAGCCCGCGGTGACCAAGGCGGTCGCCGGCCTCGAGGATCTCCTGGGCGTGAAGCTCTTCGACCGCACGGTGAACGGCGTCGAGCCCACGGTGCATGGCGCGAGCTTCGCGCCGCATGCGATATCGATCTTCGCCGAGCTGCGCAGCGCGGCCCAGCAGCTCGCGATCGTGTCGAGCGGCGTCACCGGCACGCTGTGCGTAGGCACGGTGCCGATGCCGGCCCAGACCTTCCTGCCGACGGCGATCAACGCCCTCACGCGCGAGCATCCGCGCATCTTCGTCTCGGTCGTGGAGGCGCGCGAGGCGGAGCTCGCCGACCGCCTGCGCAAGCGCGAGATCGATCTCGCCGTGGTCCGGGTGATCCAGTTCCCGTCGGCCGATGACCTGCGCGCGGACGTGTTGTTC
>DATJXV010000089.1:0-46345 GCA_035499955.1 Casimicrobiaceae bacterium
AGGCGTGGTCGTCAACACCGACATCCAGTATCGGCCTCGACGCCAGCTCGTCACGCTCATCGCCGATCCGGCGCAGCGCGACGCGCAGCTCGTGCTGCGCTTCTTCACGTTCTATCCGAGTCAGCAGAAGGCGCTGCACCCGGGCCAGCGCGTGCGCGTGTTCGGCGACGTGCGACCCGGCTACTACGGCCTCGAGGTGGTGCATCCGCAGTGGAAGGCGATCGCGGAAGGCGCGCCGCTGCCCGACCGCCTCACGCCGGTGTACCCCACGACCGCGGGGCTCGGCCAGGACACGCTGCGCAAGCTCATCGCGCGCACGATCGCCTCCGATCCCGCGCTCACCGCGGACACGCTGCCTGACGCGTTCGTGCGCACGCACAAGCTGTGGAAGTTCGCCGACGCCGTGCATTTCCTCCACGCGCCGCCGCCGCGCCTGTCCGAGCTCACGCAGCGCGCGCTCGACAAGCGCACGCATCCCGCCTGGACGCGCCTCAAGTTCGACGAGCTCCTGGCGCAGCAGCTGTCGCTCAAGGCGCACCGCAGGGCGCGCGCGCAGCGGCGTGCGGCGGTGCTGACGGGCACGGGTGTGTTGCAGAAGCGCCTGATCGAGCGCGTCGGTTTCAAGCTCACGCGGGCGCAGGAGCGCGTCTGGCGCGAGATCGCGCACGATCTCCGGCGCGCAACACCGATGCAGCGCCTGCTGCAAGGCGACGTGGGCTCCGGCAAGACGATCGTGGCCGCGCTCGCCGCGCTGCAGGCGATCGAGAGCGGCAAGCAGGTCGCGTTCATGGCGCCGACCGAAATTCTCGCCGAGCAGCACTACCGCAAGCTCGCCGCCTGGCTGGAAGGCTTGGGCGTGTCGATCGCGTGGCTCTCCGGGTCGGTGCCGGCGAAGGCGCGGCGCAAGGCGCTCGAGGACCTGGCCAGCGGCGCGACCGCGTTTGCCGTCGGCACCCACGCACTGTTCCAGGAGGGGGTGGAGATCCCGCAGCTCGGCCTCGCCATCGTCGATGAGCAGCATCGCTTCGGCGTCGCGCAGCGGCTCGCGCTGCGCGGCAAGGGTGTCGCCGAGGCGCATCAGCTCATGATGAGCGCCACCCCGATCCCGCGCACGCTCGCGATGACGTTCTACGCGGACCTCGACGTCTCGGCGCTCGACGAGATGCCGCCCGGCCGCACGCCGGTGGCCACGCGCCTCGTCAGCCAGAAGCGGCGGCAGGAGATCGTGGCGTGGGTCGGCAAGCAATGTGCGGAGGGACGTCAGGCGTATTGGGTGTGCCCGCTCATCGAGGAGTCGGAGAAGCTCGAGCTGCAGACGGCGGTCGCGTTGCACGCGGAGCTCACGGCCGCGCTGCCGTCGCTTGGCGTGGGCCTCATCCACGGCCGCATGAAGTCCGACGACAAGGCCGCCACGATGGCGGCGTTCACGGCCGGCGAGATCGACGTGCTCGTCGCCACGACGGTGATCGAGGTCGGCGTCGACGTGCCGAACGCCTCACTCATGGTGATCGAGCACGCCGAGCGCTTCGGCCTCGCGCAGCTGCATCAGCTGCGCGGGCGCGTGGGCCGCGGCGCCGCGGAGTCGACGTGCGTGCTGCTGTTCGAGGAGCCCGTCGGCGAGGTCGCCAAGCTGCGCCTTCGGGTGATCTTCGAGCACGGCGACGGCTTCGAGATCGCGCGCCAGGACTTGGCGATCCGCGGCCCGGGCGAATTCCTGGGGGCGCGGCAGTCGGGCGTGCCTCTCCTGCGCTTCGCGGACCTTGCAAGCGACGTCGCGCTGATCGAGCGGGCGCGCGACGCGGCCGAGGACTTGCTGGCGCACGAGCCTGCGGCCGCCCAGGCGCATCTCATGCGGTGGCTCGGCGGGCGCGCCGAGTTCATCAAGGCGTAGCCGCGGGGGCCGGCCGCGGCGCTGCGAAAGCCTCCCGAACGGGGTCTCCTCTGACCTGCATCAAGGTTTTGCCCCTTGCGCTCGGGGGCCATTGGGTACAATTCGCGCTCGGACCCCCGCTTAGCCATGTCCCTCTACACGCTCGGCCTGAGCCATACGACAGCCCCACTCGAGGTGCGGGAGAAGGTCGTGTTCACGCCCGACGCGCTCACCGACGCGCTGCGCGACCTCGCGCGCGGACGGCTCGTGAAGGAAGCGGCGATCCTGTCCACCTGCAACCGGACGGAGGTGTACTTCGCGGGCAGCGAGCCGGCCCCCGTTGCCGCCTGGCTCGCGGCGTTCCACGACCTGCCGGACCAGGCCCTGGCGCCCTACGTCTACACCCTGCCGCGCGACAAGGCGGTCTCGCACGCCTTCCGGGTCGCGAGCGGGCTCGACTCGATGGTGCTCGGCGAGCCGCAGATCCTGGGGCAGATGAAGCAGGCGGTGCGTTGCGCCGAAGCGGCGGGTTCGCTGGGGCTCGTGCTCAACCGTCTCTTCCAGCGCACGTTCGCGGTCGCCAAGGACGTTCGCACCCAGACCGACATCGGCAGCGCCTCGATCTCGATGGCCGCCGCCAGCGTGAAGCTCGCCGAGCGCATCTTCCCGTCGATCTCCGGGCAGCGCCTGCTGCTCGTCGGCGCGGGCGAGATGATCGAGCTCGCGGCGAGCCATTTCCTGAGCCGCAAGCCGAAGTCGGTGACGGTCGCCAACCGCACGCTGGAGCGCGGCAGCAAGCTCGCCGATCGGCTCGGCGCCGACGCCATCACGCTCAACGAGCTGCCCGAGCGCCTGCGCGACTTCGACATCGTGGTCACGTGCACGGCGAGCATGCTGCCGATCATCGGCAAGGGCATGCTCGAGCGCGTCGTCAAGCAGCGCCGTCACGCGCCCATCTTCATCGTCGACCTGGGCGTGCCGCGCGACGTCGAGCCGGAAGCCTCCGAGTTGGACGACGTGTTCCTGTACTCGATCGACGAGCTTACGGGCATCGTCCGCGAGAACCTTCAGGTGCGCCGCGAAGCGGTCGTGCAGGCGGAGCAGATGATCGCCGACCAGACCGCGCATTTCCTGCACTGGCTCGAGGGCCGCAGCGTCGTGCCGACCATCGAAGCCCTGTCCGGCCATCACGACCTGTTGCGCGACTCGGAGCTCGATCGCGCGCGCAAGCTGATCGCGTCGGGCGGCTCCCCGGATGCCGCGCTGGAAGCGCTCGCGCGCGGCCTCACCAGCAAGCTCCTGCACGGCCCGCTGGCGGCGCTCAACGCCGCAGGCGAGGCCGAGCGCGCCGAGCTGACCGCCGCGCTCTCTCGCGCCTTCCGCCTAGACCCGCCGTCCGACGGCGAGGCTTAGCCAGGTTTCGCGTAAGCTTGCGGGTCCGGCACGGCCGGGCGCCGCCGCTTCGCTTTGCCATTCATGAAATCATCGCTTCGCACCAAGCTAGACCAGCTTTCCTCGCGCCTGTCCGAGCTCGACGGGTTGCTGGGCTCGCCCGACGTGACGAGCGACATGGACCGCTATCGCGCGCTTACCAAGGAGCATGCGGACGTGGGTCCCGTGGTCGCGCGTTTCCACGATTTCCTGAGGGCCGAGGCGGACCTTGCGGCGGCTGCCGAGCTGGCCGCCGACCCTGCGATGCGCGAGTTCGCCGACGAGGAACGCGCCGTCGCGCAGGCGCGCATCGCCGCGCTCGAGACCGAGCTGCAGGGGGCGCTCCTGCCCAAGGATCCCAACGACGGACGCAACGTGTTCCTCGAGATCCGCGCCGGCACCGGCGGCGACGAGTCCGCGCTCTTCGCCGGCAACCTCCTGCGCATGTACGTACGCTATGCGGAGCGGCACCGCTGGCAGACGGAGATCGTCTCGGCGTCCAGCTCCGAGCTCGGCGGCTACAAGGAAGTCATCGTGCGCATCGCGGGGCAGGGCGCGTACTCGAAGCTCAAGTTCGAGTCGGGCGGCCACCGCGTGCAGCGCGTCCCGGAGACCGAGGCGCAGGGCCGCATCCACACCTCGGCTTGCACCGTGGCGGTCATCGCCGAGGCCGATCCCATTGCCGACGTCACGATCAACGCGGCGGATATCCGCATCGACACGTTCCGCGCGTCGGGCGCGGGCGGCCAGCACGTGAACAAGACCGACAGCGCGGTGCGCATCACGCACCTGCCCACCGGGATCGTGGTCGAATGCCAGGACGACCGCTCGCAGCACCGCAACCGTGCGCAGGCGATGTCCGTGCTCGCCTCGCGCCTGCTCGACAAGGAGCGTCAGGAGCGGCAGAGCAAGGAGGCGGCGCACCGCAAGTCGCTCATCGGGTCGGGCGATCGCAGCGAGCGCATCCGCACCTACAACTTCCCGCAGGGCCGCGTCACCGACCACCGCATCAACCTCACGCTGTACAAGATCGACGCGATCATGGACGGCGACCTCGACGAGATCGTGACGGCGCTCGCGCAGGAGTTCCAAGCCGAGCAGCTCGCGGCGCTGGCGGGAGAGACGCCGTGATTGCGCGCCCCTCGCCGTGGCTCATGACCCTGCGGCTCGCGATGCGCGAGTTCGTCGCCGAGGACGCGGGCGACCTGCATCGGTTGAATCGCCAGGCGCGCGTGATGAAGTACATCACGGGCAAGCCGGAGACGCCCGAGGAAACACGGCTCGCGGTGCGCCGCACGCTGCGCAACTACCGCCTCTATCCCGATCTCGGCGCCTGGTACACGGTGCGCCGCGATACCGGCCAGTTCATCGGCTGGTTCTCGCTCAAGTACGCCGGCAAGAGCCCGGATGTCGAGATCGGCTACCGGCTGCTGCCCGAGGCATGGGGGCAGGGATTCGCCACCGAGGGCGCGACCGCGATGCACGACTACGGCTTCGACGACCTCGGCCTGGATCGCATCATCGGCGTCACCCATCCCGGCAACAAGGCGTCGCAGAAGGTGCTCATGAAGGCCGGCCTCGAGGACTGCGGGTGGGGCCGCTACTACGACCAGGACCTGCGCCTGTTCGCTGCCGAAAATCCGCACCGGTGAATCGACCCCCACGCTCGATCCGCTCGCTGCCCCCGGAGGGGGCAGGTCAGTGGCTCGGGGCGGACCATCGCCACTGACGTGAGCGAGCTTTCCACGCCGCGCCTCACGCTGCGGCACTTCCGCCGCGAGGACGTCGACGATCTCTTCTCGATGGACAGCGACGATCGCGTGATGCGCTATCTGGGCGCGGGCCTCAAGGGGCGCACGCGCGCCGAGGTCGAGCAGACGATCGAGCGCATGGTCGAGCGCGCGAACGCGCACCCGGGCTATGGCCTCCTGCACGCGAGCCTGCGCGACGGCGGCGCGTTCGTGGGCGGCTGTGGCCTTTTTCCGCTGCAGGACACGCAGGACATCGAGATCGCCTATCGCCTGCCGTTCGCGCGCTGGGGCAAGGGGTTCGCCACGGAGATGGCGGCCGCGGTGCTCGTGCACGGATTCGACGGTCTGGGGCTTGCGCGCGTGGTCGGCCTCACGTGGCCGGAGAACGCGCCGTCGCAGCGTGTGCTCGAGAAGATCGGCATGCGCTTCGCCGGCGAGGCGGTCCATTACGGGCGCACCATGCGCACGTACGCCGCGTCGCGATGACGCCGACCGCGGGACAGGCGCTCGCGCAGTCGGGCTTGGTGCCGATCGACGCGCACGTGCTGCTCGCGCACGTGGTCGGGCGCGATCGGGCGTGGCTTGCGGCGCATCGCGACGAAGCGCTCACGCGCGCGCAAGCCGACGACTTCTTCGCGCTCGCCAAGCGGCGGCGCGCAGGCGAGCCGGTCGCGTATCTCACCGGCATGCGCGAGTTCTACGGTCTCGCGCTCGCGGCGACGCCCGCCGTGCTGATCCCGCGGCCGGAGACGGAGACGCTGGTCGAGCTCGCGCTTGCGTGGCTCCCCGAGGACCGCGCGGCGCGCGTGCTCGATTTGGGGACCGGGTCCGGCGCGATCGCGCTCGCGCTCGCGCTCGCGCGCCGCATGGCCCATGTCGTCGCCACGGACGTGTCCGCGGACGCGCTCGCAGTGGCGCGCGGCAACGCGCACCGGCTCGGCCTTCGCAACGTCGAGTTCGTCGCGTCGGATTGGTATGCAACTGTCGATGGCGCCTTCGATGCGATCGTGAGCAATCCGCCGTACGTCGCCCCCGGCGACCCCCATCTCATGGAGGGCGACCTGCGCTACGAGCCGAGGGCAGCGCTCGTCGCGGACGACGAAGGCCTCGCCGCATTGCGCGCCATCGTCGCGGGCGCGGCGGCGCATCTCGCGCCTGCCGGCGCGCTCGCGGTCGAGCACGGTTACGCGCAATCGGAGGCGGTGCAGGCGATGCTTCGCGACGCGGGATTCGTCGATGTCACGGTGCGCCGCGACTTGGCGGGGATTCCGCGCGTCGCGGGCGGGCGGCTTCGCTAGGCTACCTGCAGATCACGCCCGGCTGGTCGTTGGCGAGCGTGCAGCTGGTCACTTCCGCGGGCGCCTTCTGCGAGAGCGCCATGCGCGTGTCCGCGTAGTTGCACACCACGTAGACGTCGCGCGCGCGCTTCTTGTCGAACGTCCAGCGCACGACGCGAGCGTTCGGGTTGTCGGGAACGAGGTCGGCCATCTCCGTCGGCGGGCCGTCGAAGACGCTGACCGAGATCGGCGGCGTGGGCCCGCCTACGGTCGCGCCCGGCTGCGTGTCGGTGATGGCGGATTCGGTGCGCGCGACCGCGCTCCAGCCCGCGGGCAGCGCGCCGACCACGCTTTGCGCCGTCGCAAGCTGCGGCGGGCAGCTCACCTTCCAATCCGCGCCCGCCGCGGGACACGCGACGGCAAGCGCGAGCAAGATCACATTTCGGAGATTCGCCATTCTTTCCCCTGCTTGAGGAACGTGATGATACCTGCCCGTCCGCTGTCGCGCGTCACGAACGCTTCCTGGAACTCGCCGTACGAGCCGCCCAGGGCGAATCCCTTGAACGAGTCGGCCATTTCGCGCAGCTTGTCGGGCGGCATCGCGGAGAACACCGGCTCGAACTTGCGCCGCGTGTCGGGCGTGGTGTAGACCCACGCCGAGGCGAGGTTGCCCGAGCGCAGCGCGGCGATGAAGCCGCGCCACGCGGTCTCCGGCGAGGCGAGCGCCCTGTTCGGCGGCGGCGGAGGCGGCGGCGCACCCACGACCTGCTTCGCGGCCGCCTCCATCGTCGCGTAGTCGGCGCTCGTCCAATTCGGAAGGCCGCGTAGTCGTGAAGCGTCGGCCGCCTCCGCGCGCGTCCGCGCCATCTCCTGCACGAGCATGAGGCCGCAGGCCGTCGCGAAGCCGGCGGGGTCGTGTTTGCGCGCGAAGCGCAGGAAACGCTGCGGATCGCCGAACGCGGGCCAGCGCGGGAACGTCGAGATGAGATGGAGCTCGCTCGGCGAGAGCGATTCCAGGAATTCCGCAGCCTCGGCGGCGGTCGCGGCGCCGCCGAGGCGCTTCGTGGCGTCGTCGCGCGAGGCACCGCCGCCGACGAGCACGAGCGAGAGGAAGCCGCACTGGCCTCGGGCCGGCGGGGCCGCACGCCGGCCGCCGGCGAGGTAATCGATCTCGGCGTCGATCCAGTAGGCGGTGGGATCGTTCGGCGCAATGGCCGCGCGCGCCTTGCGCATCCTTTCCAGGGCCGCCTGCGGATCGAGGAGGTCGAAGCGAAGCGCATCCGCGGCCGACTGCTGCAGCGTGACGACGGACATTGGGTTCGCCGCGACGTCGGCGTGCATCGCCTCGTCGTAGAGCTCGACGGCGGTCCGCACGTCTTTCGCGACGAAACGCGCGTAGCTCGCGAGCTCCTCATAGCGTGGCGACAGCGAGCGCGATGCTTCCTTCGCTTCCGGCACGTCGGCGAACTGCCTTGCGACCTCGCCCAGGCCGCGCAGCTGGGCGCGTTGCTGCGCAACATAGCCGGGCGGGTCTTCGCGCTTGGCCGTCTCGAGGAGGTCGCGCTCGGTGTAGGGCTGCGCCGCTCGCGTGTAGGCGGCCTTTCGTTGTCGAGCCGAGCGCTCAGATGCTTCGCGCTGCGGCTCAGCCGCCGCGCGGCGGATGCGATCGGCGAGGCGGCGGCCGTCGCCGGCCACGAAGTGGACTGCGGCGGGCGTGGCCATCCACTGGTCGAGGCGGCGCCAGTCGGGCGCTTCACCCGCGTCGAGAATGGCCTCTGCACACGCGGCGTCGGAGTTGGCGTCGAGACGCTCGAACAGCAACGGTATCGCCTCCCGCATCTGCCAGCTTCCCGCCCAACTCGCGAACCACTTCTGGACGTCGGCGTCGTCGAAGGCGATCGACAGCGGCGCCACCGTGCGATAAGGAATGCGCGGGTCGGGCGCCATCTGCGAGAGCGTGGCGAGCACGATGCGCGCCTCGTCGCGGGCGGACGCGTCCTGCCTGCGCCCGGCGAGCCACGCGATGCGGACCGTCAGCGCGGCCATGGCTTCGTCGGTAGCGATCGCGGCAAGCGCCCTGTCGATGCGCGCGGCTTCGGGCGAATGGCCTGGGATCGCGCTCTGGCGCTTCACGAGCGCGGGCACGGCGGCGGCGACATGCTGCTTCGAGAGGTAGTCCACCACGGGTGCGGCATCGGCGAGCGGGGCCATCTCGACCAGCGTGGCGGCAATCGCATGGTCGGCGCCGGGCAGATTGCCGCAAAGAAGCTGTTCAATGCCGCCGCGGTCCTGGGCTTGCGCTTGCGTGGCGTAGTTGCGCAGGGCGTCGAATAGCGCCTGCTGCGTATAGCGCCATTTGCATTGCGGCCAGGAGGGCAGCATCCACACGGCCACCTTGCGCAACCCGGGAATCTCCAGCGCGGAAGCGATCGCGAGCTCGAGGTCGGTGTCCGGCACACGAGTCGCCTTCGCAAAACCTTCGACGTAGCGGTAGAGAAGCGGATCGGAGCGCAGCGCGACGATGGCCCGTAGCGCGTTGGCGTCCGCGGCTGCGCCGACACGCGCGGCGGCGGCGATGGCCGCCGGGGTGGGCGTGCGCCGATCCTCGGTGACCTCCAGGAGCTCGGGCGTGTCCGCAGCGAGAGCCTCCGCGGCGGCACGGTCCACGCGCACCTTCCTGTCGGGCGTCGGCGCGCTCGCTGCTACGGCCTGGTCCAGCGGCAGGCATTCATCCTGCAGGTCCATGACCTCGCGCAGGCGGTCCGCCGCCGCGTTCTCGTCGGCGTCGAAATCCGCCTGCGTGCCGCTGATCTCAACTTCGTTCGTCGGCATCACGACGAACTCGCGTGCACGGAACCGCGGCGGCGGCGGGTACGCGATGCGGCCGCACACCGCGTTCTTCGGTCCGATCCGCACGTTGGCGAAGCGCGCTTTCGGCTCCTTGAGCTCCTCGCGGACAAGGCCGAGCGCCTCGTCCTGTCGCTTGATGAGCGCGTTGCCGGCCTCGATCGCCTGACGCCACGTGATGTCCTGCGGCGGATTCTGCTCGCTGCGGTCGAGACGTATGGCTTGATTGCGATAGGTGTGGAAAGCGACGCGTTCTTCCGGCGTCATCTTGCCGATCTCCGCGCTCAGCAATGGGGTCTGCCACGATTCGCGCGTGAGCTTGCGGTCGCGAAAATCGCCGCATGCCGCGAGCGTGCACAGGGCGACCAGCGCGATCGTCCGTGTGAGGCGCATGGCAAGTGGAATTCAGCCGATGTGCGCAGGCACCGCCACGCCGAGCCTTGCCGCCCATGGCGCGAGCGACGGCATGATGCCCTCGAACAGCGCCACGCCGCGCGTCCGCTGATCGCGGTAGCGCCGCAGCCCGTGCGCACCCGGGAGACGCACGGGCGGCCCGCCGGGACGCGGCGGCGACGTGCGGCACGCATCGGCGAGCCAGTCGATCTGCCGGGCGAAGTCCTCGCTGCCGCCGAACGCGGCGGGATCGAGCACCTGCACGAACACGGTCGCGCCCCAGCCTTCCGCCGGATCGGCGCGGCCGTGCCCGGCGAGCGCGCCCGTCGCGGCCTCGATGAGCAGCGCGAGCGCGAAGCCCTTGTGGCCGGCCTCGAGGCCGCCGAGCGGCAGCAGCGTGCCCCTGGGCTCGGCGAAGAGCACGGCGGGGTCGCGCGTGGGATTGCCCTGCGCGTCCTGGATCCATGGATGCGGCAACTGCGCGCCGGCGGCGTGCAGGCGCGCGGTGAGCCCGTTGGTCGTGTAGCTCGCCGAGATGTCGAGCAGGATCGGATCGCCCGACGTCGGGATGCCCGCGGCGAGTGGATTCGGCGTGAACACCGCCGACACGCCGCCGAACGGCGCGACGCTCTTCACCGTGGGGTCGGAGCACATCAGGAGCGCCATCAGCCCGCGGTCCGTGGTTCGCTTCAGGTATGCGGCAAGGCATGCGATGTGATGTGAACGGCGCACGACGACCGTCCCCGTGCCGTAGGCGAGTGCCATCTGCGCTGCCGCATCGAACGCGCGCAGCGTGAGCCACGGCCCGGGCAATCGCCCGCCGTCCCATGTCTGTACCGCGGGGCGGGCGCTGCGCACGACGGGCTCGCCCGTCTTCGCCATCGCGCCCTTCTCGATCTCGGCCAGGTAGGAGGCGAGCAGTGCGAGCCCGTGCGTCGTGTGGCCGAGAAGATCGCCGTCGACGAGTACGGCGGCGACGTCGCGCGCGATGTCGTCGCGCACGCCGGCACGCGCGAGCAGGGCGCGCGCGAAGGCCGCCAGGTCGTCGGCGCGGTAGCGAGGCGTGTCGCCGGCCATGGTTGACTGTGGAGGATGATTCCAAGAGCATTCTAGCCCCAACGACAAGAACGTCTCCCGACGACTTCGCATCGTGCTGCCCTCGTCGCTGCAGATCAGCATCGTCACCTACCGTCCCGATCAGAAGCTGCTCGAGCGCTGCCTGCGCAAGCTCGCGCTGGCGATCGCGGCGGCGCGCGAGGCGGGCGTCACGCAGACAGTCCACCTGGCCCTTATCGACAACAGCGAGGACCGCAGCGTCGCCGAGAGCGTGATCAAGCTCGGCAAGTCGCGCTTCCAGGACACGGGCGTGCACGTGACCTACCTGCACGGCCACGCCAACATCGGCTACGGCGCGGCGCACAACCTCGTGCTGCACGGCACGGGCTCGGATTATCACCTCGTGCTCAATCCCGACGTGGAGCTCGCGCCCGACGCGCTCGCCAACGCCGTGCGCTGGCTCGATGAGCACGAGGACGTCGGCGCGCTCGCGCCGCTCGCGCGCGACGGCGCCGGCCGACGCGTGTACCTGTGCAAGCGTTACCCGGCGATTTTCGACCTGTTCCTGCGCGGATTCGCGCCGGCGTTGCTGCGCCGGCTGTTCCGCCGCCGCCTCTACCGCTACGAGCTGCGCGACATCATGGACCGGGAGCCGCTCGAGCCGCTGGTCGGCATCCCGGCTTTGTCGGGCGCGTTCATGCTGGTCAAGCGGCACGCCATCGACCGCACCGGCGGGTTCGACCCCAAGTTCTTCCTCTATTTCGAGGACTTCGACTGGAGCGTGCGTCTGAACCTCGTCACGAAGACGGCGTTCGTGCCGTCGGTCGAGATCGGCCACCACGGCGGCCACGCCGCGCGCAAGGGCCTCCGCCACATCGTCTGGTTCGTGCGCAGCGGCTTTCGCTTCTATCGCCGGCACGGCTGGAAGTGGTTCTAGGATGATCGTCGTCACCGGCGCGGACGGTTTCCTGGGCAGCGCCGTCATGGCGGGACTCGCCGCGCGCGGCCACGCTTTGCGCGGCCTCGTGCGCACGCTCGATGCTTCGACCGTCGCACGACCCGAATACCTGGCGGTCGGCGACCTCGCGAGGGTGGGCGACGAGACGCTGCGTAACGCGCTGCGCGGGGCGAGCGCCGTCGTCCATCTCGCCGCCCAAGCGCATCGTCCGCTCGACGCCGACATCGAGTCCGCGGCCGCCTTGCGCCGCGTGAACGTCGAGGCGAGCGAGCGCCTCGCCAGCGCGACGGCGGCGGCGGGCGCCCGCCACTTCGTGTTCGTGAGCACGGTGAAGGTTCACGGCGACCGTTCGCTGCCCGGCAGGCCGCTGCGCGAGAGCGATCCGCCGCACCCGCCCGACGAGTACGCCGCGAGCAAGTGGGCGGCGGAGCGCGCGCTTGCGATCGTCGCCGAGCGCACCGCCCTGTGCGTCACGGCCCTGCGGCTGCCGCTCGTCTACGGTCCCGGCGTGAAGGCGAACTTCGCGGCGCTCGCGCGCGCCGTGGCGCGCGGCGTTCCGCTGCCTCTCGCCGCGGTCGCCAACAAGCGCAGCGTGCTCGGCACGGGCAACTTCGTGTCCGCGCTCGCCGCGCTGTTGGCAAGCGACGGCGCGGGCCGCCATGGGCAGTTGACGCCGTATTTCGTGACCGACGCGGAGTCGGTCTCCACCCCCGATCTCGTTCGCGCCCTCTCGCAGGCGTTTCGCGTCGCACCGCGTCTTTTCCCGTTCCCGGCCTCGGCGCTTCGCATCGCAGGCGCGTGGCTCGGCAAGAGCGAGACGGTCGAGCGTCTGCTCGACACGCTCGAAGCCGACGCCACGACGTTCCGCACGCACTACGCTTGGACGCCGCCATACTCGCTGGCGCAAGGGGTGGCCGCCATGCTCGCCGACCGGCCGCCGCTATAATCGCCGCATGGAGTCGAACCGTTCCGGCGGCCGCCGCGCCGACGAGTTGCGCCCGCTGCGCTTCACGCGCGGCTACACGAAGCACGCCGAGGGCTCGGTGCTGGTCGAGATGGGCGATACGCGGGTGCTCTGCACCGTCAGCGTGGAGGACGGCGTTCCCGCGTTCATGAAGGGCCGCGGCGAGGGCTGGCTCACCGCCGAGTACGGCATGCTGCCGCGCGCCACGCACACGCGTGGGCGGCGCGAGGCTGCGGACGGGCGCCCCTCGGGCCGCACGCAGGAGATCCAGCGACTCATCGGACGCAGCCTGCGCGCCGTCACCGACCTTGCGGCACTGGGCGAGCGGACGCTCAAGATCGACTGCGATGTGCTGCAGGCCGACGGCGGCACGCGCTGCGCCTCGATCACCGGCGCGTGCGTCGCGGTCGCCGACGCGATCGCGTGGTCCCGCGCGCGCGGCTTGGTGAGCGGCGATCCGCTGCGCGAGTTCGTGGCCGCGGTGTCGGTCGGCATCGTGGGCGGCGTGCCCATGCTCGACCTCGACTATGCGGAAGACTCGGGCTGCGACACGGACATGAACGTCGTGATGACGGCGAGCGGCGGCTTTGTCGAGCTGCAGGGCACGGCGGAGGGCGCGCCGTTCACGCGGGCGCAGGTCGACGAGCTCATTGCGCTCGCGGCAAGCGGCGTGCGCGACATCATCGCGGGACAGCGGATCGCGCTGGGCCGGTGATGGACCGCCTCATCCTCGCCTCGGGCAACGCCGGCAAGCTCGCGGAGATGCGCGAGCTCCTGCGGCCGCTGCGCATCGCGGTGATCGCGCAGGGCGAGCTCGGCATCCCCGACGCCCCTGAGCCGCACGCCACGTTCGTCGAGAACGCGCTCGCCAAGGCGCGTCACGCGAGCGAGCTGTCGAAGCTGCCCGCGCTGGCCGACGACTCGGGTGTCTGCGTTGCGGCGCTCGGCGGCGCGCCCGGCGTGCAATCGGCGCGCTACGCGGGCTCGCCATCGTCAGACGCGCGCAACAACGCGAAACTGGTGGCGGCGCTCGCCGGTGTGGCCGACCGCCGAGCGCACTACGCCTGCGTGCTCGTGCTCATCCGGCATGCCGAGGATCCCGAGCCGATCATCGCGGAAGGTCGCTGGCACGGCACGATCGTCGACACGCCGCGGGGTTGCGGCGGCTTCGGCTACGACCCGCACTTCGAAGACCTCGCCACGCGCATGACGGGCGCCGAGCTCTCGCCATCGCGCAAGAACGAGCTCTCGCATCGCGGCAAGGCGATGCGCGTGCTGCTGGCGCGGCTTCGCGAGGAGGCGGCGTGATGATCACGGCTGTCGAACTCGCTCGGCCCAAGTTCAGCGCGCTGCCGCCGCTCGCGCTGTACGTGCACGTTCCGTGGTGCATACGAAAGTGCCCGTACTGCGACTTCAACTCGCACGAGGCGCGCGGAGACATCCCGGAGGACGCCTACGTCGACGCGCTCTTCAAGGACCTCGAAGGCGCGCTGCCGTCGGTGTGGGGGCGCAAGGTCGTGAGCGTGTTCGTGGGCGGCGGCACGCCGAGCCTCTTCTCCGCGCAGGCTATCGACCGGCTGCTGGGCGGCATCCGCGCGCGCCTGCCCGTGATGCCCGGCGCCGAGATCACGCTGGAAGCGAACCCCGGCACGTTCGAGCGGCAGAAGTTCGCGGACTTCTTCGCCGCCGGTGTCAGCCGCCTCTCGCTCGGCATTCAGAGCTTCGACCCCGCGCAGCTCCGCGCGCTCGGCCGGGTGCACGACGACGAGGAGGCGCGGCGCGCCGCCGAGGCCGCGCTCATGATCTTCGGCAACGTCAACTTCGACTTGATGTACGGCCTGCCGCGGCAGACGGTCGAAGGGGCGCAGGCAGACCTCGCCGCCGCGCTCGCGTTCGCGCCGCCGCATCTGTCGTTCTATCACCTCACCATCGAGCCCAACACGCTCTTTCACCGCGCGCCCCCGCCCTTGCCCGACGAGGACACGGCCGCCGACATCGAAGGCGCGGTGCACGCAACGCTCGCGCACGCCGGCTACGCGCACTACGAGACATCGGCCTACGCGAAGCCCGGCCGCGCCTGCATGCACAACACGAACTACTGGCAGTTCGGCGACTATCTCGGGATCGGCGCGGGCGCGCACGCGAAGCTCTCGTTTCCCGACCGCATCGTGCGCCAACTGCGCTGGAAGCAGCCCAAGCAATACCTCGCCAAGGCGGCGGCGGGCTCACCGCTTCAGGAAGAGATCGTGGTGGCGCGCGACGACGTCGGCTTCGAGTTCATGCTGAATGCGCTGCGCCTGACCGACGGCGTGCCGTCGTCGCTGTTCGCCGAGCGCACGGGATATGCGCTCGCGCTCGTTTCGCGCGCGATCGAGACGGCCACGCGCAAGGGCCTGCTCGAAGCCGATCCGGCGCGCTTGAAGCCCACCGAGCTCGGCCGCCGCTTCCAGAACGATCTGCTCGAGCTGTTCCTGCCCGGCCGGCGCGGGTTGCGCGGCGCCGCGGTGCCGCTGGTGCAGGTCGAGGCGACGGGTGTGGAGCGATGAGCGTGGCGAGCATCGCCGCCGTGCGGGAGGCCATCACGTCGGGCGCCACCACGGCGCTCGCGCTCGCCGAGTCGCAGCTTGCGCGCATCGCGGCCACGGACGGCGCGATCGAGGCCTGGGAGATGCTCGACCCCGGGCACGTGCGCCGCGAGGCGAAGCGCGCGGACGAGCTCGGCTGCCAAGGCTTGCTCGGCGGCATCGGCATCGGCGTGAAGGACATCATCGCCACGACCGACCAGCCGACGACGGTGGGCACGCCGATCTATGCCGGCCATCGCCCCGCGCACGACGCGGCGTGCATCGCGCGCCTGCGCGAGTCGGGGGCCTACGTGTTCGGCAAGACGGTGACCACGCCCTTCGCGTTCATGGACCCCTCGAAGACGCGCAACCCGTGGAACAGCGCGCATTCCCCGGGCGGGTCGTCGTCGGGCTCCGCCGCGGCAGTCGCGGCGGGGCACGTGCTCGCCGCGGTCGGCACCCAGACCAACGGCTCGATCGTGCGTCCGGCGTCCTATTGCGGCGTGGTGGGATTCAAGCCGACGCTCGGCACGATCGCGATCGGCGGCGTGCATCCGTTCGCGCCGTCGTTCGACACCGTCGGCTCGTTCGCGCGCACGGTGGCCGACGCGGCGCTCGTCGCGAGCGCGCTCGCCGGGCCGGGCTGCATCGCGCCGGCGGTGGCGCTGCCCTCGTACAAGCCACGCTTCGCGTGGCTCGCCAAGTTTCCGTGGGTCGAGCCCGACTACGAGACGCTGCGGCTCCTGGCGGAGACGCTCGACGCGCTGCGCGACGCGGCGGAAATCGTGCCGATCGCGGTGCCCGCCGCGTGGAGCGATGCGAAGGCGGTATTCCGCACGCTCATGCTGAAGGAAGGTGCAGAGGTGCTGTCCGACCTGCAGGTGCGGGACCGCGCGCGCCTGACGCCCGCGCTCAACGCCGCCATCGACGACGGCCGCGCCATCAGCGCGGAGGCGTATCGCGAGGCGATCATCACACGTGAGCGCGCCATCGCCTTCTTCACCGGCTGGCTCGACGAATACGACGCGGTGCTCTCCCCCGCGGCGCCGAGTGTGGCCCCGCGCGGACTCGACACGACGGGCGACCCCTCGTGCTGCTCGCTGTGGTCGCTCATGGGATTCCCGGCGCTGTCGCTGCCCGCGGGCCTCGTCGGCGGCCTGCCCGTGGGCTTGCAGCTCGCCGCGCCGCAGGGCCGCGACGATTCGTTGCTCGCCGCCGCGGCATGGTGCGAGGCACGGCTCGACTTTCACGCGCGGCACACGCTGCCGTGAAGCGCGCCAAGCGCCACCCGCCGCTCGCCCCGAAGGTGCGCAACCCCGTGGCGAGATCGCCGCTCCTCGGCAAGGGCGGGCCGCACGGCAGGTCCGCCCGGGCGGCGCGCCGGCGCGCGACAATGGAATTGCGCAAGATCGAGCGGGACCCCGATGCCCAAGGCTGAGCCTTCCTCCCTGTGCCGCGACGACCTCGAGTCGGGGCGCATGCGCTCGTTGTATATGGAAGCTTTCGGTGGGAAGGGACATGCGCTGGACGACTTCCAGCTGTCCGAGTCGCTGACCGCAACGCTCGCCGCCAAGCCGAAAGGGGCGGGCTGGTGGGTGTTCGCGTACGGGTCGCTGCTGTGGAATCCGCTGTTCCCATTCGCCGAGGCGCGGCCGGGCACGCTGCGCGGACTGCACCGCCGCTTCTGCCTGTACTCGATGGCCTCGCGCGGGACGCGGGATACACCCGGCCTCGTGCTCGGCCTCGATCGGGGCGGGGCGTGCACGGGCGTCGTGTACCGCCTCCCAGCGCCGGTGGCCATCGACGAGCTTCATCTTTTGTGGCGTCGCGAGATGGTCACCGGGGCGTACCGGCCGAAGTGGGTCGCCGTGCAGTCCGCCGAGCGCCGCCTGTTCGCGCTGGCATTCACGGTGCGCCACGACCACGCGCAGTACGCCGGCAAGCTCGACGCCGACACCGAGGCGCGCATCATCGCCAACGCTGCCGGCGCCTTCGGCTCCTCGCTCGATTATCTCGAGCGCACGCGCGTGGCGCTCGTCACGCACGGCATCGTCGATCCGTATCTGGAGCGCATCGCGGAGAAGGTCGCGGTGCTGCGCCTAGAAAAAGGGTCAGACCCCATTACAAGGCCTGGAACTTTTTCCGCCGAGCCCGACTGAAAAAGGGGACAGGCCTTGTAATGGGGTCTGACCCTTTTTCTAAATGGTGATGTTGCGGCCGCCGTCCACGTCGAGCGTCACGCCCGTGACGTAGTGCGCATCGGCAAGCAGGAAGTACACGGCGACCGCGATGTCGTCCGGCGTGCCTTCGCGTCGAAGCGGCGTGTGCGAGATGATGCGCTGGCGCGACAGTTCGTCGAACGACTCGTCGTCGGGCCACAGCACCGGGCCGGGCGCGACCGCATTGACGCGCACGTCGGGCGCCATCTCGCGCGCGAGCGTGCGCGTCAGCCCGACGAGGCCCGCCTTGGCGATCGAATACACGACGTAGTTCTTGAGCGGCCGCTCGGCGTGGATGTCGGCGAGGTTCACGATTGCGCCCTGCGCCTTGCGCAGCGCCGGTGCAGCTGCCTGCGCGAGGAACAGCGGCGCCATGAGGTTGGTGCCGACCAGATCGTGCCAATTGTCCTCGGTGATCTCGCCCAGCGGCGTGGCGAAGAACGACGAGGCGTTGTTGACGAGCGCATCGAGGCGCCCGAACGTCTGCACCGTCTGCTCGACGAGCGAGGACAGCTTGCCGATGTCGAGGAGGTCGGCCTGGATGAGCGCTACGGAGCCCGGGCGCGCATGATTGAGCTCCGCCTGGAGGAGACGCGCCTCGCCGGCCGAGGCGCGGTAGTGCAGCATGAGGCTCGCGCCCGCGCCGTGCAGGCGCCGGCAGATGGCGGCGCCCACGCGCTTCGCGCCCCCGGTGATCAAGACGACCTTGCCCTGCACGTCGCGTCCTGTTCCGCGCCTTTCGGCGTTAGACTTCGCTCCCTTTGCGGCAATCTAGCATAACGATCCCACCCGTGCGACGGCATGGCCTGCGCGATGTGCCGGAGCCTTCCCCCGCGGCGCGCGAGCACAGCGCGCGCGTGGTGGAAGCCGTGCGACGCGAGATCGAGGACGCCGGCGGGTGGATCTCGTTCGCGCAGTACATGCAGACCGTGCTGTACGCGCCCGGACTCGGCTACTACGTCGCCGGCGCGCGCAAGTTCGGCGAAGAGGGCGACTTCGTCACCGCGCCGGAGATGACGCCGCTGTTCGCGCAATCGCTCGCGGCGCCGGTCGGAGCGCTGCTCGCCGAACACGCCACGCGCACCGTGCTGGAGCTCGGCGCGGGCAGCGGCGCGCTGGCGGCGGATCTCCTCGCTGCGCTCGACGCGGGCGGCATGTGCGACGTCCGCTACACGATCCTCGAGGTCGGCCCCGAGCTCGTCCTGCGCCAGCGTGCAGCGCTGGCAGCGCGCGCATCCGTGAGCTGGGTGAATACCTTGCCGGCCGCCATCGACGGCGTCGTGCTGATGAACGAAGTGCTCGATGCCGTGCCGCCGCACGTGATCTTGCGGCGCGGCGCGGACTGGCTCGAGCGCGGGGTCGCGTGGAGCGGCGGTCTCGTCTGGGCGGAGCGCCCGCTGCCGGCCGGGCGGCTCCTCGACCTTGCCGCCGCGAGATTTCCTCCGGAAGGCGACTATGCGAGCGAAGTCAATCCGGCGGCAGAGGCGCTCGTGGAATCGATCGCGCGACGCCTGCGGCGAGGCGCGATCGTCGTGCTCGACTACGGCTTTGCGCGCCGCGAGTACTACCACCCGCAGCGCAGCGCTGGAACGCTCGTCGGCCACTATCGCCACCGCGTCCACGACGACCCGTTCCTGTGGCCGGGTTTGAGCGACCTGACCGCCCACGTCGACTTCACGGGGATTGCCGAGGCCGGCGTGCGGGCGGGGGCGAGCGTGGAAGGCTACGCCTCGCTCGCGTCCTTCCTCGTCGCCGCCGGCATCCTCGACCGCCTCGCCGCGACGGGCGAGCCGACCTCCGTGCGATACATCCGCGCAGCGTCGGCCGTGCAGAGGCTGCTGTCGCCCGCGGAGATGGGCGAACTTTTCAAGGTTATCGTCCTCGCCAAAATGAGTGATGGTATTGTGTGGCCGTACTTTCAGGCTGCGGATCGCACCCACCGCTTGTGAGGCGCGGCGGTCCGCGCACCGCCCACGGGCGCGCTCGACGCCCCGTGGTCCACGGAGGATTCGTTGCCCTGATCCGCAGTTCCCTAAGTTCCACCGCGAACTTTCCCGCTTCGCCAATCGATCATCACGAGGAGCACCCGCATGGGCATCGTCAACGATCACGATCCGGTCGAGACCCGGGAATGGGTCGACTCGCTGCGGGCGGTCGTGGAGCACCAGGGGGTCGAGCGCGCGCGCTATCTGCTGACGCAGCTGCGCGACGAGGCGTCGCGTGTCGGCGCGCGGCCTGCCTTCACGCTCACGACACCGTACCGCAACACGATACCGCCCGAGCGGGAGGCGAAGTCGCCCGGCAACCGGGAGCTCGAGCACAAGATACGCTCGGCGATCCGATGGAACGCGGTCGCCATCATCCTGCGCGCGAACAAGGAGTCGTCCGAGCTCGGCGGCCACATCGCGAGCTTCCAGTCCTCGGCACTCCTGTACGACATCGGGTTCGGCCACTTCTGGCACGCGCCGACGGACCAGCACGGCGGCGACCTGATCTACGTGCAGGGCCACGTGTCGCCGGGCATCTACGCCCGCGCGTTCGTCGAGGGCCGCTTGACCGAGCAGCAGCTTCTCAACTTCCGGCAAGAGGCGGGAGGCAAGGGCATTCCCTCGTACCCGCATCCGTGGCTCATGCCTGGCTTCTGGCAGTTCCCGACCGTGTCGATGGGCCTCGGGCCGCTCATGGCGATCTACCAGGCGCGGTTTCT
The DNA here is from genome assembly GCA_035499955.1 of Casimicrobiaceae bacterium. Classification (GTDB taxonomy): domain Bacteria; phylum Pseudomonadota; class Gammaproteobacteria; order Burkholderiales; family Casimicrobiaceae; genus VBCG01. Next base: position 20,038 of record DATJXV010000089.1, read on the forward strand.
GAAGTACCTCGAAGGCCGCGGCCTCGCCAAGACCGCCGATCGCAAGGTGTGGGCGTTCCTCGGTGACGGCGAGTGCGACGAGCCCGAGTCGCTGGGCGCCATCTCCCTCGCGGGGCGCGAGCGCCTCGATAACCTCGTCTTCGTCATCAACTGCAACCTGCAGCGCCTGGACGGGCCCGTGCGCGGCAACGGCAAGATCATCCAGGAGCTCGAGGGCGTGTTCCGCGGCGCCGGCTGGAACGTGCTCAAGGTCGTCTGGGGCTCGGGCTGGGACAAGCTCTTCGAGAAGGACAAGGAGGGCATCCTGCTCGCGCGCATGGAGGAGTGCGTCGACGGGCAGTACCAGGATTTCAAGAGCAAGAACGGCGCGTACGTGCGCGAGCATTTCTTCAATACGCCCGAGCTCAAGGCGCTGGTGGCCGACCTCTCCGACGAGGAGGTGTGGAAGCTCAATCGCGGCGGCCACGACCCGTTCAAGGTGTACGCCGCGTATGCGGCGGCAGTCGCGCACAAAGAGCAGCCGACGGTGATCCTCGCCAAGACCGTGAAGGGCTTCGGCATGGGCGAGTCGGGCGAAGGCCAGATGATCGCGCACCAGGCGAAGAAGATGACGGTGGACGCGCTCAAGCAGTTCCGCGACCGCTTCGACATCCCGATGCCCGACGACAGGATCGAGGCTATGCCCTTCATCTCGCTTGCGAAGGACAGCCCGGAAGGGAAGTACCTCGCCGACCGGCGCGCGGCACTCGGCGGCTACCTGCCGCAGCGGCGGCAGAAGTCGTCGACGCTGCCGGCGCCGCCGCTTTCCACGTTCGACCGCCTGCTGCAATCCTCCGGCGACCGCGAGATCTCGACCACGATGGCGTTCGTGCAGATGCTGGGCACGCTGGTGCGCGACAAGGCCATCGGCAAGCACATCGTGCCGATCGTGCCCGACGAGTCGCGCACGTTCGGCATGGAGGGGATGTTCCGCCAGCTCGGCATCTACTCCGCCGTCGGGCAGCTGTATAAGCCGCAGGACGCCGACCAGCTCATGTATTACCGCGAGGACAAGTCGGGGCAGGTGCTGCAGGAGGGCATCAACGAGGCGGGTGCCATGAGCTCGTGGATCGCCGCGGCGACGTCGTACAGCACCAACGACATGCCGATGATCCCGTTCTATATCTACTACTCGATGTTCGGCCTGCAGCGCGTGGGCGACTTGGCCTGGCTCGCCGGCGACATGCGCGCGCGCGGGTTCCTGATGGGCGGCACCGCCGGACGCACGACGCTCAACGGCGAGGGCCTGCAGCACGAGGACGGGCACAGCCACGTGCTGGCCTCGACGATCCCGAACTGCGTCTCCTACGACCCGACGTTCGCCTACGAGGTGGTCGTCATCGTGCGCGAGGGGATCCGCCGCATGTACGAGGCGCAGGAGGACGTGTATTACTACATCACCCTGATGAACGAGAACTACCGGCATCCCGCCATGCCGGCGGGCGCCGAAGCGGGGATCGTCAAGGGGCTCTACCTTCTGCAGGAAGCCGGCAAGGCAGACAAGAAGAATGCAGGCCCGCGCGTGCAGCTCATGGGCTCGGGGACGATCCTGCGCGAGGTCATCGCTGCTGCGGAGCTCCTGCGCGACGACTGGAAGGTGAACGCGGACGTGTGGAGCGCCACGAGCTTCAACGAGCTGCGGCGCGACGGCATGAGTGCGGAGCGGCACAACCTGCTGCATCCCACGAAGCCGAAACGCAAGAGCTACCTCGAGACCGCGCTCGAGGGCCACGCCGGGCCGGTGATCGCGGCCACCGACTACATGCGCAACTACGCCGACCAGGTGCGAAGCCACGTGCCGCGGCGCTACGTCACGCTCGGCACCGACGGCTTCGGCCGCAGCGACTACCGCGTGGCGCTGCGCCGCTTCTTCGAGGTGAACCGTTACTACGTCACGGTCGCGGCGCTCAAAGCGCTCGCCGACGACGGCGAGATCAAGGCGGACGTCGTCGAGCAGGCGATAAGGAAGTACGGGCTCGATACCGAGCGGCCCGATCCGTGGACCGTGTGACCGAAGCGAACGATCGAGAACAACTATGAGCGCGATCGAAGTGAAAGTTCCCGACATCGGCGACTTCAAGGACGTGCCGGTGATCGACATCATGGTGAAGGCGGGCGACGCGGTGAAAGCCGAGGACTCGCTCGTCACGCTCGAATCGGACAAGGCGACGATGGACGTGCCGGCGCCGTTCGCGGGGACGGTGTCGGCGGTCAAGGTGAAGCTCGGCGACAAGGTGAGCGAAGGCAGCGTCATCCTGCTCATGGCGTCGCAGGCGCCGGCCGTGGTCGCGGCGGCGGAGCATCACAAGGCCGCCGTCTCGGCGCCACCGTCGCCGACGAGCTCGCCGGGTGGCGTGGCCGAAGTGCGCGTACCCGACATCGGCGACTTCAAGGACGTGCCGGTGATCGAAGTGATGGTCAAGCCCGGCGATGCGGTGAAGCCCGAGGACCCGCTCGTCACGCTCGAATCGGACAAGGCGACGATGGACGTGCCGGCGCCCCTCGGCGGTGTCGTGCGCGCCATCGCGGTGAAAGTCGGCGACAAGGTGAGCGAAGGCACACTCGTGCTCACGCTCGTGACGGACAGCGCGCAGGCTGCCGCCGCACCGGCCGCGGCGGCGCCGTTGGCCGCACCCGCGCCGGCGGCTGCGCCAGCGGCTGCGGCGAGAGCGGCGGGTGTCGACGAGGCCGCGTTCAAGCTTGCTTATGCCGGCCCCGGCGCGCGCAAGCTGGCGCGCGAGCTGGGGGTGGACTTGGGCTCGGTGAAGGGCTCGGGCGACAAGGGCCGCATCCTCAAGGAGGACGTCGAGGCCGCTGCGAAAGGCGGCGTGCCTGCCGCGAAGGCGGTGGCCACCACTGGGGCGGGGGCGGGCGTGGGCGGGATCGATCTGTTGCCGTGGCCGAAGGTCGACTTCGCCAAGTTCGGTCCGATCGAGACCAAGCCGCTCCTGCGGATCAAGAAGATCTCTGCGGCGAACCTGCACCGCAACTGGGTGATGATCCCGCACGTCACCAACCACGACGACGCCGACATCACCGATCTCGAAGCCTTCCGCGTGCAGCTCAACAAGGAGATCGAGAAGAGCGGCGTGCGCGTTTCGATGCTCGCGTTCATGATCAAGGCGGCGGTGGCCACCCTCAAGAGGTTCCCCGACTTCAACTCATCGCTCGACGGCGACAACCTGATCGTGAAGAACTACTGGCACATCGGATTTGCCGCCGACACGCCGCAGGGCCTGGTCGTGCCGGTGATTCGCGATGCCGACAGGAAAGGCGTGGTCGAGATCGCGAAGGAGATGGGGGACTTGGCCAAGCTCGCGCGCGACGGCAAGCTCAAACCCGACCAGATGCAGGGCGGCACATTCACTATCAGCAGCCTGGGTGGCATCGGCGGCACGTACTTCACGCCGATCATCAACGCGCCCGAAGTCGCGATCATGGGCGTGTGCCGCTCGTTCTGGAAGCAGGTGTCCAACGACGGCACGACGTCGTCGTGGCGCTACATCCTGCCGCTTTCGCTGTCGTGGGATCACCGCGTCATCGACGGCGCTTCCGCGGCGCGCTTCAACGCGCATTTCGGTGGCCTGCTCGCCGACATGCGGCGCATCGTCATCTAGGGGCGGACACAACATGCCAACGATCGAGGTCAAGGTCCCGGACATCGGCGACTTCAAGGACGTCCCGGTCATCGAAGTGCTGGTGAAGCCCGGCGACAAGGTCGCGAAGGAAGCCTCCCTGGTCACGCTCGAGTCGGACAAGGCGACGATGGACGTGCCGTCGCCCGTCGAGGGTGTCGTCAAGGAGGTGAGGGTCAAGCTCGGCGACAAGGTGAGCGAAGGGTCGCTGATCCTCACGCTGGAGTCGGGTGCGGCAGCACCCGCCGAAGCGGCGAAGCCCGCGGCGCCGGCCGAGTCGCCAAAGCCGGCGAGCGCGCCCGCCCCCGCGCCTGCGGCGGGCAGCTACGCCGGCAAGCCCGACGTCGAGTGCGAGATGCTCGTGCTCGGCTCGGGGCCAGGTGGATACTCGGCCGCCTTCCGCAGCGCGGACCTCGGCATGAAGACGGTGCTCGTCGAGCGCTACGCGAGCTTGGGCGGCGTGTGCCTGAACGTCGGCTGCATTCCGTCCAAGGCGCTGCTGCACACCGCCGCCGCGATGGACGAAGTGATCGCGATGGCGGCGCACGGCATCGGCTACGGCGCGCCGCAGATCGATCTTCCGAAGCTGCGCAGCTTCAAGGAAGGCGTCGTGAAGAAGCTCACCGGCGGGCTGTCCGGCATGGCGAAAGCGCGCAAGGTGGAGGTCGTGCGCGGCGTGGGCCGCTTCCTCGATCCGCATCATCTCGAGGTGGCGCTCACGGCGGGGAGTGGCCGGGACAAGTCGGGCGAGAAGAAGGTCGTGAAGTTCGGCACGTGCATCATCGCCGCCGGCAGCCAGGCGATCGAGCTGCCATTCATGCCTGACGATCCGCGGGTGGTCGATTCCACCGGCGCGCTCGAATTGCAAGCCATTCCGAAGCGCATGCTCGTCGTTGGCGCCGGCATCATCGGCCTCGAGATGGCCACGGTGTACTCCTCGCTTGGCGCGCGTATCGACGTGGTCGAGATGCTCGACGTCATGATGGCGGGCGCCGACCGCGACTTGGTCAAGGTATGGGAGAAGATGAATCTCAAGCGCTTCGACAAGGTCATGCTCAAGACCAAGACCGTGTCGGCCAGGACGACACCGCAGGGCATCGAGGTGGGCTTCGAGGGCGAGCAGGCCCCGCCGGGCCCGCAGACCTACGATCTCGTGCTGGTCGCGGTCGGGCGCAGCCCGAACGGCAAGGCGATCGAAGCGGCGAACGCGGGCGTCGCGGTCACCGATCGCGGCTTCATCAACGTCGACAGGCAGATGCGCACGAACGTGCCGCACATCTACGCGATCGGCGACATCATCGGCCAGCCGATGCTCGCGCACAAAGCGGTGCACGAAGGTCACGTCGCCGCGGAAGCCGCCAAAGGGGAGAAGTCGTACTTCGACGCCCGGCAGATCCCGTCGGTGGCCTATACCGATCCCGAGGTCGCGTGGGCAGGCCTGACCGAGGACGACTGCAAGAAGCAGGGCATCAAGTACGGCAAGGCCGTGTTTCCCTGGGCCGCGTCGGGCCGCGCCATCGCCAACGGACGCGACGAGGGCTTCACCAAGCTCCTCTTCGACGAGGCCACGCATCGCTGCATCGGGGGCGGCATCGTCGGCACGGACGCGGGCAACCTGATCGGGGAAGTGTGCCTCGCGGTGGAGATGGGCTGCGACCCGGTCGACATCGGCAAGACGATCCATCCGCATCCTACCCTCGCCGAATCGGTCGGCATGGCGGCGGAAGTTTTCGAGGGCCTGTGCACCGACCTGCCGCCGCAGAAGAGGAAGTAGGAGGACATCATGGCCGAAGAGCAACTGCGCATCGACGCGCTCGAATATCACGAGTTTCCGACGCCCGGCAAGATTTCCATCGCGCCGACGAAGACGCTCGCCAACCAGCGCGACCTCTCGCTCGCGTACTCGCCGGGCGTGGCCTACGCGTGCACCGCGATCCAGCAGGACCCGTCGCTCGCCGCGCGCTATACCGCCAGGGCGAACCTGGTCGCCGTCATCACCAACGGCAGCGCGGTGCTCGGCCTCGGCAACATCGGCGCGCTCGCCGGCAAGCCGGTGATGGAGGGCAAGGGCTGCCTGTTCAAGAAGTTCGCCGGCATCGACGTGTTCGACATCGAGATCGGCGAATCGGACCCCGACAAGATCGTCGAGGTCGTGGCGGCGCTCGAGCCGACGTTCGGCGGCATCAACCTCGAGGACATCAAGGCGCCCGAATGCTTCTACATCGAGAAGAAGCTTCGCGAGCGCATGAAGATTCCCGTGTTCCACGACGACCAGCACGGCACGGCGATCGTGGCGGCCGCGGCGCTGCTCAACGGCCTCAAGATCGTCGACAAGGACATCGGCAAGGTGAAGCTCGTGTGCTCAGGCGCGGGCGCGGCCGCCATCGCGTGCCTCGACTTGCAGGTGAGCTTGGGCCTCGACCGCAGGAACATCTGGCTGCTGGACAGCAAGGGCGTGGTCAGTAGCCAGCGCACCGACAGGGTGGACCCGGACAAGATGCGCTACGCGCAGACCACCGAAGCCAAGAGCCTCGCCGACGTCATCGCCGGCTGCGACGTGTTCATGGGCCTGTCGACCGGCGGCGTATTGACGCAGGACATGGTGAAGAAGATGGCCGACCGGCCGATCATCCTCGCCATGGCCAATCCGGAGCCCGAGATCCGGCCCGAGCTCGCCAAAGAGGCGCGCCCCGACTGCCTCATCGGCACGGGCCGCTCGGACTATCCGAACCAGGTCAACAACTCGCTGTGCTTCCCCTTCATGTTCCGCGGGGCGCTCGATTGCGGCGCGACCAAGATCAACGAGGAGATGAAGCTTGCCGCCACCCGTGCGCTCGCCGAGCTCGCGCGTGCCGAGCCGTCCGACATCGTGGCGCTCGCGTATGGCGAAGCCACGCCGCCGTTCGGACCGGACTATCTGATCCCGCGCGCGTTCGACCCGCGGCTCATCACCACGATGGCGCCCGCGGTCGCCAAGGCTGCGATGGACAGCGGCGTCGCCACCCGACCGATCAAGGACTTCGACGCGTACCGCGAGCACCTTTCGCGCTTCGTGTACGAATCGAGCGCCACGATGGAGCCCGTGTTCGCTGCGGCCAAGAAGGCCCCCAAGCGCGTGGCTTACGCGGAAGGCGAGGACGAGCGCGTGCTGCGCGCGGCGCAAGCGGCCGTGGACGAGGGCCTCGCCCGTCCCATCTTCGTAGGGCGCGCCGACATCATCGCGAGCCGCATCCAGAAGCTCGGGCTGAGGCTCACGGTCGGCGGCGACTGCGACGTGTGCAACATCCTGGACGATCCGCGCTTTCGCGATTACTGGTCGGAGTACTTCCGCCTGGCGAGGCGCAGGGGCGTTACGCGGCGGCAGGCGCAGGAGGAGATGCGCACGCGGCCGACGCTGGTCGCGGCCATGCTCGTGCACCGCGGCGACGCCGACGCCATGCTGTGCGGCACCACGAGCAACTCGCATGCTCACCTGCGCTACATCCGTCACGTCATCGGCCTGCGCGAAGGCGCCAAGGTGCTGGGCGTCATGCAGCTGCTGATCCTGCCCGGCCGCCAGCTCTTCATCTGCGACACGCACGTCAACCAGGATCCCGGCAGCGAGGAGATCGCCGAGATGACGCTGATGGCGGCGGAGGCGATCCAGCGCTTCGGCATCAAGCCGTCCGTTGCGCTCGTGTCGCATTCGAGCTTCGGCAGCTCCGACTGGCCGTCCGCGCAAAAGATGCGCGAAGCGCTTGCGATCGTCCTCGAGCGCGCACCCGGCCTGGCCGTCGAGGGCGAGATGCGGGCGGATTCCGCGCTGTCCAAGAAGATCCGCGATCAGGAATTCGAGGATTCGTGCCTGACCGAGGATGCGAACCTCCTCGTCATGCCGAACATCGACGCCGCGAACATCACGTACAACGCGTTGCGGGCGACCGCGGGCGGAGGCATCACCGTCGGCGGTATCTTGTTGGGCGCGGCAAGGGCGGTGCATCTCATGACGCCGTCGTCGACGGTGCGGCGCATCGTGAACATGACCGCGGTCGCCGTCGCCGACGCCGGCGCCCAGCGCGGCAAGCAGTGGACGCTCGACTGAGGAGTCAGCCATGGCAACGCAAAAGAGACCGCTTTACAAGTCGCTGTACTTGCAGGTGATCGTCGCGATCCTCATCGGAATCCTGCTCGGCCACTTCTACCCGGCGACGGGCGAGGCGATGAAGCCGCTGGGCGACGCCTTCATCAAGCTCATCAAGATGATCATCGCGCCGATCATCTTCTGCACGGTGGTCGTCGGCATCGCCGGCATGGAGGACATGAAGAAGGTCGGCAAGACCGGCGGCTATGCGCTTCTCTACTTCGAGGTCGTGAGCACGATCGCGCTCCTCGTGGGCCTCGTCATCGTGAACACGGTGCAGCCGGGCGCCGGCATGAACGTCGACCCCGCGAGCCTCGACACCAAGGGCATCGCGGCCTACACCAAGCCCGGGCAGATCGGCACGACGACGGAATTCCTGATGAACATCATCCCGAACACGGTGGTCGACGCCTTCGCCAAGGGCGAGATCCTCCAGGTGCTGCTGTTCGCGGTGCTGTTCGGCTTCTGCCTGCACAAGTTCGGCGGCCGCGGGACGCTGGTGTTCGATTTCATCGAGAAGATCTCGCACGTCTTCTTCTCGATCGTCGGCGTGATCATGAAGGTGGCGCCGCTGGGCGCGTTCGGCGCGATGGCGTTCACGATCGGCAAGTACGGGCTGGGCTCGCTCCTGTCGCTCGGCAAGCTGATGGGCACGTTCTACGCGACGTGCCTCTTCTTCATCCTCGTCGTGCTGGGCCTGATCGCGAAGGCCCACGGCTTCTCGGTCGTCAAGTTCATCGGCTACATCAAGGAGGAGCTCCTGATCGTGCTCGGCACGTCGTCGTCGGAGTCGGTGCTGCCGCGCATGATGGCGAAGATGGAGAACCTGGGGGTCAAGAAGTCGACCGTCGGGCTCGTCATCCCGACGGGCTATTCGTTCAACCTCGATGGCACGGCGATCTACCTCACCATGGCCGCGGTGTTCATCGCGCAGGCCACCAATACGCCGATGACCTTCACCGAGGAGATCACGCTGCTCGCGGTGCTGCTGCTGACCTCCAAGGGCGCTGCGGGCGTGACGGGCAGCGGCTTCATCGTGCTCGCCGCGACGCTGTCGGCGGTCGGCCACGTGCCGGTCGCGGGGCTCGCGCTCATCCTGGGCATCGACCGCTTCATGTCCGAGGCGCGCGCGCTCACCAATCTCATCGGCAACGGCGTGGCGACGGTGGTCGTCGCCAAGTGGTGCGGCGAGCTCGACACCGTGCGCATGCGCAAGGTGCTCAACCGCGAGACCGAGGACGAAGCCGACGAGCCCGAGAAAGTGCTCGACGCCGTGGAGGGCCACATGGCGCCGGCGAAGGTGGCATGACCCGCTTTGTGACGTTCAACTTGTCGTTGACATTGCCGAGGGCCGTTCCCTAGAATCGCCGGACGGCGCAACAGCACAAACAATAGACATCGCGCTTCGCGGGAGTCGGGGCGCGCGTTCGCAACGGTCGTCCGCCATCGAGGGCGTCGTGACGCCGCTGCACGCTTAGCTGGACCGGTCCGGATGCCGAATCTCGTCGGGAGCTTCTCGGACACGCTCGCGGCGCGCGCCCAGGCGATCAGCCCCGGCGTAGCCGCTGCGGCTTCCGCGCTGCGTGCCGCGGGCGCCGCCGTGGACGCCGCGGCCGGCAGCGCCGCCACGACAGAAGCCGCCTGGCAAGCCGCGCTGTCCGATTGGCGAAGCAAGCTCACCGCGCTCACGCAATCCGCGCTGCCGGGCGGCGGTCCGCTCGCGTTGATCGTCGACTCGATCGGCTATCGCCTGCCGCCGATCCCCGGGGTGGCGACCGTGGTGTCCGCGCTTATCCCCGCGAGCACGCCGCTCGACCAGCTCAACCGCTGGCGCGACGACCTCGCGGGCGGGGCCGACATCGGCCCGGCCAACCTCAAGGTGCTCATTCCGTCGATCAGCGCGCAGCGCGCCGGGCAAGCCGCGGGCGACGTGCTCGGCTTCGCAGCGCCCTCCGGGCTCGCGATCAACCTTGACGCCGGCGTTGCGCAGGGCGGGGGCGCCCTGTCGTTCAGCGACGTGCCGCATTGGCGGCTCGAAGGCGCTTTCGGCGTCAACTTGGGCGTGCTCTCGGTCGCCGCGCTCGGGATCCTCGAGCGTCCCGGCGGCGCGCTGTCGCTCGTGATGCTGCTTTCCGCGCGATTCACGCCCGGCATCCAGCTCGGCTTCGGCTTCCAGGTCTCGGGGGTGGGCGGCCTCGTCGGCATCAATCGCCGCGCCGACACGGACGCGATGCGCGCGCGGCTTTCGAGCGGCGCCGCGACCGATGCGCTCTTCGCCGACAATCCCGAGGCGAACGCGCCGGCGATCCTCGAAACGCTCGGCGCGATTTTTGTGCCGGCGCCGGGGTCGTTCGTGGTCGGTCCGACGATGCAGCTTTCGTGGCTCAAGATCGGCGAGCTCGACTTCATGCACGTCGACGCCGGCGTGTTCATCGAGCTGCCCGGGCCCGCGCGCATCGTGATCGTCGGGCGCGCGGTGGCCGAGGTGCCGGCACCCGGCGTGCCGCTGCTGCACTTCGAGATCGACGTCGTCGGCGAGATCGACTTCGTCAAGAGCTTGTTGTCGATCCGCGCCTCGCTCGTCAACTCGGGCGCGCTCGGCGTGTTCCGCGCCGCGGGCGACGTCGTGCTGATCGCGTGCTGGGGCTCGCCGCCGTACCAGGTGCTGTCCGTCGGCGGCTTCTATCCTGGCTTCAATCCTGCGCCCGCGGTGGTCGCACCGATGAGCCGCATCGCGCTGTCGACCGACTACGACTGGCTGCCGGGCCTGTGGCTGCACTTCGAGGCGTACGTCGCCGTCACGTCGAACACGTTCCAGGTCGGCGGCCGTCTCGACCTCGGCATCAACCTCGGCATCTCGGCGGAAGGCTACGTCGCCCTCGACGCGCTTTTCCAGTTCCAGCCGTTCCACTACGACGTCGACGTCCACGGCGGGCTGCGTGTCGGCGTGCTCGGCAAGACGTTCGCGGGCGTGGACGTCAACGGCCATATCTCGGGCCCCGGCCCGAACGTCATCAACGCGTCGATCTCGATCGACCTCTGGCTCACCGACTTCAGCTGGAGCGACACGTTCACGGTCGGCGCATCCGGCGGGCAGAGTGAAATCACGATCGCCCTCGTGCCCGAGCTCGCGAAGCAGCTCGTCGCGAGCAACCTGCGCGCGCGCGGCGGCGGCGACCCCATCATCGCGCTGAACCCGGCGCCGGCCACCGACGTCGCGCTCGTCTCCCCGCTCGGCGCGATCGTGTGGAGCCAGCGCGTGGCGCCCCTCAACCTGCCGCTCGAGCGCTTCGGCGGCGTTCGCCTCGACCAGACGAGCACCGCGGCGGTCGCGCCGACGAGCCCCGGCATCGTCGCGGGCGCGACCGAGCCCGACTACTTCGCGCCCGGCACGTACATGGAGCTCTCGGTCGCCGAGGCCATGAACCAGCCGCCGTTCGATCGCCTCGACGCCGGCTTCGAGCTCGACTTCGGCGCGGCGGCGGCCAAGGCCATCGGTCTTCCGGTCGCGTACCGGAACTATTACCGCGGGCGCCCGCTGTCGAAGAACGGATTTATCGTCCACTTCGACAACGGCGTGCTGGGGCTCATGCGTGGGCGGCGCGCGCCGCCCGACGTGACCGACCGCAGCGCGCTCGTGACGGTGAAGGACGAGCCGTGGGTGACGCGGGATGCGAGCGGTGCCGCGAGCCCAGCGGCGAGCCGCACCGCCGCGCACGTGGCCGTTCGCCACGGCAGCGCGTCGCTCGCCCTGCCCGCATCGGACGAGCCCGTTTCCCTCGCCGCGATCGCCTAGATGGAACGCGACTGACGCCATGGACGACCTCGTCTTCTTCGGTTGGCAGCGCGCGGGCGGCACGATCGCGGGCAAGGCGCACGACGGACGGCTGAGAGCCACGGTGAAGCTCGAAGCGCGGGCGGTCGAAACGGGCGAGCCGCCGCAATCGGCCGACGTCGCGTTCGAGTTCTACGGGCCGCGCGACGTCGTCAATTTCCTGCCGGGCGCGGTCACGGGCATGTCGCCCGCGGCCGGCGCGCAGGCCGCCGAGGAGACGATGTGCGCGTTCGTCGAGCTCGGCGCGCCCGACGTGCCGTGGCGTTATTCGCCGGTCCCCGCGGCGGGCGACGCATGGCAGCCGTGGATCGCGCTCGTGGTCGGTCCGACAGGCCAAGTCGTGCTGCAGCCTGGCGGTCGCGTCTCTATCGCAAGCGCCGTGCTCTTGAAGCACGTGCTTGGCCAATCGGCGCGGTGGGCCCACGTGCAGCAGACGAATCCGCCCGCACCGGCGCTTCCGCACGTGACGTCGCGTTTGCTGTCTCCGTTCGACATGGCGCCGAACACCGACTACCTCGCGGTGGTCGTGCCGGCCTTCGACGCGGACGGCAACCCGAGCTGGAACGGCGGCGCCGACGTCGAGCTGCCGGTCTACCACTCGTGGCGATTCCGCACCGGAGACGCGGGCGACTTCAAGGACCTCGCGCTGCGCCTGCAGGCTCGCAGCAGCACCGATCCGATGCTCGCGCAGGTCGGCCGCGGCGATCTTTTGTATCCGCTCGCGCCTTCGCCGAATGTCATTACCGTGCGCAGCGCGCTGGTGCCGCCGGCCGCGGTGCCTCCGTCGGGGCTCGACCCCGACGCGCCTGCGCCGCCGGACGTCGCGTCCGCCAACGCGGAGATGCGCCTTCCTTTCTACGACCCGCAGGGCCGTCACGTCGTGCAGCTGCCGCGCTACGGCGACGCGTGGGTCGCCGATCCGCTCGCCCCGCCTGGCGGCTGGGGGGCGATGCTGAACGGCGAGCCGCGCCACCGCGTCGCCGCCGGGCTCGGCCTGTGGTGCGGCGTGGCGAAGCAGGACCTGATCGCCGACGCGGCGCGCGAGCGTGCGGCGGGACTGTTCGTCGCGGCGCAGCGCCTGCGCGCGCTCACCGCGGGCCTCGCCGCGGGCGGCTCGCTGTGGTCGCGGCGGCTCCCATCTGCCCCCGAGTCGCGTATCACGCTGTTCGGTCCCGCGCTCGCGCGCGTCGCGGCCGCCGACGGCAGCGGCGCAACGGTACTTTCGTCGATTACCGATACCGATGCGGGCCGCGGCAACGGCCGCCCGATGCCGCCCGCGCTGTTCTCCTCGGCTGCGCGTCGCATGCTGCGTCCCGGCACGGCGCGAGCGCGCCAGGCGAAAGCGGGTGCCCTCGACATGCCGGGGATCGTCGCGACCGCCAATCGCTGCGCCCGTATCGCGCCGCTGCGCCGTCCCGCGGAGTCGAGCGATCGCGGCGCATCGCAGCGCGGCCTTCCGCACGCGGATTTCCTGGGCGCGGATTTCGGGCGCGGCGATCAGAGCGGCGTGTTCGGCACGCCCGATCCCGCCAAGCTCGCGAGCGCGCTTTCGTCCGCCGGCGCCGATCCGGGCCTTGTCGGCGCGGTCCCGCCGGCGCGATGGCCGGAGCTCCTGCGCGGCGCGCTGCCGCCTTCGGGGCGCCGCGAGAGCAACGAAGCACTGGGCGGATTGCGCAGCGGCGTGGTCGGCAATCCGCAGGACACGGGCATCGGCGCACTGCAGGAGGCGCTCGGGCGCACCCGGCAGGAGCCGCGTCGTTGTCGCCCGGTGGATCTCTCGCGCCTCGACGCGATCTTGCAGGACGCGTTCCGCCCGGACCGCAACGGTGTGGCGGCGCGACGCGTGCTCGACACAATCGCCGGCCTCGATCCCGCGGAGCCGTTCGCGCCGCCCGAGATCTGTCCCGATCTCGACCTGCCGGCGTGGAGCTTTCTGCGCGACGAGGCGCGTGCGTGGCTGCTGCTCGGCCGCGAGGGCATTCAGCCCGACGACGTCGTCGCGCTCGGCTCCAACCCGCGTTTCATCAACGCCTTCCTCGCCGGGCTCAATGCGCAGGCGCTCGGCGAGATGCGCTGGCGCAACATCCCCGTGCGCAGCGGATGCACGCCGCTGCGGCGATTCTGGCAGCGCGTGTCCCAGGGTGCGCAAGCTCTGCCTGCCACCGACATCGTCGGCATCGCCAAATGGAGCGTGGGGCAGCCGCTCGGCCATCCCGACCAGTCGCCCGATCCTGCGAACACGCGCGATCTCGTGCTCGTGTTTCGAACCGAACTTTTCCGCCGCTACCCGCGCACGCTCGTGTACCTCACGCCGGCCGCGAAGGATGCGGCGGGCAAGCCGGATTGGGTTCAGGACGCGCCGCTCGTGTCCAACACACCGCCTGTCTTCACCGGCGAGATCGACGAGGACCTCGTGTTCTTCGGCTTCCCCGTGCCGCCCGAGGCGCTCGTCGACCGATGGGTGGTCGTCGAGGAAGCGCCGCCGGGCTACCGGTTCTACTCGGCGAACTTCAACCCCGCGATTGCCGGGCCGCCGGACGGCGGCCAATCCGCCCACGACGCTTTCGTGGAGCCGACGCGCGTGCTGTTCCGCGGCGACACCTTCCTATGAGCTCCCCCGTCGGTGTTCTGCTTCCCGTGCGAATCGAAACCGCGTTCGATCCGCATCCGGGCGGATGCCGCCTGCGTATGGTCGTCATGCCCGACGTGCCGTGGATCGACCGCCACGACGACACGGTGCGAAGCGAGGAGCTCGACGCGCTCGACGCGGCTTATCTCGCCGCCGCGGGCGACTTCACGACCGACCAGGGGCGCGCCGCGTTCAACCGCCTCGCGCACGCCTACGGCGGCGCGCGGGCGGCGTGGCTTGCGCGTACGTTCCCCGCGCAGGCCGCGCCCGATTTCGCGGTCGACCGCGCCGGCGCCACGATACGCGACACGCCTCGCCCGAGCCTCATTCGCGGCCTGCCGAAAGCGATCGAGTTGTGGGCGGCGACTCCGGGCTTCGTGCTGCTGACCACACTCACACCGAGCGGCAACGCGCTCAGCCTCGACTTCGGCGACGGCGCGGTCGGCGCGCGCCCCGGCGAAGACGCCTTCACGCCGACGTGGGACGGTGCGCGCGCCGCGGGGCTCGCGGCCGACATCGAGCTTGGCGACTTCGGCGTCGCGCCCGGCGACATCGAAGTGCTCTACGCGATCGGCTTGGGCGACGAAGAGCCGGGAGCGCTCTTCGACGCCCATCGCGACGCGGGCCTGCTCGCGATCCTCGCGGCCGGCACGCCGACGAACTCGGTCGCGGGCGCGCCGGCGGCCGACCTCGGCCACGACGACGAGGCGTGGATCGCCACCGTGCGCGCGGCGCGCAGCGACGACGAAGAGGGCTTGCTGAGCGGCACGCTCACGGGCAAGCGCGACGCGCTCGGTCCGCTTCCCGCGCCGCCGCGCAGCCGCGCCGACGAAGCGCCCGGCGACACGCCCGCGGCGCTGCTCCCGCACGACGAGCGCGCGATGCTGCTCGTGCGCACGCTGTGGCCCGCGTTGTGGCAGGCGAATCTCAAGGACATCTGGGGCGTCGACTTCGCCGACGAGGAAGCCGCGTTGCGCCTGGGCCGCTGGGCGGGCCGCTACCTCATGCCGGAGGGGCCGCTGCCGCCGATCCGCATCGGCGACCAGCCGTACGGCGTGCTTCCCGTCACGTCGCTCGCGCGCTGGGATTGCGCGGGTGACACGGCGGACGTCGAAGCCGCGCTCGTCGCGCACCTGACCGAGGCGCGCGCGCTGTGGGCGCAGATCGCGCGCGACGCGGGCACCATCGCAGGCGCGGATTCGGACAAGGTGTTGGCGCTGCTCGAGCGCCTGCCGGTGACGCTGCATCTCACGCACACCGCGCAGCTGCCGCTCGAGGTCCTCGAAGTCGCGATGAGCGCGATCGTGCCGCCGGCGAAGATCCTCGACTGGTGGCGCAAGCAGGCCGAGGAAGCGCGCAAGCTCCGCGGCGGCGAGCCAGCGCGCGCGTTCGTGCAGTTCGGAAGCCAGACCGACATCGCGCTGCCGCTGGTCGAGCCGACGAAGCCCGCCGGCCAGGCGCAATGGATGAACGTCGACGGCCGTACCCTGTTCGCGCGCGCGCTGCACTGGTTCGCGCGGACCTTCCAGCCGCACCTGGGGCGCAGCGTGTTCGAGGTGATGCGCAACGAGACGCCGAGAAGCCTCCTCTTCCGCCTCATCGTGCACTCGGCGATCGTCGCGGCGAGCGAGATTGTGCGCACCGCGAAGGGCGTGCGCGGTCCGGCCGATTTGACCGAAGGGCGATTGTCCGACCGCTTCGACGCCGGCGCCTCGCCCGGGGAGCTCCCCGCAACGCCTGCGGGTGCGCTGTTCGAGGCGCTGTGGAAGTCGCTGGACACGCTCGCCGACGAGGACACGCGCGTGCTCGAGCGCACGTTCCTCGCGGCGCTCGACACCGCGAGCTATCGCATCGACCCGTGGATCACGGGCGTCGCGTGGCGGCGGCTTTCGACCGAGCCGTATTTCTCCGAGCGGCGACGCCTGGGCGCGTACGGCTGGGTCGACCGCCCGTACACGGGGACTCGCGGGCCGACGCGCGCCGGATTGCTGCTCGCACCGTCCGTCACGCAGGCGCGCACCGCCGTGATCCTGCGCGACAAGGCGGTGTACGATCCCGCGCCCGCGGCGGGCGCGCTGCCCGGCACGCGGCGCTGGGACATGAGCATCGACTCCGCGCGCGCCCGCCTCGCGCAGCGCATCTGCGCAGAAGTGCGCATCGGCGCGCCGCTGGCCGAGGTGCTCGGCCGCGAGGTGGAGCGTATCGCCGCGACGAAGGACGCGATCGACGCCTTGCGCCAGCGCTACATGCTTCACAGCGCGAATCAGGGAAGGCGCGTCTGCGACGGCGAGCAGGTGATCGCGCGCACGCCGGCGCAGGTGAGCGCGGACACCGGCATCGTGCTGCGCGCGGATCAGCAGGCGGCGCTTGGCGAGCTGCGCGACGCGGTCGACGTGTACGGGGACCTTCTCGTCGCCGACGCCGTATTCGACGTCGTGTCCGGCCGCGGCGATACCGCGGGCGCGGCGATGGAAGCGGCAGCGGGGCTCGACCTGCCGCCCGAGATCGACGTGGTCCGGACGCCGCGCTCGGGCGACAACGCGTCCACGGTGCTGCTCGCGGTGCTTGCACACCAGGACATGCTCCCTGCTGCCGAAGGCATGTCGCCTGTCGAGCTGGCCGAGCCGTCGTACGCGTCGTATGTGGAGGCGACCTTTCCGGCGGCGGATCGATGGACGTGGCGACGCGAGGACCGCGTGCTCGCTGCGGACGGCACATTTGCAACGGTCACGGCCGACGCGACGCTCGCCGATCTCGGGCTCGCCGTGGTCGACCTCGCCGTGCTGCGGCCCGAGCAGGTCGCCGGCCTCGTCGTCACCCAGGTCAAGGGCCCGAGCGTGCAGCCGAGCGTACGCACCGACACCAGCGGCCCGGTGCTGCACGCCCGATTGCTGCGTCTCGGCGCGACGCTGAGCGGCCGGCCCGCGCTTCCGACGCAGACCGCGGTCGATGCGCATCGCGTCGACGCGGGCGAGGACGACGCGGTGCGCGACGATCTTTACGCTCGCTACGCCGCCGTACACGGGCTCGCTTCCGCGCTGCACGCGACGTTGACCGGCGCGGCGCCGCCGGACGCCGCGCTCGCGAGCGCGCTTCGCTTCGGGATCGCGCCCACCGCGCCCGACGCGTTCAAGAAGGCCGCCGACGCCCTCGGCGCGAGGCTCGACAAGGTGCCCGATCCGGCGCTCGCGGCCACGGCCGCGCTGCCCGCGGATCGCATCGCGCGCGCGATCGGCGACCTGGTCGCGCCGGGCGGCGGCTTACCGCTGTTCGCGCGCATGCGGCAGTCGCAGATCGCCTCGACGTCCGCGGGCGCGGCGGCGATGACGGTCGAGCCGCGCGAAGCGACACCGCTCGCCGCCAACGCGGGCGCAGGCGGCAACCGCCTCGACCGCACGTGGCTTTCGACGGTCGCCGCGATCCGCGCATCGGCGGCGCGCCTGGAAAGCTACCAGTTCGAGGCGGCGCTCAAGCAGTGGCCGTCGCTCTCGGCGTGGAGCAACTGGCCCGGCAACCCGTGGCAGCAGGGAGTGGCGCGTCCCAGCCACGCGACCGATCCGCCGCTGCCCGCGCTCGTCGTCGTGTATGCGCCCGCGGGCGCGCTCGGCGACGCCGATCCCACGCTGGCGGTGTCGTTGCTCGACGCGTGGACCGAGACGATTCCGTCACGGGAGCAGACCGTGACCGCCGCGTTCGGCTTCAACGCGCCGGCCTCTCGTCCCCCGCAGGCGATCCTGGTCGCCGTGCCGCCCGACGACAACGCGCCACTCGACACGGCGACACTGCTCGACATCCTGTCCGAGACGCGTGAGCTCGCGCATGCGCGCATGGCCTCGCAGCGCGACCTGCATGCGCTCGCCGCCGCGCTGCCGATGACCACCGTGCCGTCGTACTACTCCGACATCGCGGGTGTCGAGCTCGACGACTGGGAGCGTACCGCGCCATGAAGGCGGACCTGCACTGGCGCCTCGAGCCGCAGCAGGGACCGATCGGGGACCTGCAGCGCGGATTCGCGGCGGAGCTCGGCGATCCGTTATGGCTTCTCGGCCGGCAGTGGCACATGGGCGAGCATCAGGGCGAGAACGCGTCCACGCCGCTGGTGGCCGAGCTGTCGGTGAGCGAGACGCCGATCGGCGCGCCCGCCGATCGCCCGAGCCAGGACCCGCTCGTGATCCCCGCCGAGGCGATCATCGAGGGCACTGCCGACGACGCGTGGACGCTCGGCATGCGCATCGCGGTAGGGTTGCGCGCCGTCTCGGACGGACGCGTGCCGGCCATCGACGCAGGCACCGATCCTTCGCTCGTGCTGTCCGACTTGCCGCAGCCCTACAGCGGATTGTCGGGCCTCGTCTACGACGGCCGCGCGCTCGCGCGCAATCCCGCGGTGAATCTCGCGGGCATCGTGCCCGCCGTGGCTGCGCTCGGGGATCACTGGCAGAGCGACGAGCTCGCCTACTCGACGAGCTTCCCATGCGGCGACACGGTGCTGCGCGTGGATCGCCACGGCGGCGGCAGCGTCGACTGGTGGACGGTCGACGCGGCGCGGCCGCTCACCGTGACGCCGCAGCGCACGCAACATCGCGCGATGCCGGGGCGCTTCCGTTATCCCGGCGCGCCCGCGCCGCGCTTCTGGCAGATCGAGGACGGCCACGTCGACATCGGCGGATTTCCGCCGGATCGCGCGCATTTCGCCACACTGCTGCTGATCGACCTCATCGCTTCGCACAGCGACGACTGGTTCACGTTTCCGTTCATCACCCGCGCCGGGTACGTGCTGCGCATGCATGAGGTCCGCGTCACCGACTCCTTCGGCGACGCGTGGCCCGCGGCGGGGACGTCGTGGGAGCCGATGCCGCCCGACGAGTGGTCGCTCTTCCGCGTGCGCGGCATCGACACGACACCTGCGGCAGGCGCGATGCAGCGCGAGCCGACGCTCGTCGTGTGGCCGTCGGCCGCGACACCGCTTTCGGGGCCGGCGATCGACGAAGTCGTGCTCGGTGTGGACGAGGACGCGAACCTCATGTGGGCGGTCGAGCAGCGCGTGAGCGGCGTGGAGCAGACGCAGCCGCCTCCGCCTCCGCAACCCGCGCCCGATGCGGCCGCCGAGTTCGTGTACCGGCCGACGTCGGCCGTGCCGTATCACTGGCATCCGTACGAGATCGCCGCGGTCGACACGAATCCGGCGCTGCCGGGACGGCGACGCTTCGTGCAGGGACGCTTCGCCGATCTGCATACCGATGCGCCGTCGACGCTGCGTCCCGCGCCGCGCGCCGACGTGCTGAACGTTCCCGCGGGCATCCACGAGATCGAGCCCGCGACGATTCCGACGACGGGCCTCAAGATCGAGGAGCGCTACATCCTCGCGCGCGGCACGGATGCGCGGCCGGTGCTCTGGATGAAGCGTCAACGCTTGCCGCTGCTCGGGCCGCCGAGCCACGCACTGCGCTTCGATCTTCCGGATCCTATGCCGGCCACGCTGCCGGCGCTGCCGTCGGCGCCGCCGGCAGGCGCTCCGCCGGGAGGCGCTCCGCCGCCAGGAGGACCGCCGGGTGCGCCCGTGCCCCCATCGGGCAACGCGCAGGTACCGCTGCCGGTCGGCACGGTTCCACCTGCGCCGGGCGATCCGGTCGTCGGCTCGGTGAACCCGCCCGATGACGGCGCCGCGCCGGAGCTTGCGCCTGCGCGCGACGCGCTGCCGGATCCTCCGCCGGAGCCGCTGTTCGGCCCGACGGTACCGCCCGATTTCGCGCCGGACCCGGTCAACGTGCAGCCGGCCGTCGTGCTCGCGCAGGCGCTGCTCAACGGCGCGGGCGCGACGGCGGACGACGGCCTGCCGCTCGTGCTCGACGGATTGTTCGGGCCGCGCACCGCGCAAGCGATCACGCGATTCCAGGACGCGCGCGGCATCGAGCCAAGCGGGCTCCTCGATGCGCCGACGTGGAACGCGCTGATGCCGCTTGCGATCTTCGCCACGCTGTTGCCGCTCGACCCGGTCCCCGAAGGGCCGCCGATCGCGCGTGCGCAATCCGCGCTCAATCGCGTGAGCGGCGGGCCGCCCCTCACGGTGAACGGCGTGCTCGACGCGGCGACCTCCGCGGCACTGAGCGCGTTCCAGGCGCAGCAATTCCTGCCTGCCACCGGCGGGCTCGATCCCGCGACGTGGATGGCGCTCGCACAGGCGGACGATGCGCAACAGCCGCAGACGCTGCTGCGTCTCGTCTTCAGCTACACGTTCGAGGATTTCGGCAACGATCCGTTCGCGAAGCTCGTCCTCGCCGAAGTGCTGGACCAGCTGCCGCCGACGGTCGACGACGTTCTGCCGCTCGGCGAGCAGGGCGGCTACTGGGTCGAGATCCACGACGCGGCCGGGAACATTCTGTACCGCGAGTCCGTGGACGACCCCATCGCGTTTCGTGCGGAGATGCTCGACGAAGACGACCTTTCCGCGCCCACCGCCGCCGATCCGACAGGAACGTTCGAGCTCGTGGTGCCCGTCATCCCGCGCGCCGTCACCCTCCTGCTGTTCGGACCGCCGCCGACCGACCCGGAACGTGACGACCCGTCGGACGTGATCCTCACCTTCGACCTCACGTCGATCTAGGGAACGGTCATGGCGCTCTTCATCATTTCGCCGACGCAAGGCTTCCGCAACAGCAAGCGCGCCATGAACATCGTCGTGCTGTCCGAGGGCTTCCTCGTCAGCCGGCTGGACGTCTTCCTCGCGCAGGTGCGCAGCTTCGACGCGGCGCTGCGCAAGACATCGCCGTTCCATCGCTTCCCGACGCTGCTCACGGTCTCGGCGCTGTTCGTTCCTTCATTGGTGTCGATCGCCAACATCACCAACGCGACGCGTTGCGACTGGCGAAAGCCGAACGCTGCCGGCCAGGTCCCGCCCGACGATGCGCCCTCGCCGTTCGCTACCCCCTTCGGCGCGCTGTACTGCCGGGCGCGGGAGACGAGCGCCTCGCAAGCGCCGATCCCCCGCTACCTGGCAGGAGACGCCGCGAAGGTGGCCGCCGCGATCGCGGCGGAGCCGTTCCTGGCCGGGCTCGAGACCACGGCGCTCGTGCTGGTCGACAACACGCAGGCCGATGGCGGGGGCGCCGCCAACCACGTCGGCTGGTTCGCCATGCAACCCGGCTGGGAGCAGGTCGCGATCCACGAGCTCGGGCACAGCGGCTTCGACCTGGCGGACGAGTACGACAACGACGGGCCGTCGAGGCACTCGACGGTCGAGCCGAACGAATTCAACGTCACCACGCGGACCACGCGCGACCAGCTGCGCATCTTCTGGAACACGGGGCCGACCAAGTTCTCGCTCATTCGCTGGCATGAGCTCATGGACCCCGCGACACCGGCGCCCTCGTCCCTGCCGAACCTCACGTGCACGCCGCTTGCCGCGTCGAACGCACAGCTGCCCCAGCCCGGCGTCACCGCGCAGACCGTGGGCCTGTTCGAGGGCGCTCACTATTCGCCCTGCGCGGTGTTCCGGCCGCGCCTCGATTGCAAGATGCGGCACCGGAAAGAGCCCTTCTGCCCCATCTGCGAATGGTCCATCCAGAACAAGCTCTCGCACGTGGACGATCCTTTCCGCGTCAACACGCGGGCGACGGTGCCCGGGTCGTGGACGATCTTCACGTTCTACTTCGAGGAGCCGTCGCGGCTGCTCGTGGGTCTCGATCTCGGCATGTTCGTCTTCTACGCGGGCACGACCGGCGACTACCAGGTGCACAAGGCGAGCGGCCTCGTCGATCCCGTGCCTGCGCCGCGCAGCGCTCCGGGCGTGCGCATCGACCCCTTCTGGACATCGCTGTCCGCGTTCGACATCCTGGGACTGCCGCATTTCCTCGCGCACAGCCTCCCGCTCGGCCGACTCGCGATCTACGAAGTCGTCGACGACGCCGGCAAGCCGCGGCTCGACCTGCGCTTCGATTCCGGCAACAACGCGGTGCCGTGGACGCACGTGACGACCTTCGTCAGTCGCGGGGTGCCGCACATGGTCGCCTACCAGAGCGGTACGGGCCGCATCGAGATCTCGCGCCTCATCGGCAACAACGTCGCGCCCGATCCCGTTTCGTCGACCGCGCTCGATCCGAAAAACCTGTGGCTGCCCGGCTACACCATCATCACGACATTCACCGTCGACGGCGTGCCGCACGTACTCAAGCACAACGCGTCGACCGGGGTCGTGCACGTGCAGTCGCTCGACCCGCCCGGCACGGGGCCCAACACCTTCATCTCCGGCGACGGTCACTGGAGTCCAGGCGCGACGGCCGCCGTCGCGTACGAGCACGACGGCCGCACCTATGTGTACCGCACGTCGCTCACCAACTACGAAGCGCTCGACTGGGTGTTCCCGGCGGGCGCGGGCGTCGAGGTGCAGCTGCGCAAGCAATCGCTCGACGTGACCCTCGGACTCGTCGTCGTCCGCGGCAAGGACAGTCGAGGCTTCACGCCCTTCGGCGTGTTCGAGGTCGCCGCGATGGATGTGATCGGCGGCCGCGTGCGGGAAATGATCGTGCGCTGACGATCAATCGAGCGTGATCTTCGCCGTCTTCGCCACTTCCTTCCACTGCTCGGCGTCCTTCGCGACGAACGCCTTGAACTCGTCGCCGGGAAGATACGACACCTGATAGCCGAGGGTCGTGAGGCGCTGCACGACCTTGGGGTCCGCTAGGCCCTCGGCGACCTCCTTGCGCAGCCGCGCGAGCACGGGCTCGGGCGTGCCGGCGGGCGCGAGGATGCCGTACCACACGACCACGCTCACCGGCAGCCCGGATTCCTCCAGCGTGGGAAGGTCGGGGAAGAGGGGGTGCCGCTCCTTGCCGGTGGTCGCGATGGCACGGAACTGGCCGTTGTCCGTGTAGGGCTTGACCGTCGGCGGGGTGACGAGCGCGATGTCGATCTGCTTGGCGAGCAGCGCGTTCATGGCCGGCGCGACGCCGCTGAAGGGCACATGCAGCATCTCGACGCCTGCGGCCTTCTCGATCAGAGCGCTGCCCATGTGCGGCCCGCCGCCGATGCCCGAGGTCCCGTACTTGAGCTGCCCCGGGTGCGCCTTCGCGTAGGCGACGAGGTCCTTCATGCTCTTGATCGGCAGGTCGGGATTCACCGCGATCACGAACGGGATCTGCACGATGCGCGCGATGAAGGCGAAGTCGTCCGGCACCTTGTACGGCAACCCGGGCTTGACCGCCGGCAGGATCGTGACGCCGTCGGAGGCCGCCCACACGAGCGTGTAGCCGTCGGGGGGCGACTTCGCGACGAAGTCGATGCCGATCTGCGAGCCTGCGCCCGCCTTGTTCTCGACGATGACCGGCTGGCCGAGCCGCGGCGTGAGGAACTCCGCGGTGAGCCGGCCGAGCGTGTCGTTGCCCGCACCGGGAGCGAAGGGCACGATGATCTTCACCGCGCGATTGGGATACTCCTGCGCGAGCGCGCTCGATACGGCAACGACGGCGCAGAGCGCCAACAGCCATTTGCGCATGCTTTTCTCTCCTATGCCGCGGTGATGCGGTCGACTTCGTGCATTTCGTCGGCGGCGAGGCGCCAGCCCGCGGCGGCGATGTTGGCGTCGATCTGCCCGGGCTTGGTCGCGCCCGCGATGACGCTCGCCACCGGCGGCCGCGCGGCGAGCCACGAGAACGCGAGCTCGACGAGCGTCTTTCCGCGTGCCGCGCAGAATGCGGACAGCGCGTGTACGCGCTCCCAGTTGCGCTCGGTCAGGAACTTGTCCGCGGCGGCCTTCGTGTAGGCGAGGCGCGCGCCTTGCGGCAGCGGCGCCTCGCGCAGGTACTTGCCGGTCAGCAGCCCGCCGGCGAGCGGATAGTAGGGCAGCAATCCGAGCCCGAAGGCTCGCAGCGCCGGGAGCAGATGCGCCTCGTGCCCGCGCGCAAGCAGGCTGTACTCGTCCTGCGCACTCACGAATGCGGCGAGGCCATGGTGGCGCGAGGTCCACGCGGCGTCGGCGACTTGCCAGCCGGCGAGATTGGAGCAGCCGATGTAGCGCACCTTGCCCTGGCGCACGAGATCGTCCAGGGCGCGAAGCGTCTCCTCGATCGGCGTCAGCGCATCGGGACGATGGAGCTGGTAGAGGTCGATCCAGTCGGTGCGCAGGCGGCGAAGGCTCGCCTCGACGGCGGACATGACGTAGCGGCGCGAGCCGCCCTTCATCGTCTCCGCCTTGTCCAGCGGCATGCCGAACTTGGTGGCGAGCACGATGTCCTTGCGGCGCTCGCCCAGGAGATCGCCCAGGATCGCTTCCGATCCGCCGACGTTGCCGTAATTGTCCGCCGTGTCGAACAGCGTGATTCCGGCGTCGAGCGCGCGGTGGACGACGGGCTTCGACGCGGCGGCATCGATGCGGCCGCCGAAGTTGTTGCAGCCGAGGCCGACGACCGACACGCGAAGGCCGGAGTTCCCTAGATTGCGGAGTTCCATCTACACGGCCTCCTTCGCGAGCGCACGCTCCGCTCGCGCGATGAATTCGGGAAGCTTGACGGGCTGCCCCGTGCGCTGGCTCTCGATGGCGGCGAAGATCATCGCCGACGTGAAGACGTTCTCCTCCACGCGCGTCTCCATTGCGGGGCCGCCATCGCGCCACTGCGCGAATTGCTCGACGAGCCAGTGGTTGATCCACTTGGGCTGGGCGAGCAGCGGCACCTTCTGCCCCTCGCCCTCTCGGCTTTGCTGGCGCCAGATGTCCTGGCGCATGAACACCTCGACCTCGCGGTGGTTGAGGATCGCCGTGCCGCGCTCCCCGTCCACACGGATGTACTCCTTGTAGAAGGTGTTGAGACCGACCGCGTTCGACACCGAGCCCTCATAGCAGGCGCGCACGCCATTGTCGAAGATCACGCTCACGACCGCGTCGGTATCCCCGGCGTACTCGGCCCACGCAGGCTTCCACGTCGAGGCGTAGATGGTGTCGCAGCGCGCGCCCGCGAAGTCGGCGAGGATGTCGAAGTGGTGGATCGCGCCCTCGACCAGCAGCGGATGCGGCATGCGGTGGCGGAACGGCGAGCTCCACGCCATGTGCTGGCGCATGTCGCCCTGGAAGCGCATGCCGATCGCGTTGATGCGGCCGAGCACACCCGAGCGCACGATGCGCCGCAGCGTGACCTTGTCCTGGTCGAAGCGATGGCTCATCGTGACCGCCATCCGGCGTCCCGCAGCGGCGACGTTGCGCGCGACGCGCAGCGTGGCGGCCATCGTGTCCGCGATCGGCTTCTCGCAGAGCACGTCGAGGCCGTGCGCGAGCGCAAGATCGATGACCCGCTCGTGATGCTCGGGGGTCACCACGACCGTGCAGAAGTCCGCTTCGACTTCGGCGAACGCGCGCGCGGCGTCGGTGTAGCAGCGCTCGGCGGGAATGCGAAGCGCGTCGCGGCCGAAGGCGAGCGCCTTCGGGTCGACGTCGACCAGCGCGACGACCTCGATGGTGCCGTCGGCGACGTTCGACTTCAGGAACTCGGTGCACCAGCGCTTGCCGAAGACGCCGATGCCGACGTGGATGACCCGCTGCGGCATCAGACTCGTGGGACGGTGCGCTCGAACGACGGCCGCCTCGACACCTCGGCGAACCATCGCGCGAGCGCCGGCCAGCGCGTGAGGTCCTTGCACTCGGGAATGCGAAGCTGCACATAGCCCAGTGCTGCGCCGACGCCGATCAAGCCGAGGTCGAGATGGTCGCCGAACGATGCAGCCTCGCGTTCGAGCGCGTCGAGCGAGTCGTATATCTTGCCGAGGTGCCGTGCGATCCACTCCGGCGATTGCCTCTCCGCGGGGCGCAGCCGTTCGTGGCGCACGAGGATGGCCGCATCGAGGATGCCGTCGGCCAGCGCGGCGCGCGTCATCGCGCGCCAGCGCCCCGCCCCCGAGGCGGGCAGCAGTCGGCGGCCGCCGAATTCCGCGTCGAGATACTCGCAGATCACCGGCGAGTCGAAGAGGACGCTCCCGTCGTCGAGGACGAGCGCGGGAATCTTGCCGAGCGGGTTGAACGGGACGATCCTCGGCTGTTCGTCCTGCGTGTTGACGTGGGTGAGCTTAAG